>CAYNNV010000020.1:0-21366 GCA_964398625.1 uncultured Sangeribacter sp. | reverse complement strand
TAATCGCCCCCTTAGAGGCCGAGGTTCGTAAGAGCTTCGGCCTTTTTTTGGCTTTAGATGGCCTGGATGATGGCTTTAGATGGCCTGGTTGAGCACTATGAGCACTAGGAGCACTAAGAGAGCTGGGAGTGCTTTTGAGGGCTATGAGGGCTTTGGAGGGACTGGGCTGGTAAATATAAGATTTATAAGACTTATAAGACTTATAAGAACTATGGGGGCTTTGGATGGCCTGGTTGAGCACTATGAGCACTAGGAGCACTAAGAGAGCTGGGAGCACTATGAGGGCTATGAGAGCTTTAGAGGGCCTGGGCTGGCAAATATAAGATTTATAAGACTTATAATATTTATGAGCGGAGGGCTATGAGGGCTATGAGGACTACGATAGTGTATTATTTTAGCTTGTTATAGGTTTTGTCATTTAGACCGGCTTTGGATGCTTGTATGTGTTGAAGATTGCGGGGAATGTGGTAGTGTCGTCCGTCTTTGATTAGATATGATCCGGTTTGATGAAAATTGAATGGAACTGATGCATCTTGACATTGACGATGTAATTCTTTTACCCAATTGAATTCAAGGGGGCGAGAATATTTTCCTGATTCTCCTCCAACGCTAACCATTTCTATTTCTTCCGGAGTCAGCCATTGTCTTAAATCTAATTTACCAATCATGGGGGCAGCTACTACTATCCGGTGCTTAATTGGAAGCACCAAGAATTCCGGCATTCTTATTTCTGCCATCTTTTGATTTTCAACTGTACATCCTACGGCAACTATTTTTGATAATTCATCCCAATCTTCAGGTAAGCATTGTGACAATCTGTTGATACGCTTGGTAAAGAAATAATATCGGCAATCATTACGAGTTCTAATAATGTTCCATATATCTTCGCGCCACTTATCCGCCTCTTCAATGAGGAAATCAGATGTGAAACAGAGCGCAAATTCTGTCTCCGGCGGATATTTGAGTTTTCTATGTCGATCTTTTCGTAGAGGTAATTTGTATGCGAGCGTTTTTCTTATATTTTCCGCATTACTAGCAACGCCGCGTGCAGCATCTTCGCGGAACACATAGCAATTTTTGCATCCCGGACTAATTTTGTGGCAACCATGCCACGGATTCCACATTGGCATATATTAATATTCCTAAAAATAGTTAATTGTATCAGTAGTCAATTTTACTGTAAGAAGAGAAGTTCTACTGTTGCACAAAGATAACTTATTTATTGTTTATATTCAATAAAAGTTATATCAATTTTATCATTCAAAACATGAATTGATCAATATTAAATGACGTTTTCAAATTGGTCTTGATAAAACAAATTGAATAATTGAAATAATAATTTTGAGAAAATGTTTTCCAAAAATATTTGTTACACAACTGATAATCAGTAGTATATGATTTTATTTTTGCTGAAATGTTTTCCTAAAATTTTGTTTTAGCTTTATATTTGTTCGTGCTGAAGAATTTTTTTGTAATTTTGTGGTGCTAAAAATCATTATCACTCACCAAAAGATTACAATGATACAAATAGTAGAAAAGCGTGATGGGCGCGTAGTTGGATACAACGAAGAGAAAATCAAGGCGGCTATTCGTAAAGCAATGCTTCAGACAGAACTGGGGGAAGATGAAGCGCTAATTCAGAAAATCACTGATCGAATAGGTATGACCGGTTCAGAACGAATGACTGTAGAATCTATACAGGATAGAGTAGAATTAGAGTTAATGAAGTCTACCCGAAAAGAGGTTGCAAAGAAATATATTGCATATAGGGAAAAACGAAGTATTGCTCGCCGTGCTAAGACTCGTGATATATTTCTTGAGATAATAGAGGCAAAAAGTAATGACATCACTCGCGAAAATGCTAATATGAATGCAGAATCGCCCGCCGGAATGATGATGAAATTTGCATCGGAGACTACCAAGCCTTTTGTTGATGATTATTTGCTAAGTCCTGAGGTAAAAGAAGCTGTAAAAAACAATTATATTCATATTCATGATAAGGATTATTATCCTACGAAAAGCCTCACGTGTGTGCAACATCCACTTGAGAATATTTTGAAGTACGGATTTGTTGCCGGACATGGAGAATCACGTCCGGCGAGAAGGATTGAAACAGCTTCTGTAATAACGTGCATTTCATTGGAGACAGCACAGAACGAGATGCATGGTGGTCAATCAATACCGGCTTTTGACTTTTACCTCGCACCTTTTGTGCGATCATCGTTTAAGGAGGAGATCAAGACACTTGAGAAACTGAGCGGGGAAGATCTTTCAGAACTATATGATGCAGAGATAATAGACTATATCTCAAAAGACTTAAACGGACTTGCCGGTAAAGAGAGATACTTGCAGCACGCTATTAACCGTACCGTTGAAAGAGTGCATCAAGCTATGGAAGCCTTCATCCATAATATGAATACAATTCATTCGCGTGGTGGAAATCAAGTAGTTTTTTCATCAATTAATTATGGTACAGATACTTCAGCAGAAGGACGCTGTGTAATTCGAGAATTGCTAAATTCTACTTATGAGGGTGTAGGAAATGGAGCTACTGCTATTTTCCCAATTCAGATATGGAAGAAAAAGAGGGGAGTAAGCTATTTGCCTGATGATCCGAACTATGATCTCTATCGGCTTGCATGCAAAGTGACAGCTCGCAGATTTTTCCCGAATTTCCTAAACTTGGATGCTACGTACAATCAGCACGAGAAATGGGAGCCGCACGATCCTCAACGATATAAATATGAAGTTGCTACGATGGGTTGCCGTACGCGTGTATTTGAAAATAGATTTGGAGAAAAGACATCAATAGGACGTGGGAATCTATCATTCACAACTATCAATATTGTACGTCTGGCCATAGAGGTGATGAGTATATCAGATCAGGAGGAACGCATTAATTTATTTTTCAATAAGCTTGATGACGTGCTTGAGCTTACGGCACGCCAACTTAATGAGAGAATGGAATTTCAATCCACAGCTTTGGCTAAACAGTTCCCTCTGGTTATGAGCGCTCTTTGGACGGGATCAGATTCTTTAAATCCGAATGATAATATATCAACGGTAATTAATCAAGGCACACTCGGCATTGGATTCATAGGTCTTGCCGAGGCTCTTGTGGCGCTTATAGGCAAGCATCACGGAGAATCTGAAGAGGCTCAGAAGCTCGGGTTGAGAATAATTCGCCATATGCGTTCACGCGCAAATGACTTTTCCGAACAATACAAGCACAACTATTCTATACTTGCTACTCCTGCTGAAGGCCTGTCCGGTAAGTTTACCAAGAGAGACCGTAAGAGTTTTGGTATAATCCCGGGAATCACCGACAAGGATTACTATACAAATTCAAATCACATACCTGTATATTATCATTGTTCTCCGCGCCATAAAGCTAAGATTGAGGCTCCATATCACGAATTGACTCGCGGAGGACATATTTTCTATATAGAACTTGATGGTGATGCTACTCATAATGAGCAGGCGATTATGGATATAGTTGATCTGATTGATAAATACAACATAGGCTACGGATCAGTTAATCACAACCGTAATCACTGTCCTAAATGCGGTTATGAAAATGCACGTACCGATGAGACTGATTGTCCAAAATGCGGAACAAAGTTTGAGACTATTCAGCGAATAACCGGATATCTGGTGGGTACTACATCACGATGGAATTCGGGAAAACTTGCAGAATTGCACGACAGAGTTGTTCACAAGTAATGGTTAATTACTATGATCTATAATGTTCTTTCAATTCAGAGAGGAACATCTGTGGATGGCCCCGGGCTTCGCACATCAATCTATTTATCAGGGTGTAGACACAAGTGTTATAAATGTCATAATCCCCAATCGTGGAGCTTTGAAGCCGGAGACACATATAGTCTGGAGGAACTAATTCATGAGATTGAGATTGAGGGTTTTAACGTAACTCTGACGGGTGGTGACCCACTTTTTCAACCTGAAAATGTAGGAAATCTTTGTCGAAAGATTGTGGAATCAGGATTGAAAATTTGGATTTATACCGGTTTTTCATGGGAGGAAATAATTGATAGTCCGAAGCTTAGGAGTGTAATAAAATATGCTGAAGCAGTAGTTGAAGGGAAATATATAGACGAACTTCGCGACAAAGATTTACTATTTCGCGGATCATCAAATCAGCGAATAATTATGGTAAAAGAATCACTCGAGAGTGGAAACATTGTAGAATGGCATCAGTGAGGATAAAGAAAATTATTGTTAACCTTATTTAACAATTAATTCTTAATTAATTTGTCCAATAGGTATTAATTTTGTCGTGAAATTCAGAATTATCAAAGTATAATTCCGTTTCCCCAAAATAGCTACTGATGCTCTGCAATTCATTTAACCACTTAGAACTGTGTTCTGCCACTGATAATCAAGCTATTGTATATCGTGTAATTAAGTTATTTGATATGCAGAATAATACACACTAATAATGAGATTTAGACAATTACTACTGCCTTTTGGTACCATGATGTTGCTCATTGCTGTAAATGCAAAAGGGCAGGAAGTTGCCATGAAGACAAACCTAATCGGAGATATAGCGCTGAGCCCGAATCTCGCTGTTGAAGTGGGTCTTGCGCCTAAATGGACAATGGATATCTCCGTCGAAATGAATGCGTGGACAATAGGAAACGACCATAGATGGAAGCATTGGGTAGTTCAGCCTGAAGCCAGATATTGGCTATGTGAGCGCTTTAGCGGTCATTTCTTCGGATTACATGCACTTGGAGGTCAGTTTAATGTAGGAAATATCGGCATAAAATCACTTGATTTTCTTGGTACTGATTTTTCAAAGCTTCGCGATCGCCGTTATCAGGGCTGGGGTGTTGGAGCAGGCATTGCTTATGGTTACTCCTGGCCAGTAGCAAAACATTGGAACATTGAGGCGGAACTTGGTGTGGGGTGGGTGTACACTCGTTCAGATGTCTATCCCTGTGCAGAATGCGGCACCAAGATTCAGGAGGGCAAAGTGCATAATTATGTCGGTCCCACAAAAGTGGCCGTGAATGTTGAATACATATTCTAAGATTTTGCCATGAAGATTATTAAGATATTAGCAGCTATTCTATTATTTGCTAACCTGGCTACTGCTCAGAATGTGAAGAGTCTGAGCGTGAGTGATTTACAGACCGGGCGTGATGGATCTGCGTTTTTTGTAAATATGAACGTCAATCCCAAGACAATAAAGAATTCAATCAATCAGAGACTTGAGATTGTACCGGTGATTTCTTCCTCTGATTCGTCAAAATCAGTAGAGCTTCCTCCGGTAATAATTGCGGGGAAAAATATGTATTACTCCTCTCTTCGCAATGAGTCAAAAGAGCGTCTTGAGCATCTCTATCGCTCGGGAAAAGAAGAAATGATTCAGTATTCAGAGCGAGTGAAATATGAGGATTGGATGGAAGATTGTATTGTTACCCTTGATGCTAGGCAGACAGGCTGTTGCGGTACTACGAAGGGTGAATTTGATGTGCCAGTTGCACGAGTTAACTTAAAGCCTCGTACTTTCGATGCGGCTTTCTCATTTGTTGCTCCTCTTGACACCGTTGAAAAGAGATTCAACCTGTCGGGCCGTGCTAATATTCGATTTATTGTAAACCGCACCAATATAGACTGGAAGTATGCAAACAACTATGTAGAGCTCGACTCAATCATGCGAACAGTTAATGCTGTAAAGGAGAATCCTGATGCAACCGTTGAACTTATTAAACTTACCGGTTATGCCTCACCTGAGGGTCCGTATGACAATAATGTGCGTCTTGCTAACGGGCGTGTAGAAGTTGTAAAGGAGTACGTCCGCAATAATTCTTCTTTTCCTGCCAATGTGTATAGTACTGCCGCCGTACCGGAAGATTGGGACGGTCTAAGAGAGTGGCTGAAGGGTAGTTCACTACCCAACCGCAATGAGATGATAGCTTTTATTGACGATCCAAAAGTACCAATTCGTACTAAGAATGAGGAATTTATGAAGCGCTTCCCCGCTGACTATCCCTTTATATTGGCAAATGTATATCCTCCTTTACGTCATACAGATTATCTCATCACTTATAAGGTGAAAAAATACTATACAGTTGAGGAGATAAGAGAAGTATTCAAGACGCGCCCGAAAAATCTGAGTCTTAACGAACTCTTTATACTTGCTAATAGTTACCAGCCCGGTTCAGCAGAGTTTGATGAAGTCTTTGAAATGGCCGTAAAGATGTATCCTAATGACAAGATTGCTAACCTCAATGCCGCAAATGCTGCCATGATTCGCGGACAATATATGCAAGCTGAGAAATATCTAAATAACGCCGGTGATGATGGCGAGGTCTATTATGCACGTGGTGTGCTCAATGCTATTCAGGGAAAATATGATGAGGCAATCAATTGGTTTGATAAGGCAGAGAAAAACGGAAAAGTAGCAGCAAAGGCCGAAATTGCCAAAATCAAAGAGATTCAAGCTAATAAAGCCGGTGTGACTTATCTTACAAATGATTGATATAATAAAAAAGATATTATGGGGCATGAATAATTCGCTATGCCTCATACTTCTTTTTACTATAGCTGTGCCCCTAACAGGATGTATAAACGATACACCGGAAGAGGGGCGCAGCCTAATTTTGACGGGTGAATCAATTCCTGAATTCGAGATACTTATGAATGACGGTAGAGTAGTGAGTGACAAGACTTTGAAAGGGAAAGTGGCTGTCATTATGTTTTTTACCACTAATTGTCGGGATTGTAGAGAGGCTTTACCTATAGTACAACAGGCATACGATTCAGATTGGGGTGCAGAATTTATTTGTATTGCGCGCAACGAAGCGGAGCCTGAAATAGCGAAATATTGGAGTACAAATTGCCTCTCTCTGCCTTATTCACCGCAAGAGAATTCAGATGTATATCATCTTTTTGCAACTTCAGGAGTACCTCGGCTATATATAGTAAACCGCGTGGGAAAAATAACGGCTCAATATGATGATTATAATTTCCCCGATAAGGTCCGGCTTCAAGCCGCTATCAGCGATGCTGTAGAATATTCTATTCAGGTTGAATAATATGTTGTTTAGGTTTACAATTGCAAATCATGCGATAGAAATAGAATCGGAAGGCGAATATATTATAGGGTTACGATTTATAGATAACGTCCGGAGATCAGGTTTTAATATTATTGATAATGATGAATTTAAAATTGCACTTACTGCACGCCGACAAATAGATGAATATCTTAAAGGCCAAAGAAAGACATTTAGACTTCCGATAATTCTAAATGGTACTGATTTTCAAAAGAAAGTTTGGAGAGAATTGCAAAAGGTAAAGTATGGTGAAACCATATCATATTCTCGTTTAGCCACTAAAATAGGACGGCCAACGTCAGTGAGAGCTGTGGCAAATGCAGTAGGAAAAAATCCTATTGGAATCATTATACCTTGTCATCGAGTAATCGCAAAAGCTGGTAAGCCAGGGGGATTCTCATGGGGTGTAGAATTAAAAAGGAATCTCTTGAAAATTGAGGGAGTTGAGATATAAGACTTACTGATTTACTTTGACATATAATGCCATTTCAATTCAGGATTGAATAACTCTATGGCGTAGCGCAACATAGTACGTGGCATTATGGATGCATGAAGATCAAGGAATTCAAGTAATTCTTTAATTCCACCATGCTTACCGGTCTCTCGTAGCATCCAACCTGTTGCTTTGTGAATAAGGTCATGTTTGTGGGTGAGATATAGTTCAGAAATTGCTAATGTGTCTTCATAATCGTAATTACAAATTAGTGGATGACAACTGACTATTGCAACGCGTTGATGCCACAGCTTATTTTTCATAGCTGCCAATTGATTAAGTAAATACCTCTCATCCACATGCTTGACAAGGTAGTCGCCCAGTATCTTAGGAGCGATTACATCTACAAGATCCCAGTTATTCCCCCGGTCTATTAGATTAAGATACAATTCAACGATACTTTTTTTGTCGACGGAGTACTTATATTTATCAATAAGCAGCAAGAATCCTGCGAGCCTTATCTCATGGTATTCATTACCGGTAAGGTACAGAATATCATCAATTTCTCCCTCGCCTCGGAAATTCTTGACAATACTTCTTGTTACCGGAACCCTGATACCGAGAAATTTATCCCCTTCTCCGTATTCTCCATGACCTGTCTTAAAGAATCGTGAAAGGTGTTTGGCCTCTTCGTCATTTTTAAGAGCCAATAATCTTCGTTCAATCTCTTTTCCTATCATAGAAATTATTCTAAAAATGAGAGGCTGTATTAAAATTATTTCAAGTTTAATACAGCCTCTTCTCAGCTTTTTATAATATATATAGTAATATGGTTTTTAGAACAGGCTCCAGCTTACAGTAAGTCCTGCCATTACAATAGCAACCATTGACATAAGTTTGATTAGAATGTTGAGTGAAGGTCCACTTGTATCTTTGAAAGGATCACCAACAGTGTCACCAACTACAGTAGCTTTATGTACTTCAGAGCCTTTTCCTCCAAAATTGCCTTCTTCAATATATTTCTTTGCATTATCCCAGGCGCCACCGGCATTGGCCATAAAAATGGCAAGTACAAAGCCGGACGACAATCCACCAACAAGAAGACCGATTACTCCAGGCACGCCGAATATAAGACCGGTGATAATAGGAGCAAGTATGGCAAGTATGGATGGGAAAATCATTTCGCGCTGTGCCCCCTTTGTTGAGATTTGCACGCACCGGGCATAATCAGGTTCTGATTTTCCTTCAAGAATGCCTTTAATTTCACGGAATTGACGACGAACTTCGTCTACCATGTTGGATGCCGCGCGCCCCACGGCATTCATTGTAAGGCCACAGAACAAAAATGCCATCATGGCGCCTATAAACATACCTGAAAGCACCTTAGGGCTCATTAGGTTGACTTCATAGAAAGTCATAAAGTCTGAGAAGGAGGCTTCGTGAATCGGCACTGCACGATCTCCAATTTGAATCATTGTCTCTCCAAGTCGAGTGAGACCGATACGGATTTCTTCAATATAAGATGCTAAAAGAGCAAGCCCGGTCAGAGCTGCTGACCCAATAGCAAATCCTTTGCCGGTAGCAGCGGTAGTATTGCCGAGTGAGTCAAGAGCATCAGTACGTTTGCGCACCTCTTCACCCAATCCACTCATCTCGGCATTCCCTCCTGCGTTATCAGCAATAGGACCGTATGCATCCGTAGCGAGTGTTATGCCGAGGGTGGAAAGCATACCTACAGCAGCAATGCCTATGCCGTAAAGCCCCATAGCTACATTAGTGAAGTCAAATCCGGACGCAAACCAGTAGCTGAGAATGATTCCTACTACTACTGCGATTACCGGAACTGCTGTAGAAATCATTCCTAAACCAACACCGGAAATGATGACAGTAGCAGGACCGGTTTTCCCACTTTCTGCAAGTCGTTGTGTAGGTTTGTATGACTGAGAAGTATAGTATTCTGTAGAGCGACCAATCACGATACCAACTAATAAGCCGACTACAACCGAACATCCTATTAGTGCCCAGCTCGTTATGCCAAGTGCCCAAAGAATAAGAAAGGATGCACCAACTATAAGAATTGAACTGAGGTTAGTACCGAACGCAAGTGAACCCAAAAGATTCTTCATTGTAGCATTTTCTTTCGTTCGCACAGAGAAAATACCTATAATAGAGAGAAGAATACCCACGGCCGCAATCAGCATGGGAGCAATAACGGCCTTATATTGCATCTCAATGTTATTTTCAAGAAGATAGGCCGCTGCACCAAGTGCAGACGTAGCAAGAATGGATCCACAATATGATTCATAAAGATCTGCGCCCATACCTGCAACGTCTCCTACGTTGTCACCAACATTATCAGCAATTGTAGCAGGATTGCGCGGATCATCCTCCGGAATACCGGCTTCAACTTTTCCTACCAGATCAGCTCCTACGTCGGCTGCCTTAGTATAAATGCCTCCACCTACACGTGCAAAAAGAGCTTGAGTTGATGCTCCCATACCAAAAGTGAGCATGGTAGTGGTAATCATGGCAAGTTTTTGTGTGCCCTGAAGATCAACAAGCCAGTCAAGAAGCAGATACCAGAAAGAGATGTCAAGGAGTCCGAGACCAACAACAACCAAACCCATCACGGCACCGGAACGGAACGCTACTCGCAAGCCACTGTTAAGAGAGTTGCGTGCGGCGTTGGCAGTGCGTGCAGATGCGTAGGTTGCAGTTTTCATACCGAGGAATCCTGAAAGACCGGAAAAAAATCCACCGGTAAGGAATGCTACCGGTACCCAAGGATTTTGCAGCTGGAATCCGTAGGCCATAACTGCAAAAATTACTACGAGACATACAAATACTATGCCTACAATTTTGTACTGTTGCTTCAGATAAGACATTGCGCCTTTGCGTACGTGAGATGCTATTCGCATCATTGTCTCTGAGCCTTCGCTTTCGCGCATCATTTGCTTGTAAAAAATGAAAGCAAAAATCAACGCAATTACTGCTGAGATTGGTACGAGCCAAAATACAGGTGTAATCATGGTTTAGAGTTAGGTTAGGGTTATAATTAATAAAATCTGATTATATTAAATTGCGAATATTGGAAAGAATAGGATAAGAAGATTTGAAATTTAATTCTTAAGTACCTTCTTTACAGCACAAAGATAATAAATATTAATGAATTGAAAAAGTGAATTGGACTAAATAAGAAATAATACCGGGCGAATGTAGAGACATCAAGCAATATTACAATAAAAAAATTAGAGCTAAGTGAATAACTTAACTCTAATAATCATCGTTGCCTTGGAAGGACTCGAACCCTCACTAAAGGTGCCAGAAACCTGCGTGCTACCATTACACCACAAGGCAATTCATATTGATCATTGAGGTTATTAGATTCAAGACCTAAATCATCTCTTTTGACGATGCAAAGTTAATATCAATTTCTTATATGGCCAAATTTTTTGACTGAAAAATTGAGATTTTTTTTGCGTACATTAGGTAACTATGAGTTTATCAATATCTTATTTCTTCCAAAAATATCGCGTGAATAGTAAGAGTATAGTGTAAATCTCAAGACGCCCTATGAGCATTAATAGAGTAAGAACCCATTTTGCAGCATCCGGTGCTGTGGAATAGCTCCCATCAATACCCATTGATGGTGTTGAGAGGCCGGTATTACTCATTGCTGATAACGAACAAAAGTAAGATTCCCCGAGCGGAAGACCTATTAGTGACAGCGTAAGTCCACCGGCTATGACAACCATTATATAGAGGAAAAGAAAGCATAGCGTTTTCATAACAACCGGAGCAGGAACGCCTTTCCCATTTACGGCAACTGCACACACTGCATTAGGATGCATAACTCTACTAAACTGTGTCTTTATGAATTTAAAGAGAACTATAATACGGTCAATTTTAGCACCTCCCGAAGTGCTTCCGGCGCATGCACCCACAAACATCATCAATAGCAGTACAGTGAAGGATATGGCTCCTGAATCTACATATCCGGGCTGGATGATTCCAGTTGATGAAAATATAGATACTGATTGAAATAATGGATCAATAGTTAGCGCCCTGACCGACACGGGTGAACCTGACAAGAGATAATTTATTGTCAACAAGACGTAAGCTATAAGTACGCCTCCTCCATAGACTCGAAATGCAGTATTTTTTAACGGCGAAAAGGATCTTCCACTTAATACCTTATATATTAATGTAAAGCTGATTCCGCCCAAAAACATAAATATCACCATTACTATCTTAATATAAGTGGTGTCATATTTACCGAGACTCATGTTGGTAGTTGCAAAGCCACCGGTTGATACGGTGGAAAGACCTGTACATATTGCTTCCCAAACAGGCATATCAGACAAACACAATAAAATAATGGCCACAACAGATAATCCTATATACATAATCCAAAGACTCTTGGCAGTACTGCTGACGCGAGGACGGAGTTTATCGTGTGTGATTCCTGTGACTTCCGCATTAAAGAGCTGAATACCACCGGAATAATTTAGCATTGGGATTACAGCAAGCGTGAAAAGTATTATTCCCAATCCACCTATCCATTGTACTATACATCGCCATAACAATACTCCTGCCGGAATATTTTCAAGCGATGCCAGTACTGATGCTCCGGTAGTTGTAAAGCCACTCATTGTTTCAAAAAATGCATCAGTTACTGAAAGGTGTGTACCCGCAAAAAGGAAGGGGAGCATACCAAAAAGTGAAAGTACAATCCACGTAAGTGCTGTAAGTAATATGGCTTCTCTCCTTCCCATCTCCTTTGACTTGGGGCGTAATGCCATCAGTGCGATCCCAACACAAAACGTTATCAATGCTGACCAAACAAATGCAAAATTTCCTCCTCCAACTACAAAATCTGCTATTATCGGAATACACATAAACCCCGACTCTATCATGAGCAACCATCCGATTACTCTTAGCAGCATCATTATGTTGACAAAACGCCTTCGTTTGACTTCAAACATTTTCACATCTACATAATTAATGAAACCATTTTTCTATCTTGGAGATTGAGCCCATCAGACAGAATACCACAACATTGTCACCTGCTTGAATCTGTGAGTTACCATCAATCAGACTGCATTCTCCGTCTCTTACAAGGGCAGCAAGTGTCATACCGTGCGGAAGATGCAAGGATTTAACAGGGCCACGTGTGATTTTTGCCTTCTCTTTAACCGGAAGCTCTGCTACTTCTGCATCGGCCAATGCAAGTGTTTTAGCATTATGCTCATCTGCATCAAGGAGAATTTTAAATATTCGGCTTGATGCAAGAAGTTTTTTATTGACAGTCGTACCTATATTCAGACTCTCCGCCTGATCTAAAAATTGTGTATTTTCAACATCGGCAACCGTCTTCGGTACTCCAAATTCTTTAGCTGTCAAGCAGGATAGAATATTAGTCTCCGAACTATCTGTCAAGGCAAGAAATGCATCATAGTCGGATATATTGTTATCTCTTAATACGTCTATATCTCTGGCATCACCAACTGCAATTTCTACCTGTGGTAGCAGAGTTGCAAGCTCCTCACAACGCTCTCTGTTGCAGTCAATAATTTTTATATCGAACTTGTCGTGGTTTTGCAGGCAGAATCTTACAGCTATTCTGCTTCCTCCCATTATCATGACATGCTTGATATGATAGCTGGTCTTACCACAAATTTTTCGTACAGTCTCAGTATTTGGCTCAGTAGTGATGAAGTAGACTATATCGCCGGCTTCAATGCTGTCGTCACCACCCGGAATAATGGTCTCGTGATGACGCTTTATGGCCGCTATGTGGAAGAGATGCCCTTTAACGGGTAAAGATTTAAGTGTACATCCGCATATTGGCGCTCCCTGACGTACTTTTACTCCAATCAGAAGAAGTGAAGCATCATGCAGTTCTCCCCAATATCGAGCCCAATTATGCTGGAGTGCAGTTGATATCTCATCAGCAGCAAGTCGTTCAGGATAAATCATATAATCCACTCCCATCTCACGCATGATATAACCGTTCTCTTTATTGATAAATTCCTGAGAGTCAACTCTGGCAACGGTCTTTTTCGCTCCCAGTTTATCAGCTATCGAACATGCTGCAAGATTTCGAGTCTCGTAAGGAGTGACGGCAATGAATAGATCAGCATCCTCAACTCCAACTTCCTTCAATGCTTTAATGGAAGAAGTAGACCCATTGTAGGTCATCAGATTGTAATTATTATCTATTATATCAAGTCGTACTTGATCGGAATCTAAAAGAATTACATCCTGATCTTCATTGGAGAGGAGCTTTGCAAGATGGGCTCCTACATCACCGGCTCCGGCTATTATTATCTTCATGAATTTTCAGAAATAAGTGTTTTTACAGCACTGTAAATTGCTTCACTATCTATTCCGGCATCACTCTTTATCTCAGGAATTGTACCATGGCTAATCCATCGGTCAGGCAATCCTAATCTTATCAATCTGTTTGACTTTTTGTGATCCTGAAGCCATTCTGCAACAGCGGAACCAAATCCACCGTCCTTGCAACCGTCTTCCAGTGTAACAACGGAAGGGTATTTATTGCTGACATATTCCAGAAGATCTTTATCAATGGGTTTTATCCATATCATGTCGTAATGAGATACCTGGATATTCTCTTTATTAAGCTGTTCAATTGCCTTGGCTATATCCTGCCCGAAATAGCCTATACTGAGAATGGCAACTTTTGCACCATCATTTTCTATTATTGACCTGCCTTTCCCAATTGGAATCAATTTTATATCTTTATTAAATTCCGACGTATCCGAACTTCCGCGAGGATAACGAATAGCCATAGGTCCGCTCTGTGTCAGTGCAACTGCCATAAGAGAGCGTAGTGTGTCGGCATCCATTGGTGAGGCGACGCTCATTCCCGGTATTAATCGTAGATAAGCCATATCAAAGACTCCGTGATGAGTGACTCCGTCTTCGCCTACCAGACCTGCACGGTCAATGCAGAATGTCACCGGTAATCCCTGGATTGAGACATCGTTAATGATGGAGTCGTATGCACGTTGAAGAAAAGCTGAATAAATAGCTACAAAGGGGCGTTTCCCCGCAGCGGCAAGACCTCCGGCAAATGTAACTCCGTGACCTTCTGAAATTCCTACATCGAATGATCGGTCGGGAAATATCTTCATCATTTTTGAAATGGAAGTCCCGGAGGGCATTCCGGCTGTAATACCCACTATACGGTCATCTGTTTCAGCTAATGAGACAAGAGTGTCACCAAAAACATCTTGCCACTTTATTTTGGGCTTAACTTCAGATTTGCCGGAGCTTTTTCTTACTCCTGTGTTAGGCGAAAATTTTCCCGGTGCATGCCATAATGCAGGATTATCTTCGGCCGGGGCATAGCCTTTACCCTTTTTAGTGCAAAGGTGAAGTATCCTCGGCCCATCCATATCTTTAATCTCATTTATTACCTTCACCAGTCCGGGTAAATCGTGTCCGTCAAATGGTCCGAAATAACGTATGTTGAGTCCTTCGAATATGTTCTGACCACCTGAGAAGAGCGCTTTGAGACTGTTGTTGAATCGCATTACTCGTCCTCTTCCTTCTTCCGAAATCAGACCATTATTTTTGCAAATCTTATATAAGCGGTCACGCCATCTGTTGTATGTGCCTGACGTGTGCATTGCTGATAGATATCTGTGAAGTGCTCCAACTGCCTGGTCTATAGACATTTCATTATCATTGAGAATAATCAGCAGATTATTCTTCATGTTAGAGGCATTGTTAAGTCCTTCAAATGCAAGACCACCTGAAATAGAAGCGTCGCCAATGACAGCGACTGTGCGTAAATTCTCTTTACCTATAGTATTACGGTTTGCTACTGCCATACCGAGTGCTGCCGAGATTGAATTAGAAGCATGACCGGCCGTAAATGTATCATAGATTGATTCTGAAGGAGAAGGGAAGCCGCTTATTCCTCCGAATGTACGCATAGTTTCAAATTCCTTTTGTCGCCCGGTGATAATCTTATGTGCATAAGCTTGATGGCCTACATCCCAAACTATCCTGTCATCCGGAGTATTAAGTGTATAATGCAGGGCTACGGCAATCTCCACTGCGCCCATGGAAGAAGCGAAGTGCCCGGGATTTTTTGCAAGAGTATCAATAATGAGCTTTCTAATCTCTTCTGCTACTATCGGAAGAGCTTCAACCGGCAATTTGCGAAGATCTTCGGGTGACTTGATATGCGGTAGAAGTCGACCGGAGTGGACGGCGTTAACCGGGGCATGATTATCAGGATCTTTTACCATTATCAGATTTATTAGAGTCGCTTTCCCTAAGTTTTCTTAAAAGAGGGATAAAAATACAGGCACCGGAGATAAGCACCACAAGTATTTTGTACAAAGTAAGCGGAGATGTTGAAAATACTCCACGTGCAAGCCAAATCCAAAGAATGAAGAGAAGAAGTACTCCTCCGATGCGAATATAATTCATATTAAGCGCGAAGTTACGAAATTATTTTCAATATGTTGTATTAATTGTCGTAATTATTGTGTATATGATTATTGCTAAATAAGAACGCATGGTGACACTATAGGTATGAAATAATTTGGACAAAATGGACTGATAAGGTTAAGATGCACATATTTAGAGGATTATTAAAATAGTGACTCGTCATTATTATTTTACTATTCATGATAATTTGAATTTAAAGTGAAAAAGTGTTAACTTTGCGAAGTAAAATTCGAAATAAATATATAGTTTCTCAAACAATGAATAAATATACTTGGTGCGGATTAGGTTTTACAATTTTGACCGCGTTTTCATTATTATCAGCAAGTTGTTCTAATTCTTCTTCAAGAATGGATGCGGATACAATAGACTCTACTTCTACAGCTCCTGAAATTGCTGATTCTACTAAGATTGAAGTTGAAAGCAAAGCAGACTCAAGAGAACCGTTAGGCAAGACTTTTACTTCCTCAACTCATGCTCTTGAATTTATGAAGGCATCAGGTCATTGGGACGAATATTCAAATGGTATACTTCCTCGAATGGCTGAAGAGAATCTTGAATATTGCTCGAAGCTACTTAATAGCAGATATCCTTATTTCATAGTAGTTGATAAATCTAAGATGAAAGTGATACTTTACAATCGCTTTGGAGTGAAGACTAAGGAATATGGTATGGCTTGTTCTCGTAATTACGGTCAGAAGCGCGGCCAATGGGACAGCCGCACTCCGGAAGGCTTCTTTGAAGCTGAGGGCATATATGATTCCACAAACTGGAAGTTTACTAATGCTGCCGGTTATACTTCACCGGCTCGAGGAGTCTATGGTACAAGATTTATAAGAATTAAAGCGCCACAGACAAGCTCCTGTGGTATACACGGGACTTCTTCTCCAGGTTCGATTGGCCACCGCGCAAGCCATGGTTGCGTAAGAGTAACTAATGAGAATATCCTTGATTTAGTGAAGTATGCAGAACCGGGTATGCCTATTATTGTTAATCCGGGACCGCTTGACCTTAGAGCAAATGCGGATGCCGGTATTCATGTGCCAACCATTACCACCGATGGGGTGCCTGTTGAAATTGCTGCTCCGTCTGTGTCAAAATCACAGGCAAACGTCAAAGCGAAAAATGAAGTGAAGAATACATCACCATCAACTAATGATAAAGTGGTTAGAGAACCCGAAGAGCAGGGAACTGTTAGTGAGGAAAAAGTCGAGACATCGGAACCGACAATTCAGGAGACTACTACAAGTCCTGCACAACCGGTTCCTCCCACTCAGCCTTCCCAGCCAGTTGAACCTGTTCAACCCTCTGAGCCTACAAATTAAAACTTATAGATCTTACGATATCATTAAGTGCGACGTTTCAATTTGCAAATTGATTCGCCGCACTTAATTTGGCATGTAACCAGTAATTTAATTAAAAATGCGCCGGCATGACTCTTGGAAAATTTCAATGTCGATAATTTGCATTTGTAAAAACTATTTAAATAAAGCAAAAAAATTTGAAGTTGTACATGGAATTGCGCAGGATAATTATTATCTTTGCATCTGATTTAATTTTCCATGAGCCCATACGATAACTACCGACCCGAAATATCTGATCCGGTTGAAGAGAATCTTCAAGAAATTCCGCGCCGGAAAAACAAAATAACAACAGAGCCACGGAATAACCGAGTGAATTCTTCCTCCTCAAGAAAAGGAGAGAAGATTGCTAAGCCACGCATTACGCGAACTAAGTCAAAGAGAGAAAGTTCTGTAAAAGTCAGTGAAATTTTCACTAACGTCATGAAATTTGTAACCGGTACGACTTTACGCCTAATTATCGGTATTTTCATGCTCATTTTGGCAGCCTATCTTCTGATTTCTGCACTTTCCTTTATATCTGAAGGAATGAAAGATAGTAGTGAGATTGCGGCGCATGCTATCGGTACGACTACTCACATTCACAACAATGGTGGAGAAGGAGGTGCAAGGATTGCGAATCTTCTGATTAACGAGACTTTCGGTCTTGGTGCCTTTGTTATCATTCTTTGGCTTGCACTTATTGGGCTTAAATTGCTTACCAATGGCAAGTTTCCTCGGTTTCATTCAGTTAATTTTACCATCAAATGCCTTGTGGGTATGCTGGCAGCCTCTTTGGTTTTAGGGCTACTCACTATTGGTCTTGACTCAACTTATGCATGGGGCGGATTACACGGACAGATGGTGAATGAATTCATTATCAGTTTTCTCGGATGGTCAGGGGCTGCGTTACTTTGTATTTTTGCAATTGCAGTCTTCATCGTAATTTGTATGAGGGATTTTATATCTTGGATATCTAAGATGAAAGCTCTAAGAGAAGAACGACGACAGAGTGACTTGGAGCGTGAGCGTCTTGAAAAAGAACGTGAATCGCGTCTCCGTGAAGCCGCAGAGCAAGATGGACGTGAGGATGAGATAACTGGAGACTCTCTTGTAGATGAAAATGATGAGAATGCCGTAGAAGATCTACGTGCAGTATCATTTGAGGAAGAAGATCGCCCTGATGAGATGGGTTTTGAACCTTACCGACTGAATGAAAAGGAAGAAGATGACGCGTCCGGGGTAAATGTGGAAGCGGAAGAGATGAACGAATTAGAGGATGAAGTAGAAGAAGACTCAGCGAATAGCCTTGGTCCAATGAAAGTCAACATCAATCGTATTCAAGATGCTACTACTACAGAGGCCCCGGTTGTTCATCATGAGTCAGCTTATAAATTTCCTCCATTTTCACTACTCAGTGAGGGGAGTGACCACATATCTATAGATCAGGAAGAACAAATAGAGAATAAGGAGCGTATTCGCCAGACACTTCTAAACTTCGGTATACAGATTACCGGAATTGAAGCAACTGTAGGTCCAACAGTTACTCTATATGAGATTGTGCCTGATTCCGGCGTCAGAATTGCAAAAATCAGAAGTCTTGTAGATGATATTGCAATGTCACTTGCAGCCGAAGGGGTAAGAATTATAGCCCCCATACCCGGTAAGGGAACTGTTGGTATAGAAGTAGCCAACAAAGATCCTCAGATTGTTTCTATGCGCCCTGTCATTGCCTCACGTGCATTTCAAGAGAGTCATGCAGAGCTTCCTATTGGTCTCGGAGCAACTATTGATAACCGAGTCTATGTGGCTGATCTTGCAAAGATGCCTCACTTGCTTGTAGCAGGTGCTACAGGTCAGGGAAAGTCGGTTGGACTAAATGCAATTATTGCATCTTTACTCTATTCTAAGCATCCCGATGAACTCAAATTTGTGCTGATAGACCCTAAAATGGTGGAATTCAGCATATATTCAAAAATAGAAAATCATTATCTTGCAAAGTTGCCCGGTGAGAAGGATGCAATAATCACTGATCCGGCAAAGGTAGTAGAGGTATTAAGTTCTCTATGTGTTGAAATGACCAATCGTTATGCTTTGCTCAAAGCTGCGGGCGGTGTAAGAAAAATTACGGAGTATAATAAAAAGATAAAGGAAAATAAACTTAAAGCTGAAGACGGTCATAAATTCTTGCCTTACATAGTTGTAATTATTGATGAGTTTGCTGACCTTATAATGACAGCTAAAAAATCAGTGGAAATGCCTGTTGCGCGTCTTGCTCAATTGGCACGCGCGGTGGGTATTCATGTAATCGTTGCAACGCAACGACCTTCTACCAATGTCATAACAGGCGTCATCAAGGCCAACTTCCCAGCAAGAATAGCATTCAGAGTGTCATCCGGTGTTGATAGCAAGACTATTCTTGACCAAACCGGTGCTCAACAGCTTATAGGAAAAGGAGATATGCTGATTCTCCAGGGAATGGCTCCTGTAAGACTTCAGTGTGCGTTCATTGATACACCGGAAGTCGAGAAGGTAGTTGATCATATAAGTGCACAACCCTTCAACGCAGAGCCTTATATTCTACCGGAACCGGTAATTGACGGTGAGACGTCCTTTGGGGAAGAGTATGATAATGATCCTGGATTTAAGCGCGATGCACTATTTGATGATGCTGCGAGAGAAGTTGTAAGTTCCGGACAAGCATCTACTTCATGGCTACAGCGAAGATTCAGTGTAGGGTACACTCGCGCAGGGAAAATTATGGATCAGCTTGAACGGGCAAAAATTGTTGGGCCGTCACAAGGAGCCAAGCCACGTGCAATACTGGTGGACTTTATTACGCTTGAGGAGATTCTCGCAAATCAACAGTAACTAATATCGAATTGGAATGAAAAAAATATTAGTATTTTTAATGGCTTTTGCAGCAGTGGTTTGCACCTATGCGGTTGATCCCTCTGCTGAAGCGGTCATGAATAAGGCGGCTTCAAAAATAAAAGGAGCAAAAGGAGTATCGGCGTCGTTTACAACTTCCGGTGCCTCGATTGTTCGTGGTACAATAATTGCATCAGGAAATAAATTCAAGCTAACTGCAGGTGGTATAACTACGTGGTATGACGGGAAAACAATGTGGACATATAATCCCGGCTCACAGGAAGTAAATGTGATGAATCCTACACCCAAGGAATTAGCTGAAGCTAATCCCTTAAGTTATGTGGCCGGGTGGAGCGGTATGTTTAAAGCGTCTTTCGCAAAGTCTAAGCCGGCATCGGGGTATTCTATAGTCTTGACCGCAAAAAATAATGGAGCCGGCATAAAGGGCGCAGTTGTTACTCTCTCAGCGCAGATGATTCCTCAAAAAATTGTAATTACTCAAAGAAACGGTAAGAAGGAAACTATCTCTTTAAGTAATATAAAATTTTCTTCAATTCCGGCATCTTCTACCTTTACATTCAACAAATCTGCATATCCCAAGGCTACGATAGTTGATTTACGATAAAAACTAATATCCCAAGAAAAATCAAATTAACACATTAATAAAAATTTTTGAAATGGCAACAGAAAATGTAAAAGTACTGATTATTGGTTCCGGTCCGGCTGGATACACTGCCGGTATCTATGCATCACGTGCAAATCTTAAGCCCCTTCTATATGAAGGTGATCAGCCCGGCGGCCAGCTTACTATTACAACAGATATTGAAAATTTTCCCGGTTATCCTAATGGTATCAACGGTACTGCAATGATGGAGGAGATTAGAGCCCAAGCTTTGAGATTCGGGACTGAAATTCGTTCTTCAAGAATTAACAAGATTGATATGTCTAAGCGGCCTTTCCGCTGTGAGGATGAGGAAGGTAATGAGATATTTGCGGAAAGTGTAATTATTGCAACCGGTGCTACTGCTAAATACCTCGGTTTAAAAGACGAAGAGACTTACCGCGGAATGGGTGTGAGTGCGTGTGCTACATGCGACGGTTTCTTTTACCGCAAGAAAAATGTGGCTGTTGTAGGCGGCGGCGACACTGCATG
>CAYNNV010000019.1:0-21564 GCA_964398625.1 uncultured Sangeribacter sp. | reverse complement strand
GCCGAAGTTATAGCTCAGCAGCGTTGTAGGGATGTAGACATTATAAAATTTCTGAGGCTGCGGCAAATAGGGTTCCAATGCGTTCTTAAAGAAGAATGCACTCCAGTAAGGGCGCTCGAAAAAGATAGCATTGATGCCCGGGTTTCCGTAATTACCGGTAGTGGCGTAAGCATCTGAAGCCAGTGAGGGTATGGCCTGACGCTGGTAGTTGTACAGAAGCGTGTCAACAGTCGACGGCGTATCAAATCCCAGCGGACCCTGAAGCGTCCAGGCCGAGGGGCGTTTAGGCTCGTCGGTGGAGTTGGTGCTCTGCTGCTGCGCGAAGGCTGAAGGGATGAGCACAAGGGAGGCTGCAATGATTGCCGCCGCTATCTGTCTGCACGAAATCATGGTGCGAAGTTACAAAAAAAGCATTGACACGCCAAAACATTGAGTCGCTATAGGTGTTAAAAAGATAAAATGAACATATCAGAATCACATCATCACCATCATCATTCCCTCTTATCCAATGAAACCGGGGGGAAAGCTCGGCGTGCATCGCTTGCCGGCTTCTGGACTAACGTAACTTTAGGGGTGGCCAAGATACTTGCCGGTCTTTTCGGTCATAGTTCAGCTCTTGTAGCCGACGGAATACATACATTCGCCGATTCCTTTTCCGATATCCTCATATTCTTCTTCGTGCCGATGTCGCGCAGAAATCCCGACCGTCGTTTTAGCTATGGTCGCGGAAAGATTGAAACCCTCGTCTCACTAATTATCTCACTGGTACTCGTCTTTATAGGTGGAGGAATACTCTCTGAGGCTGTGGAAGCCATCATCGATGCTACGCATGGAGTTTATCCTGATCGCCCCGGGTGGATTGCACTGATAATAGCTGTGGTGGCGATTGTTATGAAGGAAGTAATGTTCAGATACTTCCGTCATGTAGGACGAAAGATAGGCTCTAAGGCTATGGAAGCCAATGCCTGGCATCATCGCACTGATGCTCTCTCGTCGCTCGCGACTCTCATCGGTATAGCGGGAGCTATGTTCTTCGGCGAGAGCATGAGAATACTCGATCCGGTGGCTGCCATTATAGTTGGATTGCTTATATTCTTTATGGGATGCCGCCTTGCTTTGCCTGCTGTAGCCGAGCTTATTGAGGTGTCGCTGCCAAGGACTGAGGTCATTCGCATAGAGGAGTCATTGGTTGAGATTCCCGGAGTTGAGGGAATAGCTCCTGTAAGAAGTCGGCGTGTGGGCTACAGAAAGGCTGTCGAGGTCACTCTATTTGTAGCTCCTGATATCACTGTAAAGCAGGGGGAGGAAATAATATCTTCAGCCGAAAGGCGAATTAAAGAGATATGCGGTCAAGAGCCTATATGCTCTGTTGCACTCCGTTGCAACAGATGAGCAGACCGGCTTATCTGCGTCGGCGAAGACGTTTACCACTCCTTTTTTTAATTCCGTACTTTGATACTTTACCGGATTTTACAGTTGTGCCGTACTGCCCTTTTGGGGAATAGCGACGAGATTTTGAAAACCTTCGTTTTGGGGTGCTCTTAACTACTGCCGTAGAGTCAGGAGTTGATGTGTATATGTTTCCGGCTATAGTGTCGGGAGTTATTATTACGGTCATTCCCCGGAAAGCATACTTCTCTTTAAGTTTTTCTACGTCGGCACAATGCATCCTTACACAGCCCTCGCTTTCACGGCTGCCTATGGTCTTTTCGCTATATGTGCCGTGAATTCCGATATGGCGTGACTGAGGGCAGGATAGGCGTAAAAACCACGGGCCATATACACTCACGCGGCTTCCGTCATCGGCCGAGGTGGTATGTTGCCAACCGCTTGACTTCTCAATGCTGACTATTGTAAATTTACCTTCCGGAGTACGATTGTCGCCGCTGCGGAGTTTTTGGCCATAGTTTCGTCCTGCGGATATTGGGAAGCTGTCAATGGTATCGTTTTTCTCCGTAATGACGTACAGGCGGAGCGATGATTTGTCTATCAGTATATGGTTTTCAGCGCACAATGTTGACGCCAGCAGGGCGACAGTGCCGAATATCAGTGATTTCTTCATTAGAATGAATGTTGAGATTAGTTTATCCGGAGATTACGTGGTTACAGAAAGTCCTGCAAAATTAAGAAAATTTCGTGAATTGTAGGAAAAATGAGTTTTCAGGCGTTAATTAATTAGGAAGAAATGAAACAAATTTAATATTATGAGAAATACTGACATTCAAGCCGACAATAACTTACTTTCCGATCCTGACTACAATCAGGAATATATGCAGCTGGCAGCAAAAATCAGCGAAGACAATATAGAAAAGGGGGGTGGCCCGTTTGGTGCTGTAATTGTGCGAAACGGAAAAGTAATAGCCACCGGAGCAAATTCAGTGACTCTTACCAATGATCCTACAGCTCATGCTGAAGTAAATGCTATCAGGCAGGCTTGTAGTAAGCTCGCTGATTTCCGCCTCAACGGGTGTGTGGTCTACAGTAGTTGTGAGCCTTGTCCCATGTGCCTGAGTGCGCTCTATTGGGCCGGAGTTAAGAAGATATTTTACGGAAATACCAAGGAAGATGCAGAAGCAATTGACTTCTCCGATCGCTTCATTTACAGCGAGATAGAGAAGAAGCCTTGGAAGCGGAGTATTCCGGGCATACATGTGGAAAATTCCGGTGCTATACGCGCCTTTGAACGCTGGGCATCAAAGCCTGATAAAATTAAATACTGAAGGAGGAAGTTTGTCGACGGTCAGGATGAAAACTAAAAAAACATTTGGAGTTTTTTAGTTTTTTGAATACCTTTGCGCCGTGAAAAGCGCTACCGACCTGTCTAAACAATGTGACTCAGCTTCTGAAAATCTTCGGGAGCCGAGCCATGATGTCATTATGTCAATCTTTGATTTAATGACCAAGAAGGGTATGAAAGCTCTTACAATGGACTATGTATCTTCAAAGCTTTCAATCTCTAAGCGAACCCTTTACGAGATGTTCTCCTCAAAGCAAGATATGATAAATCGTGCTGTCGAATACAATACGGCTTATCATATTGCTGCTTATAAGAAGATACTTGATACGGAAGAAAATGTGCTCGTAGCTCTGCTCAAGATATATGCCGAGCATAAAAATTTCGTCATCGAAGCATCGGTTGAGTTTTTTCGTGATATGGATGAATATGCAGCAACAGCGCGCATGAAGCGTGAAGCATACGAAGCGCGCCATATTGAAAGCTTTTCTGCAATGCTGAGGCGTGGTATTGAAGAGGGTGTGTTTCGTCCTGATATCAACTTCACTTTCACCACTAATATTATCAGAGTGCAGATGGAAGCACTTAAGAGGATGGAAGATTTCTTTCCGCCAGATATTTCGCTTGAAGAAGTCTATGACAATATTATCCTTGGATTTCTTCGCAGCCTTGTCTCGCGCAAGGGCTTCGACGTGCTTGAAAGAGTATTGGAGGAGCGCAGAAATGATCAGAATGAAAACAACAAAAACTAAATTTTCAGATATTTATGAATTTTTGTAAATTAATCCTTTCCGTCATGATTACGGGATTCGGAGCTGTCTCAGCCTCAGCAGGTGAGGTCACCGACAGTATGGGCAAAGCTCAACCGTCCGGCCCCGGCATCATTCATCCGGAATACCCTTCGGCCGCTGAGAGATTTGCCGACAAGCTCACTCTCCCCGGCACTACAAAGAGCGTGACGCTTGATCTGCAAGAGTGCATACGCCTTGCTCTTGATGCCAATCCTACAGTCAGAGTGGCTGATATGGAAGTAACTAAAGTGGAATGGGCTAAAAAGGAGACGCGTTCCGCTCTATTTCCTACTATTGACTTCTCTGCGGCATATCAGCGTGCCATAGAGCTCCAGACAGTCAGCATGGATATGGGAGGACAGACTCAGTCACTCAAAATGGGTACCGACAATACATGGAATTTCGGCTTTTCCTCCTCTCTTCCACTTGTGGCTCCGCAGCTTTGGAAATCGCTTAAGGTGAGCGATATACAGATTCTTCAGAATCTTGAGTCAGCACGTGCCTCACGTCTTGACCTCATAAATCAGATTTCTCACGCATACTACTCGCTGATGCTTGCTTACGCCTCTCACGAAGTGCTCGTGCAGAATTATGACCGAGCCGTCTTCAATGCCTCTCTGTATGAGAAGCAATACTCTGTGGGCACAGCCTCGGAATACGATGTGCTACGCTCTCAGGTACAGGTGAAAAACTGCGAGCCTGATATCCTGCAGGCGGAGATAGCTATAAAGAGCGCTAAGCTTCAGCTACTTGTATTGATGGGTATTGCGCCTACCGTTGATGTGCTCCCTGCTAACCAACTTAAAGACTATGAACGCGACATGTACGTCTACATTATGGGTGATCGCGTTTCGTTGGAATACAACACCCAGTTGCGCTCTCTTGATCTTCAGACCGAATTGCTTGAGAAAAATGTAGAAATTAAGAAGTTGGCTTGGGTGCCTACTCTCGCCGCTACATTCAATCTCAACTGGAACGCTATGACCAATGGAAATGCCTTCACCAACGTGCGCTTCAATCCATATTCCACTGTGGGAATTGCCCTTAATGTGCCTATCTTTTCCGGCGGTTCAAAATACTACGGACTCAAGCAGGCTGAAGTACAGCTTAAGGAGATGGAATTTCAGCGCGAGAATCTCGTAAACAACCTTTCAATGCAGCGCGATATCGCCCTTGACAATATCAATAAGGAAGTGAATCAGATTAATACTTGCATTGAGTCAATGAAGCAGGCTGAGAAAGCCTGCTCTATTATGCAGAAAAGCTTCGAGATAGGGGCTGCCACTTACCTTGACCTGCGCGATGCGGAACTTGCTACTACTACGTCACAACTCGCTTATTATCAAGCTATATATAATTACCTCAACTCTGTTGCAGATCTTGACTTGCTCACAGGTAAAGAGGACGATATGATTCGTGCCGGATATGATCCTGCGGTGCATAGAGCCGGATACGTGAAATAAATTTATAATAAAAGATACAATATCAACAACATGAAATATTCAGCTATTTATATTCCCGCGGCTTTACTACTATTCCTCTCTGCATGTTCTTCCAAGGAGGAAAAGAAAGAAGATGATAATGAAGTGGTAAATCCTAAAGTGAAAATAGAGACAGTAGGTGAGCGCGAAGTCGACCAGATGGCTACGTATACGGCTACTGTTGAGCCTAACCTGATCAATAATATCTCCGCGCAGATGTCTAACCGTATCCGTGAAATATACGTAGATGAAGGTATGCGCGTAGCAAAAGGCCAAAAGCTCGTACTTCTTGATGATGTAAACACCACATCTTATCAGATCCAGGTGGACAATGCACGCGCTAATCTCAACAATGTGAAGGTGAATTATGACCGCGCCCTGCAGCTCTACCAGATAGGCGGTGGTACAAAACAGCAGGTTGACCAAATGGAAAATCAGCTCATAAATGCCCGCAACGCTCTTGCCGCTGCCGAGCGCACCCTGAAGAACGCAGCTGAAAACACCGTGCTCGTATCGCCAATCAACGGCGTAGTCACCGCCCGCAACTATGACCCGGGCGATATGACCGGTGCACTTCCTATCCTCACGATTGGACAGATGCAGCCTGTGAAGGTCGTATTCAATGTCTCGGAGACCGAACTTTCAAAGATTCATAAAGGAATGCCGGCAGTCGTTACCTTTGATACATACGAAGATCAGAAGTTTAACGGCACCGTAACTCTGATTTCACCTACTGTAGACAATGCAGCTAAGACCTTCGGTGTTGAAGTCACACTACCTAACTCTGATGGCAAAGTTCTGCCCGGTATGTTCGGACGGGTTTCGATGAATCTCGGAAAGGCTACTCACGTTGTTGTACCTGATCTTGCAGTAGTAAAGCAGCCGGGTTCCGGTAATCAGTATGTATATATCTATGAAAACGGCAAAGTGAAGTATGTGCAGGTTGAGCTCGGCCAGCGTATCGGCGACAGCTACGAAATTCTTTCCGGCGTGCCCGACGGCTCCAAGGTAGTGATATCAGGCCAGTCAAAACTTTCCAACGGCGTGGCCGTAGACGTGATTAAATAATGCTACTACAATCAACCATTAACACCTCTTTTTATATATGAGTCTATATGGATCGGCAGTGAAGCGCCCGGTTATGACCACACTATGCTTTGTGGCCGTGGCTATTCTGGGTCTTTTCTCACTTGCCAAACTTCCGATTGACCTCTATCCCGATATCGACACCAATACGCTGATGGTAATCACCATGTATCCCGGAGCGTCGGCTGAAGATATTGAGCAGAACGTCACAAAACCTCTTGAAAATACTCTTAACTCCGTAGAGCACCTCAAGCACATCACATCAAATTCGCGCGAAAATACATCTGTTATCACTCTTGAATTTGAATATGGTTATGATATTGACGTGCTTACAAATGACGTCCGCGATAAGCTTGACATGGTGGAATCGTCACTTCCTGACGATTGTGAGAATCCCATCATCTTCAAGTTTTCTACCGATATGATTCCTATCTGCCTGCTTTCGGTGGAAGCATCGGAAAGTATGGCCGGACTCTACAAGATTCTTGACGATGGCGTGGCCAACCCGCTTGCGCGTGTAGATGGGGTAGGCTCTGTATCAATATCCGGTGCCCCTAAGCGTGAGATTCATGTATATTGCGACCCGCAGAAACTCGAAGCATATAATCTCACCGTTGAGGGAATATCGCAGGTGATTGGGGCCGAAAACCGTAATATTCCGGGCGGATCATTTGACATTGGCTCAAATACCTACGCTCTTCGTGTGCAAGGTGAATTTGACGAAACCGGCGAGCTCAAGAATCTCCCTGTAGGCAATCACAACGGTAAGGTAATCTACCTTAAAGACGTGGCTCAGGTGGATGATTCTCTTGAAGAGCGCACACAGCAGACGTATAACAACGGTCGTGCCGGAGCTATGATCATTATTCAGAAGCAGTCCGGAGCCAATTCGGTGCAGATATCCGAGAAGGTTATGAAGATGCTTCCCAAGCTTCAGAAGAATCTTCCTTCCGATGTGCATATCGGAGTGATCGTCGATACATCCGACAATATCCGCAATACTGTGG
The DNA here is from genome assembly GCA_964398625.1 of uncultured Sangeribacter sp. GTDB lineage: Bacteria > Bacteroidota > Bacteroidia > Bacteroidales > Muribaculaceae > Lepagella. Next base: position 14,465 of record CAYNNV010000019.1, on the reverse strand, counting down.
CATCGCTTGAGGAAACGGTGCTTTATGCCCTCCTTTTCGTTATGATTGTGGTATTCGTATTCCTCGGCCGTTGGAGAGCAACAATGATTATTGTTATCACGATACCTATTTCACTGATTGCATCCTTCATTTATCTTTACGCCACGGGCAATACACTCAATATCATTTCGCTCTCGGCACTGTCAATCTCAATCGGTATGGTGGTCGACGATGCTATCGTTGTACTTGAAAATGTCACCACGCATATAGAGCGAGGGGCTGACCCGAAGCAAGCCGCTGTCCACGGCACCAATGAGGTAGCCATATCCGTAATCGCATCTACTCTTACACTTATCGCAGTGTTCTTCCCGCTGACTCTTGTCACCGGTATGACCGGCGTGCTATTCCGTCAGTTAGGGTGGATGGTGACGATTATGATGATTATCTCCACTACTTGTGCACTTTCGCTCACTCCGATGCTTTGCAGTCAGTGGCTCAGAAGAGTGAATCATCACGGCAAAATCTATAATACCCTTTACGGTCCTATAGAGCGCGCGCTTGATTCCTTCGACAATGGATATGCTAATTTGCTGAGGATAGTGGTGAGTCATCGCGTTGTGACGATTCTCATCTGTCTGGGAATTTTCGTAGCCTCTATATTCCTGATGAAATTTGTAGGAACCGAATTTATTCCTACTCAGGATAATGCTCGAATCGGAGTAAGCCTGGAGCTTCCTATCGGCTCGCGTGTTGAAACGGCGGAAGAAGTCACAGCCCGGCTTGATTCTCTGTGGAGGAAAAAATATCCCGAGATTAAGGTTTCCAATTACACAGTTGGCCCCGCTTCGTCAGATAATACTTTTGCCTCGCTTCAGGACAATGGTGCTCACATCATATCAATGAATATCTCGCTGACCGATCCCGGCGACCGCGACCGTGGCATCAAAGAGATCGCTGACGGCATGCGTAAGGATCTCGATAAGTACTTCCCCGAATTTAAGAAAGCCCAGGTCAACGTAGGCGGTGGCCGCGGTATGGGAATGGGCGGACAGTCAACTCTCGATTTTGAAATCTATGGCTATGACTTCACTGAGACTGATTCTGTGGCCCGCAAGCTCCGGTCGATACTGCAAGGCATTCCGGGTACGGCTGATGTGACAATCTCACGCTCTGACTATCAGCCGGAATATCAGGTGGACTTCGACCGCGAGAAATTAGCTCTCTACGGCCTCAACATGCAGACTGTGGCTTACTATCTACGCAACCGTGTGAATGGCGCTACTGCCTCACGTTATCGCGAGGATGGCGAAGAATACGACATAAAGGTGATGTATGACAAGCAGCACCGCCAATCAATTGAAGATATCGAGAATATCACCATCTATACTGCTGAAGGGCGAGGTGTGAAACTCAAGGATCTCGGGAAAGTAGTGGAGCGCTTCACTCCTCCTACCATTGAGCGAAAGGACCGTGAGCGTCTGATTACAGTATCCGCTGTAGTTGACGGTGTGCCGATGTCGGAAGTAGTGGCTGCTGCCGAGATGAAGATTGATGAGCTTGATCTTCCGTCGGGTATTTCCATTGAGCTTTCCGGAACATTTGAGGATCAGCAGGACTCATTCGGCGACCTTATGATGCTTGGGGTGCTTATCATAATCCTCGTTTACATCGTGATGGCAGCACAGTTTGAATCACTCACTTATCCCGGTATCATTATGACATCGCTGCTCTTTGCCTTCTCGGGTGTATTCATCATACTGTGGCTTACGGGTCATACGCTCAATATCATGTCAATGATCGGTGCCATCATGCTTATCGGTATCGTAGTGAAGAATGGTATCGTGCTTATTGACTACATTACCCTCAATCGCGAGCGAGGTATGTCAATACGCCGTTCTGTGATTGACGGCGGTCGCTCTCGTTTGCGTCCGGTAGTGATGACCACGCTCACAACCATCCTCGGTATGGTGCCAATGGCAGTCGGTTCCGGTCAAGGTGCCGAGTTGTGGCAGCCTATGGGTGTAGCCGTGATTGGCGGTCTCACATTCTCAACTATCCTCACGCTCCTCTTCGTGCCCGTGCTCTACTGTGTATTTGCAGGCAATGGCGTGAAGAATGTGCGTAAGAAACTTCGCCGTCAGGCTCAGCGTGCTTTATCAACTAAAACTCCCGTTAAGAAATGAAAGCAGTATTTATAGCATACGATCAGGCTCATCACGAGAAGATAATAGAAATTCTTGACCGTAATAACTGCCGTGGATTTACTTGCTTCGGCACAGTGACCGGGCGTGGTTCGAGCAGCGGAGAACCCCACTATGGTTCTCACGCATGGCCCTCGCTGGCCTCATCGATAATCACGATAGTCGACGATACTAAGGCTGATAAGCTACTTGAAGTTCTTCACGCCATAGACACAGAGAAACCTAAACTCGGACTTCGTGCCTTTGTCTGGGATGTGGAAAAAAGCATCTGATTAGTCAGCGCTGATACCAGTACTTAGCATATCCGCGGATTGAATCCCCAAGGGACGAAATCCGCGGATTTGCATCATACACCTACACCGGACTCCTGCCTGAGCTACTTCGCGCCGACCGCCTGCGGCGAATGTGCATATAAGCCTGCGCAGCGCGCCGACCGCAAACTGAGAGGCTGCGTCAGAATCAAATTCAGATTCTGACACAGCCTCCTAATAGAGTAGGCGTCGTATAATCGCTCTTAGTCTTTGAGGACTCCGAGTTTCTTGCCAACCTTTATGAAGGCGGCAATAGCGCGGTCGAGCTGCTGACGGTCATGGCCGGCAGAGAGCTGGACACGGATGCGAGCCTGTCCTTTGGGCACTACGGGATAGTAGAATCCTGTGACGAAGATACCTTCTTTCTGCATCTCGGCTGCAAAGTCCTGTGAGAGCTTGGCATCGTAGAGCATAACTGCGCAGATAGCGCTCTGAGTAGGCTTGATGTCAAAGCCGGCAGCAAGCATCTTGTCGCGGAAATAGTTCACGTTGTCTATAAGCTTGGTATGGAGGTCATCGTTTTCACCGAGCATCTTAAACATCTCAATGCTTGCGCCTACAATAGAAGGAGCGAGTGAGTTGGAGAAAAGATAGGGGCGTGAACGCTGGCGGAGCATATCGATAACCTCTTTGGGACCGGTAGTAAATCCGCCCATTGCGCCACCGAATGCTTTGCCGAGAGTGCCGGTAAAAATGTCGATTTTACCATAGCAGTCAAATTGTTCTGCCACACCGTGGCCTGTAGGACCAACCACACCAGCGGAGTGTGATTCGTCAACCATCACGAGTGCGTCATATTTCTCTGCGAGTTCGCAGATTTTATCCATAGGAGCAACATTGCCGTCCATAGAGAATACGCCGTCGGTAGCGATGATGCGGAAACGACAGTCCTGAGCTTCCTTAAGGCAACGTTCGAGGTCGGCCATGTCGGCATTGGCATAGCGGAAACGTTTAGCCTTGCAAAGGCGCACACCATCAATGATCGAAGCGTGATTGAGAGAGTCTGAAATGATAGCATCTTCCTCAGTAAGCAGTGGCTCGAAGAGGCCGCCGTTTGCATCGAAGCAGGCAGCATACAATATGGTGTCTTCAGTCTTGAAATAGTTGCTGATGGCCTTCTCCAGCTCCTTGTGAAGATCCTGAGTGCCGCAGATGAAGCGCACTGACGACATGCCGTAGCCGCGATTGTCCATGGCCTTCTTGGCGGCTTCAATGAGGCGAGTATTGTCGCTGAGGCCGAGATAGTTGTTGGCACAGAAGTTCAGCACTTCGCCTTCGGTATTTTCTACTGCGATACCGGCTTTCTGAGGAGTGATGATTACTCTTTCATTTTTGTAGAGCCCGGCATCTTTTATATCCTGTAACTCTTTGGTGAGGTGAGTCTTAAAATTTTTATACATGACTTTGAATTTAAGGGTAAAAAAATTTGTTGTAAAATTAGTGTTTTTTTGTGGCATTTCAATTAATTTTGCAGAAAATTTAAAGAATATATCTCAAATCCTTACCACAAAGATGAAAAACGTATTGATAATCGGAGCCACCGGGCAGATAGGTTCGGAGCTTACAATGAAGCTTAGAGAGCACTGCGACGGCGACGTTGTGGCCGGATACATCAAGGGCGCCGAGCCTAAGGGCGTTCTTCTTGAGTCCGGACCGGCTGAACTCTGCGACATCACTGACCTGGCTCAGATAGCGGCCGCTGTAGAAAAATATAATGTCGACACTATCTACAATCTTGCCGCCCTTCTCTCAGCTGTGGCTGAAGCTCGTCCTCAGCTTGCATGGAAAATAGGTGTTGGCGGCCTCTACAACACTCTTGAGGTAGCTCGCGAAAAGGGATGTGCTGTTTTCACTCCGTCCTCCATCGGGTCATTCGGTCCTGCCACTCCTCACGTGATGACTCCACAGGACACCATACAGCGCCCGGAGACAATCTATGGCGTGACTAAGGTGACCGGAGAGATGCTTTCTGATTATTATGCACGTCGTTTCGGAGTGGACACTCGTTCGGTACGCTTTCCGGGCCTTATATCCTATGTAGCTCCTCCCGGCGGCGGCACTACAGACTATGCTGTTGACATATATTACTCAGCGCTTAAGGGAGAAACTTTCAAGTGCCCAATTGCAAAAGGCACATTTATGGACATGATGTATATGCCCGATGCCCTGCGCGCAGCAGTAGAAATTATGGAGGCCGATCCTTCGCGCTTTGTTCACCGCAATTCCTTCAACATCGCATCAATGAGTTTCGACCCGGAAATTATCTACAACAAGATTAAGGAATATATACCTGACTTCAAGATGGAGTACGAACCTGATCCGCTACGCCAGGCCATTGCCGACTCATGGCCTGACTCTCTTGACGACTCATGCGCACGTGCTGAATGGGATTGGAAGCCTGAGTATGATCTTGACTCCATGACACGCCACATGCTTGTTCACCTCAGCGAGAAGCTTGGTGTGGAAGTACCTGAAAAGGTTAAGTAAACTTATTATTGGATTATAATTCGATCTATCGCAAATAAGAGGCCGCTCCGGATAATACTCCGTGGCGGCCTCAGCATTAGTTCAATAATAGTATTTTTGCTGTCCGATTTACTTTATGAGTCCTATTAAGAGGGTTGATGTAGTTATTATTAAGGGAGAAGAAGAGCATATCAGAGAATTAGAATGTAAACGATATCTGTGTCTGGATACGATTGTCGTCAGCTCCGCCAATATTCCATGTCTGGCGGTGTCCCCAAAGATACTCAATACCGCATTGTAGCCAGTTATTGATTGTATAGAAGCAGTTTACAGCCCCATAGAGAGCATATTTGTAGTTTTGGGATTCATCAAGAGAGTTTGCATACTCACCTACATTCCAGATTCGAGCTTCTGAGAACATGGCATTAAATTGCAGCTTTTTTGTAGGATTGTAACTTACGCCAATATTAGCACCCATCATTGGAGAGGAACTTACGCGTCCCGGATGTGAATCTGATGGAATGAAGCTCAGAGGATTACCGGCTATATCCTGAATATAGTTGCCTATACCCTCGCCGTAGGCCACCTGATAATAGAATATCCACTTCGGATCGGGGGAAAGATTGCCGGAAATCATTGCGCCCCAACCTACTTTATGGCGAGTCTTGCCGGCTACGAGATCGCGATAAGCGAAATTCCTGAGTATTCCCGATACTCGGATACGATTCCATGGAGAGAAGGTATATTCTACCCATGCCGGAATGTCGGGAATAAGGTTTTCTGCATTTTGATTATATACCGGTTTTGCATCAAAATCAGGATAATCTTTGCCTCGGTAGTATCCGTTGGAAGAATAGAATGTGGGCATATCAAGACCGATAGCATAACGGAAACCATTGTATGACGGTGACTGATATGATATCTCATAGCTTGTTGCAGCTACTTCACCGCACGGACCTTCGGGATCAATTGTTGGAGGTTGGCAAGCATTATCATCTTGAAAGAGGGTGGGCTTCATTCCGGCTGTGAAATTTCGGTAAGTGATGTAGGCTCGTTTAAGCACCACGTTGGTATTGATGCCGTTGGTTCCGAATTTCACATATCCGGTGATTTCATTATCTGTGCCGGCCAGCCCAACTACTTGTAAATCTACAGCCCCGTTGAGCGGATTAATGAAGAAATCGCCCTTCTTGCCGGGCACTGCGGGCACAGGAATAGAATTTGTTACGAAGCTCGGACCGGCGCCTGATTGATTATAGAGATTGTTGCCGATATCAAATCCGAGAATAGGATTTATCACTCCGCCAATGGTAAGAAGAAACTTATTGTCGGAAGTCTTAACCACAAATTTTGGCGTAGGAATGGCATTTGCTCCCTGAGGACGTGATTTCTCTAAGATTTTAGCCTCTTCGGGCGATGTGCGCTTTACAATCACCCTTGAGCGTTCCGTTGTATCATTCTTCACCTTCTCAGCACCGTATGCAGTGGCAGTAAAGCACCCTGGTAGGGCACATGCCAAAAGTAGTAATTGTGTTTTCATATAATTAAGAATTAAGTTAAGTAATCCCTACATTTAGTGATAGTGAATAATGATCCGGGGCGCTGTGCTCAAAATAATTAATCATAATCATCAAGGCTGTATCTGTAGCCTTGCACAGTAACAGCATTTTATAAGCAGAATCCGTGATTTCTCATCAGAACGTATGGTGTCACTATGCAAAAATAAAAACATCTTCTATTGACAATGGTTCAAATAATACTCTGATTTTTGGAAAAATATATTGTTTTGAGACGTAGTTGTGTAAGTTGAACCTAATATTTTTTAATTACGTTATAATACTATATATGAAAAATACGGCATCTGCCGGTGCCATTTTTAAATCTACTTAACTATGAAATATGTTGACGCAGGTTATGGCAAAGTTCCGCTGCTTTCACTCATTGCCATTCTCTCGATATCACTTACGGTCAATCTCCCCGGATTAGCAATTTCGCCGATCATGGGAAAATTAGATCATGTATTTAACCATGTCACGGAGCTTGAGATTCAACTTCTTACTGTGCTTCCCAATCTCGTAACAATTCCTTTTATTTTATGCTCCGGCAAGATTTGTACTCAGAAAAATCAGATTTTTATCCTTGGCATCGGCCTGACTCTCTATACTCTGGTGGGTGTGCTTTACTTCTTTGCCAACTCTATGATAGAGCTTATCCTTCTGAGCTGTATGCTTGGAGTGGGCTGCGGACTTGTTATTCCCCTTGCGGCAAGCCTTGTTTCACAATATTTCACCGGAAAAGCCCGTACGCGGCAGCTTGGTATGAAATCCTCACTCTCCAACTTCACAGTGATCTTTGCCACTCTCTTTGTGGGTTGGATGGCTGCCATAAATTGGCATCTCGCCTTTATCGTCTATCTTATACCGATAATTCCGCTTGCCCTGTTACCTTTTATGACCAATGGCTACATCCGTAAAAACAGTGTTATTGTCTCTCGTCCTCCTTATGAATCTGCTCCCATTCCTGCTGCAGGCACTAAGGGAAGTACGCCAAATGGTGCTGAAGTGAGAAAACCGGCTTCCCCGGATTTTCATTTTTCAGGCAAGAAGGTATTGGCACTACTGTTCGGTATCATGGCTCTCTATTTCGCAATGACCTATGGTATTGAAGTGATAAGCTATTATCTGCCTTTCACTATGGATCATTACAAGCTCTCCACAGGCGATGTAGGCATTGCTACAGCTATGTTCTTCGCCGCAGCAACAGTTTCCGGCTTCATGCTTACGAAGATCATACAGCGGTTGCGTCATCACACCGTGCAGATTGCGATTGCCTTATGTATTGCAGGTCTGCTCTTAATAGGTCTATTTCACTTCTTCTGGTCATTTGTAGTAGGTGTATTCATAATGGGTTTTGGCTACGGTATCGTGCAACCGGTCCTTTATGACAAGATATCATATATAGCGCCAACAGCAGCCAAGTCTACGGCCTACTTCTCTTATCTGCTAACATGCAATTATATCGGCATCTCTATTGTTCCCTTCATAGTAGGCGGAGCAAAGAGGCTTTTCGATGCCGGTGGTGATCCCAACTTCTCCTTTATATTCAATGCCGGAGTGCTTATGGTAGTGCTCTGCATAGCAATATGGAAGAGACGCAACTTCGTATTTGAAGCTGACGATACCTTTGCAAATTCTGTACCGTCAAAGAAAGCATCGGCGAAATAAAATAATATATACTCACGGAAGCTCAGTGAGGAGCGATGTGGCATTAGCCCACGGAGTGGGCGCTGGGATCGTAAAACCGCGGATGTAATTCCGAAGGGATGAAATCCGTGGAAAGCGCCACACTCTCACAAAGAGTGCCGATAGGTACGATGTTGTGGTTAGCCGCGGATGATGTCCGATAGGGGCAACGTTACTGTAAGAGGCTGCTGTTCAATTTTTTTTAGAACGCAGCCTCCTTTTATTTTAGCGGTGTATAACCTCAAATGTCAGTGCGATGAGCGGGGCGTAGCAGATCGTTGACTGTCTTTACAGGGTTGAAAGTATCGGCAGGCACCTCTACCATAATAGTTGACCAATCGCTCATGGCGCCGTTCCAAAGTCCCGGAAGTTCGAGTGCCTTTATATCCACACCTTCTCGACTTTTCATCGATATGAAACCGGTGGACTTATCCACATAATTGCGGAGGTCGAATTTTCGCCCCTTGTAGTCGCGTATGGCGCATACCAGATCAACGGGATTAAAATGTGTAGACTGCTTGAGCATCTTGATGGCGTCCTTGTCATCAGGATTGATCTGCGCTGATTCGAGAATCTGAAGCTGAACGGTATTGTCCGAGCTATATACAAGGAACGGACCGCCACCCGGTTCTCCTTCATTTTTCACCATGCCGCATACGCGCATAGGGCGGTTGAGTTTTTCTCGTATATAGGCTATCTTGCCCTCTCGGTCCAGAGTGTCGGCCTTGTCGTGAGTCACGCAGAGCACAGTGCGAATAAAGGTGAGCATTTCTTCAAGATGCTCATCGGTAAGTTCTTTCTCTTTATCAAGGCGGCGCATATATTCATCGGTTCGCTGCTTTATCCCCACGAGCATGCCGCCCAATATGCGCTTCCATTCAATTGTGGATGCTCGCTTTGATGCAGGAACCACATTATCTATATTTTTGATAAATACAACATCCGCGTCAAGGTCATTGAGATTCTCTATAAGAGCTCCATGGCCTCCGGGTCGGAAAAACAGATCGCCGTTTTCCCGGTACGGAGTACCGTCAAGGTTAGCAGCTACAGTGTCGGTGGCCGGCTTCTGTACAGAGATTGTAATATCCGCATTGGCACCATACATTCGAGAGAGTATGGCTTCCACCTCTTCAACTTTCTGCTTGACAGCCGGTACGTGCTCCTCGCTTACGGTGAAGTGCACTCTCGCTCTACCGTCTTTACCCACGGCATACTGAGCGGCTTCCGCAATGTGTTCCTCAATAGGAGTGCGAGCGTCGCCCGGTATGAGATGAAAGGATAGCAACGCCTTAGGCAGAGCACCGTAATTCATACCTTCAGGCATAATGAGTGCTTTAACTATCTCACGATAGCTCCCTTGCTTCATCATCGTGGCTACTGATTTATCGTAGAGCCTGAGGACAGTGCGGTTGAGCTGACGAAAGAACGGAAAAAGCTCGATATTGTCAAAAAAAGTCTTTATGAAGTCATTGTCAGGTTTGGAATGCTTGCCGTTGGCGAATGCAAAGAGATCCTTAAACATGCGCGAAGCTGCACCTGAGGCAGGCGTCATTTTCATTACTTTACCTCCGTTGCCAAGAAATTCATTCCATATTTTCAGAGCGGTCTCTTTGATGGACTGTTCGGGTGCTGTAATTCCGTTACCAATTGTAGCAGGTGCCTCAATGCGGAGATAGGGAAAACCTTCAGCCAGCATAGTGAGTTCCTCTTCAAGGCGTTCCGCAGTTTTTCCTTTCTTCTCCAACAATAGGAGATCTGATGCGTTTAGTTTCATAATATTAATGTTTTGGATAAGTATATACTAATGATTATTTGTTGTTCCGGTTTTCTCTTTTTTCCACACGTTCAATCATCTCTTCCGCAGCACGTATTTTCCGAGCCGTGGCGGGGAGTTGTTTTTCAAGGCGTGTCTGTGTGCGTCGCAGCTGAAGCAGTGTATAAGTTTTGGCAATCTCCTCGCGGGCGGACTCATCGAGAGTGAACTGCGAATTACCGAGAGTCACCTTAACAGGGCCGTTTGCCCCGGTGATGATTTTGGCTATGGAATCAGCTTCATTTCCCGTAATGGTAAGAGTATTAAGGCCGGAGGCTTTCATTTCGCCCGGTATCTCTGAAGAAGTGAAATCAACACCGTCGGCCGCGATTATAAGGGAATGGAATGTACCTTCGGCAGTAGCACAAATCTCGGGACCACCTTTGGTGGAGATGCGGGCGAGAAGTCCGGACGAGGATGGCGGAAATTTGGCTTCATATCCTTTTGGTATCACATATCCGCCGGCAGTGATGAAGCCTGCCATAGCCTCTGCAACCTGAGTACTCACAATGGGGATGGAATCGGCTATTTCTTGTGAGCGACGCCGGAATTTTTCCAAAGAATCAGGGAGGGAAGCTTCCCATTCGGCACGATTTTTAGCCACTTCAGCTCGTTTGTCGCGTCCCGAACAGCTACCAAGCATGGGGAGAATGCAGAGAAGTGGCAGGATAAATCTTAATTTTTTTGTCTTCATGGGTAATATGGATTACAGGCGTATTACATTTTTTACACCCTTCACCCCTTTGAGCTTGCGAATAAGGGAGTTAAGAGTGGGAGCATCCTTAGTGAATACCGAGAGGAAGCCGGAAAATAGAGAATCATGCGAATCAATGGAAATAGAGCGTAGCGATACTCCCGCTTCTTTATTTATGAGAGAGGAGATATTTGCTACGATTCCGATGTCGTCTTTTCCGATAATCTTCAGTTGCACCGGAGCTGATGCAGTAGCATTGTTGCTCCAGACAGTTCGGATAATGCGGTATGGATAGCGTCGGCGGATATTGGCAGCATTGGGGCAGTCAGTCTTGTGAATCTTTACAATACCGTCGGAGCTGATGAATCCGAAGACTTTGTCGCCCGGCACGGGAGAACAGCAGCGGGCGAAGCGGTAATTAAGTCCCGAGATACTGCGATCGCCAATTACCACCTCATCGGCAGAGTCTTTCTCATCATCGCGGGCAGAGAGATCAACGCGGAAATTTTCAGCCGCCACTCTTTCTGCTTCAGTGTCTTCGTCGTGGCTTATCTCATTGCGATAGTCATTGAGAAAGCGGCGGATGTCGGTTCTCTCATCTGCAATGTCAGCGAAGAAATCTGCCATTGATTTATAGCCCATTCGCTTGATTATACGGGTGGCTGCTGTCTCGTCAAACTGTAATTTTCGGTTTCTTAGTCTTCGTTCGAGAGTTTCGCGTCCGAGCGAACTTTTGCCGGCTCGCTCCTCATTGAGCATGGCGCGTATCTTATTTCGAGCTTTAGGAGTGACTACGGCATTGAGCCAGTCGCGTGTAGGACGCTGAGAGGATGATGTGAGCACCTCAACTGTGTCGCCGTTGGAAATCCTGTATGTGATTTTCTGGTGAGAATCGTTGACGATAGCGCCTGTGCAATGCGCCCCTACATTTGTGTGGATGTGAAATGCGAAATCAAGCACGGACGCTCCTGCCGGTAGACGAAAAAGGTCACCTTTAGGAGTGAAGACGTAGACTTCGTTGCCGAAAGCATCCATTCGCAAGTCTTTCATAAGCTGCATAGGTCCGGACTCGGCAGATTCAAGCACATCGCGCACATTATTCATCCAGCGATCCGTATCGGCTGCTTTTCCACCTTTGTATCGCCAATGTGCAGCCAATCCCTTTTCCGCTACCAGATCCATGCGGCGGGTGCGAAATTGCACTTCCACCCATTTCTGCCCGGGTCCGAGTACCGTGGCATGAAGTGATTCATAGCCATTGCTTTTGGGTATTGTGATCCAGTCGCGCATACGGGCCGGATTTGCGCGATACATATCAGCGAGGATACTGTAAGCAAGCCAGCAGTCAGCCTTTTCGCGTTCCGGCGGAGCATCAATGATTACCCGGATAGCGAAAAGGTCATAAATACGGTCAATATCAACCTTTTGTTTGCGCATTTTTGCCCATATTGATGAGATGGACTTGGTGCGCCCCTTAATGTCGAATTTCAATCCGGCAGCCTCAAGCTTGTCCTTTACCGGAGCTATAAATTCCTTGATGTAAGCATCACGAGATCGTTTGGTCTCATTAAGTTTACGGGCTATTTGCACGTATATGTCGCGGTTGGTATATTTGAGCGACAGATCCTCCAGCTCCCCTTTAATAGCATAAAGGCCGAGTCTATGTGCAAGTTGTGCGAATATGCAGTTGGCTTCAAAGGCTATGGCAGTAACCCAATCGTTATCGGGGTGGTGGTCTATAAGGCGCATAACCATAAGAGTTCGCACTATCATAATGATAATCACTCTAATATCTCCTGAGAGAGAAAGCAGAAGACCACGGAAATTATCTTGGTCAATTGAAGTGTTGGCATTGAGAAATCTTTCAGTGGTGAGAAGCCCGTCGATTAGTTGGGCTGTGTCGTCACCCCAATGCTCCACGATTTCCTTCCTGTCAATCAGCTTTTCTCTTACAGCCGGAGCGAAGAGTATGGCAGGGAGCACGTTGCGATCGGGATCAATCATAGTTGCGAAACCTGCTGCGGTGCTTAGCGTTACGACATCATCGGAGAGCAGATGATCTTCGCAATCGTATGCAGCACTGCACTCCTGAAGTCTTTGCTTGAGATAAGCAAGTTTCTTCTCTTCAAACTTCTCTTTGAGATAAGGAGCAAGAACTTTGCTTTGGCGCGCCACTATACCGTCACGGTCTAAAAAATATTGCTGGTCTTTGCTGTCCATTTTAATTTTTTTAGAGAATCACAAAAATAGCAAAAATTTGCTTATGCGTCAAATCAGTGAGTGCGGATAAAGCGGAATATTGAGTCGTAGGCTGCATCGCGCACCGGCTTGGCAGAGAGAATAAGGTCGTGCAGGCCATCGTCTATAGTGACGACGGTAGCCATTCTACCCAGCTCTTTTCCCCTCTTCTGAAGCATGAACGGGTCAAGCACTGCATCGCCTTTCTGAAATTCCGGAGTCCAGTTGCACCCGTCAACCTTGCGTGATGAGTGCATCACGAGAACCGGCACGGCAATATTTTTCTTTTTCTTCATCGTTGTGCTTTGGGCGCTGTTGATGGCATGAATCCATGAGGCGGTCACCGGAGGTGAGTAAATCATCTTCCAGTCGGTATTATACTCCCATTCGCCATGGTATTGCTTTAGCAGCGAATATGCGTAGCCGTCGCAGTGGCCTTGCTTAATCTTGGAATTCTTGAATATTGTGCCACCAAAGGATACGGTCGGAATAAGAAAATTGCGATAGAAAGAATTGAAATTCCATTCCAGAAAAGGGGAATCAGTCACCACGCGATTGACTCCGACTTCTTTGCCTCTCTCTGCGGCGTAGAGGATTACAGTGAGGCCACCGGTAGAGTGACCGCCAAGAGTGATGTCAATATTTCCGTCGCGGCGTATCTGAGCAAGCGCTGAGTCAATATCTGCAAAATACTCCTGCTGCTTCCGGATATTGAATGGATACTGCCATGGCTCCAGACTCCGACCGTAGCGACGCAGATCTACGGCATAGAAATTATAGAGGGAATCATTGAATCGTTCTCCCATTTCGGTTTGGAAGAAATAGTCGTTGAAGCCGTGAATATAGAGGTAAGCCTTTTTCACCGGAGTGGAGCAGAGGCGACGCACTATTGTGGAGCGACACGGACCGTCGAATGCCTCTCCTTGATTTACGTAGCGCGCTTCGTAGCCATGCCCGAGGATGTCAGGATGCCAAGAGAGGTCGGTAGTGAAGTATTTCTCGCCGTTGTACTTTGCAGTGGCTAATGCGGCTGTGATAATCAGAAGCAGAGCTAAAAATGGTAGTTTCTTCATATAGGAGTGGAATAAGAGAAAAAAATGGAGGTGTGCCGTTGCCTTCTACGCCACACCTCCTCAAGGTATAAATATGCTAACTATAAAAGTTAAACCGGGATATTTCTACGCTGAAGCGTGGAAATTTATAATTGTTGGATTAAGGCCGTGATTATTTTTTATCGCCAAAGAAGCGCTGATAAAGCCCTGCGAAGCCCTGACCGTGGCGAGCTTCGTCCTTAGCCATTTCGTGAACAGTGTCGTGGATAGCATCAAGGTTCTGTGCCTTGGCATTCTTGGCAATGCGCATCTTGTCTTCGTTGGCACCGGCTTCTGCATGCATACGCTTTTCGAGGTTGGTACGAGTATCCCATACCATATCGCCGAGGAGTTCTGCAAATTTGGCTGCATGTTCAGCTTCTTCCCATGCATAGCGCTTGAAGGCGTCAGCAACTTCAGGATAGCCCTC
>CAYNNV010000018.1:0-22116 GCA_964398625.1 uncultured Sangeribacter sp. | reverse complement strand
GTTGTATTTCATCCTTATGGAACTTCTAAAATTAGGAGTTAATAAGCAAAGGATTATACGAGAGGCTCTTGAAATGAAAAGCCTTGATTGTTTCCGGCTACAAAACTATGCCCTTGCAAATAAGCTTGAGCTTTTTGAAAAGCATAGATGTGCTTTGATTACCCTATCTAAGGAAGATCTTGAAAAATTCAAGTACCAGCGTGGCGATACAGAAGGACTGGTAAATATGCCCCTTCAAATTCGTAAAATGGTATACTGTATTTTCATGCGCGAAGATAGTGACTGTATAAAAGTATCTGCAAGAAGTGTCAACAAGTTCCCTGTTAGTAAAATTTGTGAAGATCTCTATAACGGGGGCGGTCATTTGCAGGCTGCGGGAGGAGAATTTCACGGTTCACTCGAGGAATGCAAGCGATTGCTTGTAGAAGCAATGCCCCGGTACGATAAATTTTTAAACAAACACGAACAGTCATGAAAATATTCAAATATTGCGGCATCTCGGCCATAGCTGCTTTATTTTTGCTGGCAGGTTGCAGCAAGTCAAAAAGTTATACCGAACTTCTAAACGAAGAAGAGCGAGCAACTAACTGGTATCTTTCCGGCTTCCGCGTTGAGAATACTATACCTGCCGATAGTGTCTTTGAGACCGGCGAGGATGCACCGTATTATCGCATGGATGATGATGGTTATCTATATATGCAGGTAATTGATGCAGGAGATATGAGCCGCCGTCCAAAGACGGGTGATGCTGTATATATGAGGTATGAAAGATATAATATCAATGCAATGTATATGAGTGAGAGTACTGACGTAATCGGCAATGGTAATACAGGGGGTAATAGCTTCAATTCGTTATCGTTCCTCTACGGCACTTACGATACTCCTACTAATCTACAATTGGGAAATGGCATCCAATATCCGCTTATTTATCTTGGCTACGGTTGCCATGTTAATCTTGTGCTAAGATCATATCTCGGATTTTCTTCCGATCAAAGTCAATGTATACCGTATCTCATGAAAGTGAGGTATTACAAGGCTGAATTCTAAAGTATATTAATCTTTATTCTGTATTCTATCTTATGGCTCTTATAAAATCTATTTCCGGAATTCGTGGTACGATAGGTGGCAAGACCGGTGCCGGTCTTAGCGGCATAGACATAGTCAAGTTTACATCAGCTTACGCAGAATTTATCCGTCGTGGCAATCCTAAATCTAATATTATAGTAGTTGGCAGAGATTCCAGAATATCAGGTCCGATGGTAGAGATGCTTGTAGTTGGGGCACTCGTATCAATGGGTTTTGATGTTGTCAATATAGGGCAAGCTACTACGCCCACCACGGAGATAGCCGTAACCGGTGAGAATGCTGCCGGAGGTATCATAATTACAGCCAGCCATAATCCTGCACAATGGAATGCTCTCAAGCTTCTTAATGCAGATGGCGAATTCCTCAAAGATTCTGAGGGTAAAAAAGTTCTTGAGATAGCAGAAAATGATGATATCACTTTTGCTGATATTGATCATATCGGCAGAGTCTACACTAATAATACTTACAATCGGCGACACATAGAGTCAGTAACTAATCTTCCTCTTGTAGACTGTGAGGCTATCCGCAGAGCAAACTTTAGAGTTGTTGTTGATGCAGTGAATTCAGTGGGTGGAATTATTATTCCGCAGCTTTTGCGTAGTCTCGGTGTGAAAGAAGTGATAGAACTTAATTGTGAGGCTAACGGCAAATTTGCTCACACTCCGGAGCCGATTCCGGAAAATCTCACCGAGATTTCAGACATGATGAAGAGCGGATGTGCTGACGTTGGATTTGTAGTTGATCCGGATGTAGATCGCCTTGCTATTGTAATGGAAAATGGTGAGATGTTTGTTGAGGAATATACTCTGGTAGCTGTAGCTGACTATGTACTATCTCAGACACCGGGCAATACAGTATCCAACCTTTCAAGTTCAAGAGCATTGCGTGACATCACCCAAAAGCATGGTTGCGAATACATGGCATCCGCTGTAGGAGAAGTCAATGTGGTTGAAGCAATGAAGTCAACCGATGCCATAATAGGAGGAGAGGGAAATGGTGGTGTAATTTATCCGGAGTTTCACTATGGCCGTGATGCTCTTGTGGGCATAGCTCTATTTCTTACACTTCTTGCCAAGAGTGGTAAAACTGTTTCAGAATTGAAAAAGACTTATCCACAATATGCTATCTCAAAAAATAAGATTGAGTTAACGCCCGAGATAAATGTAGATGCTATTCTTGAAGCCATGAAAGAGAAATATCACAATGAGAATGTGACTGATATTGATGGCGTAAAGATTGATTTTGAGGATTGCTGGGTTCATTTGCGAAAGTCAAATACAGAGCCGATTATCAGAATTTATGCTGAGGCTTCCACCAAACATGCTGCTGACATACTTGGTGAAGAAATAAAGAAAATAGTAGCCGAAGTGGCTGGCATTAAATAATTTTTTTACATAATTTTTTCAATTCCTAAACTACAATAAGTCAGAACTAATATGAAAAAATTCTTTCTAAACATGCTCTCGTCCTTCATGGGCACCTGGATAGCTCTTCTGCTGTTCGGAATATTGATTTTTACTGTAATTATCGGCGTTCTCGCCGCTGTCGGTATGAAGAGCGGGTCAACTGTGAAAGGTGACGTAATGGTTCTGACATTGTCCGGAGAAATAATTGAAACGGATAAGGATCCTGATTTCAGGCTGTCAGCATTGATGAGCGGGAATATGAAGTCAACATCGCTCAATACTATTCTTTCTGCCGTAGATAATGCAGCTGAAGATAAAAATATCAAGGCAATTTATATAAAGTGTGATGGAGTGAATGCCGGAGGAGCAACCCTTAATTCCATAAGGAAGTCTCTTTTGAAATTCAAGAAATCAGGAAAACCGATAATTGCCTACGGTGATTATCTCGCTCAGGGGGACTACTTTGTGGCATCGGTGGCTGATAGCTTGTTTTTAAATCCTGCCGGTTCCCTTTCACTTCATGGACTTGGTGGTACAACACTTTATTTTAAGAATCTTCTTGATAAAATTGGAGTAAATGTGCAGGTTGTGAAAGTCGGAACATTTAAAAGTGCTGTTGAGCCATACTCAATGACTGAGATGTCGGCGCCTGCGAGGGCACAGCTTGATACACTCTATGGCACAATGTGGAATGTAATACGTGAGGATATTGCCAAGTCTCGCAAATTAAAAAGCAGTGAGATTGATAAGTTGATAAATAACGATTATATATTTACGCTCTCAGCGGAGGAAATCACTGCAAAAAAATTAGTGACAGGCCTTGCATACGAGCGCGAAATGGATGATAAAATTGGCGAAATTATAGATGAGGATGGCGATGATTTAGAATTTGTAGATGCAGCTGATTATGGAAAAGCTAATTCAGTATTCTCTAATTCGGCAAGTGATAGAATCGCTGTATTATATGCAACCGGAGAAATTCAAGAGACCGGAATGCCGGGTACTATAGACTGTAGCAAGCTCGTACCCATAATCAACGATCTGGCGGATGATGATGATTGCAAAGGGCTTGTTCTACGAGTTAATTCACCTGGTGGATCTGTATTCGGAAGCGAGCAGATATGGGAAGCTTTAGGCTATTTTAAGTCTACAGGTAAACCTTTGGCCGTTTCTATGGGCGATGTTGCAGCTTCAGGAGGCTATTATATATCCTGTAATGCCGATAGAATTTTCGCTTCTCCGCTCACTATCACAGGCTCCATCGGAATTTTTGGTTTGATACCTGAAGCATCAGGCTTACTTCAGAAAATCGGCCTCTCTCCTCAATATGTCTACACAAATCCTGAAGGTGATTTCCCTGATTTGACTCGACCTATGACAGCAGGACAAGCTGCTGCTATGCAGAAAGCAATTGAGCGTGGATATCAAGAATTTGTAACCCGATGTGCTCAAGGCCGCAGAATGAAAATAGAAACGATCAAATCAATTGCGGAAGGTAGAGTTTGGAGTGCTGAATCGGCTCTTAAAATTGGTCTTGTTGATCAGATAGGGGAGCTTCAGGATGCGATTGATTGGGTTGCCGAAAAGGCTAAAATTAATAATTTTGGTGTGGATTTATATCCGGATAAAGAGTCTGGATTTATGCAGATGCTTGAGCAGCTCCAGTCACAAAGCCTGTATAAGGCATTGAGTGAAAATTTAGGAGATGATTATTCTCCGTTGATGATAATGAAAATTATAAATTTACTTCGCTGTAATCGTCAACAGGCTATATACCCTTATTCATTACCAACTCTCTGACAAGCCGTACCAAGATGAATATAGATATTAAAGAAACTTTTGATACGGTAATGGCTTATCTGCTTACTCCGGCATCATGGATATACGCAGGGGTCACTTTTGTACGGAATAAGCTATATGAGCTCGGCATTTTCAAGAGCGTGGAATTTGAAGTTCCGGTAGTAAGTGTAGGCAATATAACTGTCGGAGGCACGGGTAAGACCCCTCATGTAGAATATCTTATCAGAAGATTGTGCTGTGACTATAAGATTGGAGTAGTAAGTCGGGGATACAAGCGTCGCACAAAAGGATTCGTTATGGCTAACCACAGGAGTACGCCCGAAACTATAGGTGATGAGCCGTATCAAATTTACGAAAAATTCGGCTCTAAAGTAGCTGTTGCCGTTTGTGAAAAACGTGCTGACGGTATTAGAGAAATGCTTAGAGAAAAGCCTGATATTGACCTTATCTTACTTGATGACGCATATCAGCATCTGGCCGTAAAACCAAAAGTTTCAATACTTCTTATTGATTATAATCGGCCAATTTGGGAGGACAATCTTTTGCCACTCGGACGATTGAGAGAAAGCGCTTCCGGAGTGAATAGAGCAGATATGATTGTGCTTACGAAGTGTCCGGAAGACATGACTCCGCTTGATGTCAGAATTGTGAACAACAATCTTAATCTGATGACATATCAGAAACTACTTTTCTCCCGCTATGATTACAAGGAATTACAACCGGTCTTTTCAGAGGATGCAAAGTATGATGTGTCGCTATCATGTCTAACTCGTCAGGATACCGTACTTCTATTGACCGGAATAGCGAATCCGCGAGAATTTGTAAGATACTTCAAGCAATTCCAATGTAAGGTGAAGGTGCTTCACTATCCGGATCATCATGATTTTTCACGTCGAGACATTGAGCAGATTGAGAAGACCTTCAAAACAGTGAAGGGAGCGAGAAAAATACTTGTGACCACAGAAAAAGATGCCGTCCGGCTTAGCAACAACCCATATTTCCCATTTGATCTGAAGCCATATTCGTTCTATCTTCCTATTTCCGTCAAGATGGATGAGAACTATAGTGATGGTAATTTTGTTCAAATATTAAAAGAGGCAATTGAAGACAAGGGCCTCATACCAGATATGCGGAATTAAATCATTAAACATCATAATTATGCTTGAAAAAATAAAGCAGACTGCCGACTTTATTAAAGCTCAGGTTGGTGAACTCCCAAAAGTAGCTATAATCCTTGGTACAGGTCTTGGTGACTTGGTGAATCATATTGAAATTACTAAGGAGATAGATTATAAAGATATTCCTAATTTCCCGGTTTCAACTGTTGAGGGACACTCCGGGAAATTAATATTTGGAAATCTTGGCGGTCGATATGTCATGGCTATGCAAGGAAGATTCCATTATTATGAAGGATATGATATGAAACAGGTTACTTTTCCTGTAAGAGTAATGAAACAACTCGGAGTGGAAAAGCTATTTGTAAGTAATGCAGCAGGAGGAATGAATAAGGAATTTAAGGTCGGTGATGTGATGATTATTACTGATCACATAAATCTGTTCCCGGAGAATCCTTTACGCGGCAGAAACTATAATGAGCTTGGTCCGCGATTCCCGGCCATGACGGAAGCTTACAGCAATAGACTTGTGAAAATAGCTGATGATATTGCGGTAGCTGACGGGATAAGAGTGATGCACGGGGTGTATGTGGGTACTCCGGGTCCTACATTTGAAACACCTGCTGAATATGAATATTTCCGCATCATTGGTGGTGATGCAGTCGGTATGTCAACAGTACCTGAAGTTATTGTTGCTAACCACGCCGGCATGGAAGTATTCGGTGTTTCAGTGATAACTGATCTTGGAGGTAAGGACATAAAGGAAGTTCCTACGCACGAGGAAGTTCAGAAAGCTGCTGTGAAAGCACAACCTGTAATGACTCGTATTATAACCGAGATGATGGCTCGCATTTGATTAGGTATATAAAATTGTATTATGAAATAAAGGTCGAGAGCTGATGCCGTTTCTGCTTTCGACCTTATAAATTAGATGCTAAATGAAGGAAAAAGAAACTGAAATATCCGAACTCGGTGAGTTTGGACTCATTGATCGACTTACCAAGGATTTCAAATCTAACAATCAGAGTACAGTTCTCGGCGTAGGAGATGATGCAGCTGTACTAAAGTTTGGAGATATGGATGCACTTGTCACAACCGATTTGTTGCTGGAAGGAATACATTTCGATTTGCGATATGTGCCACTAAAACACCTGGGTTATAAGGCTGCCGTGGTTAATTTTAGCGATATCTATGCTATGAATGGCGAGCCGAAACAGATAACGGTCAGTATAGGTGCTTCCTCACGTTTCACAGTTGAGCATCTTGAAGAACTATATTCCGGAATACGCGCAGCTTGCGAAGTTTATAATGTTGATCTCGTTGGTGGAGATACATCTGCTTCAAGAACAGGATTGATCATTAGTATTACATGTCTGGGTGAAGCAAGCAGTGATGCAATCGTGCGACGTGACGGTGCTAAAGAGACTGATCTCATTTGTGTGAGTGGAGATTTCGGGGCTGCCTTTATGGGATTGCAATTACTCGAAAGAGAAAACAGTGTAGCCGCTCAGGCTGATGCGAATTTCCAACCAAAATTCCAAGGTAAGGAATATATTCTTGAGCGGCAACTGAAGCCGGAGGCACGTAAAGATATTATAAAGTCTCTTAGAGAGGCGGGCATAAAGCCTACTTCTATGATGGATGTGAGTGACGGACTTTCTTCAGAACTAATGCATATATGTAAGGGCTCCGGCATGGGTTGCAGAGTTTATGAAGATAGAATACCAATTGATTATCAGACTGCAGTAATGGCAGAAGAACTCAATATGAACGTTGTTATGGCAGCGCTCAATGGAGGAGAAGATTATGAATTGCTATTTACTGTTCCTATTACTGACCGTGATAAGATAGAGAAGATGAAGGGGGTGACAATGATTGGTTATATTACTAAACCCGAACTTGGCTGTGCACTTGTTACTCGCGACGGTAATGAATTGCCTCTGAGAGCACAAGGTTGGCAAGCATTTCCTCAAAACAAGGAGATCTGAAAAGTTACATCCTGAATTTTAAGAGTTTTAACATTATATTTAAGACTAAGAACGATATTTCAATAATATTTAACACGTAAAATTGTGCTCTTTGCTCTATTATAACTATTTTTGCACACTGATTACGTAAAAGTACACATTAAAAGAAATATAAATGACTTCCCCCGATGGAAAATAACGTAAATATCAGAGAATTAAATGATATGATTGCTGCTCGCAGCGGTTTTGTGGGTCTTATCACAAAAGGAATGCAAAGCAGAGTAGTAGGTCAAAAGCACCTTGTAGACTCCTTGTTGATTGCTCTACTCTGCAATGGTCATGTGCTGCTTGAAGGCGTACCGGGTTTGGCTAAGACTCTTGCTATAAAAACATTATCGTCGCTGATTGATGCCAAGTTCAGTCGCATTCAGTTTACCCCCGATCTTCTTCCTGCGGACGTGATCGGAACGATGATATATAGTGTAAAACGTGAGGCTTTTGAGGTGAAGAAAGGCCCGATTTTTGCTAATTTTGTGCTTGCCGACGAGATTAACCGTGCTCCGGCCAAGGTACAAAGCGCACTGCTTGAGGCAATGCAGGAGCGACAGGTTACTATCGGCGACGAAACTTTCCCTCTGAAAGATCCATTTTTAGTGATGGCAACTCAAAATCCTCTTGAGCAGGAAGGTACTTATCCTCTTCCTGAAGCACAAACTGACCGCTTCTTACTTAAGGTTATCATTGGATATCCTACTAAAGAAGAGGAGAAGGTGATTATACGTCAAAATATAATGGGTTCTCTACCTCCTGTCACCCCTGTTGTGCGTCCGGAAGAAATTCGTGAGCTTCAAGATTTGGTAAGGAAGATTTACATTGACGAAAAAATCGAAAATTACATAGTAGATATAGTATTTGCTACGCGTGAACCTGAGAAATACGGTCTTAAAGATCTTAAGGGTATTATTTCCTACGGTGCTTCTCCGCGCGCATCTATCAGTCTGGCTATGGCCGCAAGAGCATATGCATTCCTCCGCGGTAGAGGCTATGTTATTCCGGAAGATATTCGCGCTGTATGTCATGATGTTATGCGTCACCGTATAGGTGTGACGTATGAGGCAGAAGCCAATAACATTACTACAGACGAGATTATCACTGATATTATTGACAAAGTCGAAGTGCCCTGATTTAATTGATTATGGACGCAAACGAACTCCTTAAAAAAGTAAGAAGGATTGAGATAAAGGCGAAGGCTTTATCTCAAAATATCTTTGCCGGTGAGTATCACTCGGCATTCAAGGGGCGTGGCGTTATCTTCTCCGAGGTCAGGGAATATCAGTACGGCGATGACATACGTGATATAGACTGGAATGTGACTGCCCGAAATCGGAAGCCTTACATTAAAGTCTATGAGGAAGATCGTGAACTTACAGTGATGCTTCTCATTGACGTATCGGCAAGTCGAAATTTCGGTGCCGTAGGTGAGGTCAAGAAAGAGATGATGGCTGAAGTAGCCGGTACTATTGCTTTTTCTTCAATCCAGAATAACGATAAGGTAGGGGTCATTTTCTTCTCTGACAAGATTGAGAAATTTATCCCTCCAAAGAAAGGGAGGAAACACATACTTCTTATTCTCAGAGAAATAATAGACTTTACTCCTGAAAGTAACGGGACAGATATTAATCTTGCGCTTGAATTTCTTACCCATGTTATGAAGAAGCATTGTACCACTTTCCTCATCTCGGACTTCATTGATAATCACGACTATAAAAAATCAATGTCGATAGCTAATCGTAAGCATGATCTCGCCGCTATTCAAGTGTTTGACAAGCGAGATTCAAGCATGCCCGATGTCGGACTCATTCGCGTCAAAGATATTGAGAGAGGATGCGATAAATGGATTGATACCTCTTCGAAACGAGTGAGAAATGAGTACGCGAGATGTTGGTATGAGCGGCAGCAAAACATAAACAAGGTTGTTACCTCTTGTGGTGTTGATTATATTTCCATCTCGACCGATGAAGATTTTGTCGCAGCTCTATTAGGCCTTTTCCGCAATAGAGGACCAAGATAATGAGTAGATTACGAACGCCAAAAATGAAAAAGTTTACATTACTCTTTATAACCTTTCTTCTGATTACAGGTTTTGTAGCATCGGGAGCTCCAATATCTGTGAAGGCTAAGCTTGACTCGGCATATCTACTTCAAGGCAAGCTGGGTATGCTGCATCTGGAGGTGGTCACGGCTAAGGATGCTAAAGGATCTTTTCCGCTACTTGCTCCCAACGAACGTGGATACGTCACTGTGTGCGATGACAGTATAGAGCTTAGAACTTCCGTGATTTCTGATACTGTTGATCTTGGTTCCGGCCGTTGTCAAGTGAATTACCACGTCCCTGTTCAAGGTTTTGATTCCGGCTTCTATAAGCTTCCGGAGCTGCTATTTGTAGCCGGTCGGGATTCAGCCAGGTCTAATCCCGTACGACTTAAAATTATTCCTGTGAATGTTACAGCCAATGATACAATATCCCCGTATGCTGATGTTGTAGGACCGTATAATCCCAAAATTACCGATAAACTACCGGATGCATTAGTTGATTATTGGTGGTTATGGGTGTTGATTATAGTTGTTCTTGGCGCAGGTATATTTCTATTTATCAAGTTTAGAAGCAAAGGGGAAAACATATTCAAAAAAGAAAAACCTCAGCCAACTCCCTATGAGCTTGCGATTAGTGAACTTGAAGTACTAAAAAATCGTAAACTTTGGGAGAATGGTATGGAGCGAGAATATTTTACACGCCTTACGGAAATTTTGCGTAACTACCTTGAGGGGCGCTTTGGAATAAATGCCATGGAGATGACCTCAGCCCAAATTGTATCTAAACTCGCTGCCGATCCACGTGCTAAAGATAAGCGTGACTATGTGAGAGAGGTTCTATCAATGGCTGATTTTGTGAAATTTGCAAAAGTCCGTCCTTTACCTGATGATAATATTGAGGCTTTCACAAATGCTCTTAAATTTGTAAAACTCACGAAACCGGAAAATTCCGGTGTGGATGATTCTGATAATGCTGCCGACAAGCGGGCTTACAATTCAGAAGGAAAGGAGGATAACAGATGACTTTTAGAAATCCCAGAATTTTATGGTTGCTCCTCCTTCTATTACCCCTAATAGCGTGGTATATTTATAAGCACAGATCGGCAAATCCAACTCTTTCAATATCGTCAACCCTTGCATTTGATAAGCTTGGCACAACATGGAAGGTGTGGGGAATGCACTTTACGTTTATCCTTCGACTCGTTGCTATAGCTGCAATTATCGTAGCTCTTGCCCGACCGCAGAGTCATACTCGCTTCAACACTTCGCAGATTGAAGGTACGGATATAGTTCTGGCCTTTGATATTTCGGGCTCAATGATGGCTAAAGATTTTAGGCCAAATCGATTTGAGGCGGCAAAGGAAGTGGCATCAAAGTTCATAAACGGACGCCCCGACGATAATATCGGACTTGTTGCATTTGCTGGAGAAAGTCTCTCGCTTATGCCCCTTACTAACGAGCGTTCTGCCCTTCTCAATGCTCTACATAATGTCAAGATGGGAGATTTATCTGATGGCACCGCTATTGGCGACGGCCTCGCAAGTGCAATTAATCGTATTTCAAATGGTCAAGCTAAGTCAAAAAGTATCATACTCCTTACTGACGGTAGCAACAATGCCGGAGATGTGCCGCCGCCCACTGCTGCTGAGATTGCACGTCAGAAGGGAATTCGAGTATACACAATTGGTGTTGGTACTAACGGATCTATAACTATCCCGGATCCCTACGGTTTTTCATCAACTACACTTGAGACAAAAATTGATGAAGAGACTCTTAGTAGTATTGCTAATATCACCGGTGGTAAGTTTTTCCGTGCTACAGACAATAATATGCTGAGTGATGTATTTGATGAGATTGACTCTCTCGAAAAATCAAGACTGGATGTCGAGAGATTCTCTCAAACCGATGAAGACTTTATGCCATGGGTGCTTTTAGCTCTCGTTGCTTTTATTGCCGAGATGCTAATGCGTTATGTTGTACTCAGAAGAATTCCATAAATACTTGCTGCAATGTTTAGTTTCGCTTACCCATATCTCTTATTTCTTCTGCTGCTGGTTCCTCTGCTCATTGCCATATACATTCTGGCACGCAGAGTTCGGTTGAAAAGATTGCGTAAATTCGGAAATATCGATGAGCTGAAGCCTCTTATGCCCGAGGTTTCACCTTATAAGCCCCCCATTAAGATTACATTAGCCTGTGTGGCGGTTGCGGCCATAGTAATTGCTTTTGCTCGTCCATGGGGTGGTGTAAAAGACCAGAAGACTGTAAAGCAAGGTATTGAAGTAGTTATAGCAGTTGACGCAAGCAACTCAATGCTTGCATCGGCAACTTCTGATCCCGAAGGAGCTCCGCGTATGCGCACTGCTAAACTTATTCTTGAAAAGCTCATTGGAAAGCTTGATAATGATAGGGTCGGACTTATTGTATATGCCGGTGACGCTTATACCCTTATCCCGGTGACATCTGATTATGTATCTGCGCGAATGTTTCTTAACAGTATTGATCCATCTCTAATATCTAATCAAGGTACTAATATAGCTGCTGCCATTCAGGCTTCGTTGAATTCTTTCAGCGGTAAGAAAAAAGTTGGGCGTGCTATAGTGCTCATCACCGATGCTGAAGACCTCGAAGATAAAGAAGGAGCTCTACAGGCCGCACAGAGTGCTCATTCCGCCGGTGTTCAGCTTGATGTCATAGGAATCGGAACTTCTACTCCGGTGCCTATTCCGTCCTCCGCAGGTACGTTTGTTAATGACGATGGTACTCCAGTAGCAACTGCTCTTAATGAAGATCTTGGAGCCAGTATAGCAAAAGCAGGTAAGGGCATTTACGTCAATGCTTCAAATCCTGATGCACTCGATGAGCTTACCAAGCAGCTATCAACAGTCAAAAAGTCAGCTCTTGAGTCAAGCTTTCTTGCTGTGCATGATGAACTTTTCTTTATCTTCCTTTGGATTGCTCTGGCTGCTTTAGTTGTAGATGTCTTCATTCTTGACACTAAGATTCCGTGGCTTGACAAAATCAACTTTTTTAAGAAAGAGAATTAACTATGAAAAGATATATCTTACTTTTTATCTCTTTAGTAATCGTTTCTTCTGTAGCGTTTGCGCAGCAATCCAATCGAAAGGAGCGGCGCGCTATTATCAATGGTAATGAACTTTATCATAAAGGAGATTTCTCTGGAGCACGCAAAGAGTATCAGGAAGCACTTAAATATAATCCGTCTTCTCCCCAGGCTATCTACAATCTTGGTCTAAGTCAGATACGAATGGGTGAAAATTCGGCTAAAGATGATGAGAACGGGCAGAAATTGCTTCAGGAAGGTACAAAAAATCTTCAGTCTGTTAGCCAATCGGCGGGAGCTAATTTCCCGGAATTGGCCTCAAAAGCAATCTATAATCTCGGAAATTTAGCTTTCAATCAGGAGGATTATGCCTCTGCTATTAACAATTATAAGCAAGCCCTGAGATATAATCCTGATAATGACGAGGCTCGACGCAATCTGCGAATAGCTCAACTCCGTCAGCAGAACCAAGATCAGAACAAGGACGACAAGAAGGATAACAAAGAAGATAATAAAGACCGGAATCAGGATCAAAACAAGGATCAAAATCAAGATCAAAATAATAATCAGAATCAAGACCAAAATAAAGATAACCAGCAAAAGCAACCTCCGCAAAATGACAACATGAGTAATTCCACTGCCGATCAGATTCTAAATGCAGTCGAAAATAAGGAGAACGCAACTCGTGCACGCCTTCTTAATCAGGGCAACAAAAGCGGTAATCCTTCTCGCTCTGTAGGTCGTAAAAACTGGTAATAGCTAATCCTACTTAAAGAATCTATAAATGAAGATCATAAAGTCATTAATTAGTCTTCTGATTTTGCTTCTGATGCCGGCTATGGCTTCGGCTGCTACCGCGACTCTTAAAATTGATAAAAATGGACGCGGTAAATTAGGTGTTGGGGACCGCTTTTATATTCTTGTAGAACTGCACGATGTCACCTCCGAAATGAAAGAGCCCCCTGCTGTGCCGGGGTGTAAGGTAGTCTATTGCACTCCTACGATGTTTTCACAGTCTGCAAGTTACAATGGCTCTAAGACAACTGTCAGTATTTCAGCCTTATATACATTGACTGTAAAGGCGGAGCAAGAGGGCAATTTTACGATGGGACCGATCACGATAGCTGGCGTTAAAACCAACAAAATCAGCTATTCTATCGGAGCAGTTGGAAGTTCAGCTCAAGCTGCTTCATCATCGTCCGCTTCATCATCTTCTTCTGAAAATTCCAACGATAATTCTACTGTCAATGCAAGTGGCCCCAAATTTATCGGTACCGGAAATAATCATCTCTTCCTCCGAGCTTCAGTTTCTAAAACGAATGCATATGAACAAGAAGCTATCGTTTATACCGTAAAGCTCTACTGTAGTTACAATAGACTTTCCTTTATTGGTGCAACTACAGCTCCGAAATTTGAAGGTTTCGTAGTTGAGGAATCGAAAGATATTTCTACTCAATGGGGAATAGAAGATTACAATGGAAGATCATACCGTACTGCTATAATTGCCCGATATATCATTTTCCCGCAGATGAAAGGGGATTTGGCGGTAAAGGGGAATACCTACACAGTATCCGTCAGTGAGGACGAATACTACTCCGACCCCTTCTGGGGAAGATTTACAGTAGGTCAGCCTGTTCAACTCAATGTCACTCCTAATGATTTATCTATAAACGTAAAAGCTCTACCACAACCTCAGCCTTCCGATTTTTCCGGCGGTGTAGGTAAGTTCTCCATAAGTTCTTCACTCCCGTCTTCCTCTCTTAAGGCAAATGAAGCAGCACAGATTAACTATACTATTTCCGGAAGTGGTAATCTCAAATATATTAAGCTTCCTGATCTTTCAGCTCTCTACGGATCTGATTTTGAAGTATATTCGCCAACCACAGAAGTGAAATCAAATGTCTCGGCATCTAATGTATCTGGTTCTGTTACGTTTGACTATTCATTCTTGCCGGTTAAAGAGGGAGAGCTTGTGATTCCTGATGTGAAACTTGTTTATTTCAATCCAGAAACCGGCAATTATGAAACTGCCGTGGCACGAGGTTATAAAGTAAAAGTGGGCAAGGGAGAGGCATCTGACAAGTCACAGACTAATACGGTAAAAAAATTTAATCCCGAACTCCTTGAAATTGGTGGTCGTACGACTGCAGATATTGCGTTGCTTGCTATTTGGTGGTATTGGGCTTTCTACTTTATTCTAATTTCTATTCTCGTAGCCGCAGTGATTTATTATCGTCGTCATCTAAAATTAAATGCTGATCAGCTTTCTCTAAGAAGCAGAAGGGCCGGTAAAGAAGCGCGTAAGCGTCTTGGTAAGGCAGCGAAATGTATGACTGCCGGAAAGACAGAGCAGTTCTACGATGAGATTTTGGCGGCCCTTTGGGGATATCTGCGCGACAAACTAAAGATACCTAATTCTGAACTCAATCGCGAAAACGTCTCTCACGCGCTCGCCGGGCATAACATCTCTAATAATGTCATCAATGATCTTATAGAGTTGATTGATCGTTGTGAATTTGCTAAATATGCCCCCGGTGCCGCATCTGTGGATATGGAAAATGTATATAACTCTGCAGCAGGAATTATTAATTCGCTTGAAGACGCTCAAAAAAATGTTACAAATGAAAACTAAGCTCATTGCAATAATATTAGCTGTCCTGAGCTGCTCTCTATCCGTTTATGCTGATAATTACTCTGATGCGGCAAAGAAAGCCTATGATGCAAAAGATTACGGTAAGGCAGTAGAATTATACCAAAAAGCAGTAAAGCAGGATTCTACTACTGTATCTGCATCTTTGCTATATAATCTTGGTAATGCCGGGTTCAATGCGGGAGATTACGGAGTGGCTGTTCTTGCTTATTCAAGGGCATTAAGGATTGATCCTTCCTCAGGACGAATAAAAAACAATCTGGATTATGTCCTGTCAAAGGTAGAGGACCGCAATTCAGCCCCATTGAAAGGCTCGTCCGTAAGCGCTGTGCCTGATGATCCTTCAATTATCACTACCATAGAGAAGTATGTTGCCCGCACTTGTCATTCTGACTTTTGGGCTGTATGGGCACTTATATTCTTTTTCTTAACACTTGCCGGAATTTCTCTATATGTCTTTTCTGCCGGCGTAGCACTACGCAAGACAGGTTTCTTTGGAGCCATTGCTATGCTGGGGTTATGTATCGTTTTTCTAGTTTGTGCGTTCCTTTCTAAAAAAACTTCTGAAGCAAAGGACGAATGCGTAGTAACAGTACAATCCGCTGTCCTGGTAAGTGAGGCCGGTGCGGAACAGAAGAAGAATGATAACGTGGTGTATAAGGGCACTTTAATGCAGATTGTGGGAGTGGCTGATGACGCCGAGGGAAACCCTGCCTGGTATAAGGTGCGACTCAATGCAAACTTCATAGGTTGGGTTAAAGCAACTGAAGTAGAAATTGTGTAATATAAACTATTGATAATCAATAGTTAATTAATTTTCTCTAAAAAATATTATAAAAAAATATTGCCATTGTTTTGAGGAGTTAATATTATTTTGTAAATTAGCACTTGAATTATAAACTGATTTTAAATCTAAAAACCATAAAACGTAAAAAAGATATGAGCAAAACCATCTCTTTCAACGAACTTCGCCGTCTCAAAGATAGCCTTCCTGACGGAGCAACTCACAAAATCGCAGATAAACTCAATGTAACTGTTCAGACCGTTCGTAATTATTTCGGTGGTGTGAACTATGAGTTTGGTAAAAATGCCGGCCTTCACATTGAGCCGGGTCCTGACGGAGGTATTGTGGTTCTTGACGATACCACTATCTACGATATGGCTCTTGAGATTCTTGAGGAGGAGAAGAATAAATAAGTTTCTCTTTCGCCATTACCGGCCTATTTGATTAATGCCTCGTATAGTCACTGAAAAATCGCTGTTGACTGTTCTTTCAGCCAATGTTGCAAGCATCGTGTCTGCAAGGCTGCAAGATGCCGGAATTCCAACTGTATTGAACAATGCCGATTACTCAGATGCCGACCTAGTGATGATATCTGTAGATGATGAACAGATTCCGGCAGCCGTAAAAGTATTGGAAAATTTGTTTCAAGATACAGTCAAGCAAAAATTAGAATCTATGGGAATGATGCCTCGCATCATCATTCCCGTAGATTTTTCTGATTCTTCTTTCAACGCAGTGGCAACTTCGCTTAAGATAGCGGATGCGGCTTCATTTTCACCTCTCCTTGTGCACTCTTACCAGCCATATCAATATTCTAATTCTATAGAGAAATCTTTTGATTTTGCTGCGAGGGGACAACAAGATTCGTTTTCTTCTCAAGATTTGAGGAGTATGGCTCAGCATAAATTCAAGAATATGTTAGCCTCTCTCAATGATGAGATATTAGCCGGCGCACTTCCGGATGTGAAGATCTCTACAAATATTGCAGAAGGAGTTGCTGAATCTGTAATTTTGGAGTTGTCTCGCCGTCATAATCCTCGCCTTATTGTTATGACCACAAGGCGCAATTCTACGCGTGAAATGGATGTCAATGGTAGCATTACTGCAGAAGTTATTGATTCTTGCAGGCATACGGTTCTCACACTCCCGGAAGGGACAATGTCTGTTGAGCCTTCCGAAGTAATCAACATACTGTTGGTTACTTCTATGTCAAAAAGCGATCTTGATATGTTTGATACCATTAGGTCTGTTTTCAAATCTCCACAACTGAATATTACCATTACAACTATTCCGGAAGCAGACAACTCCGTTTCGGATACAGATCTCCATGAAGTCGCAGACTATTTGTGGCTTCATAATCCAAAGTTCTCGTTTTCCCATCATACTTTCTCGAAATATAATTTCAATGCAGAGTTTCGTGAATTCGTAAGAAATAATAATATTCATCTAATAGCTGTCCCCAACAAGCGCAAGAATGCTCTTTCAAGACTATTTAATCCGGGACTGGCGCACAAGATGCTTTTCTTGCATGATATTCCCATGCTCGCTATTCCTGTTTAAGTTTTTCTTTTCATAATGATTTACCCGTCTGATTTTGAATCTAAGATAGGTTTTGACCGTGTGCGCTTCCATATTGCGGAGATGTGCACTTCATCTCTTGGCAGGGAAGCCGTGAAAGATATGAATTTCTCAACGTCATTCCATCACGTCCGGGATAGACTCCGCGCGGTTGCTGAGATGATGGTTTTCATTCGTGGCGGTGCTGATATTCCAATGAACTATCTCACTGATGTAAGACCATATCTTCTTGAGATTAAGGCTCCCGGCAGTTTCATGTCTGCTGAAAGACTCTTCAGGCTTCATCGCATTCTTTTTACCATCTCTGAGGTACACCGCTTTTTTAGTCGTGATAATGAGGAAGATAATACCGAATCGGTATTAGTCAGATTGTTCGGATGTATAAGACAATTTCCTCATGTTATCACTCACTTAAATAAAATACTCAATGAGTTTGGAGAAGTGAAAGATAATGCTTCACCGGAACTTTACGAAGTTCGCGACAGGCTGCGTAAATCCAGAGCTTCAGTTTCATCTGTAATGCGTAGAGTAATAGAGCGAGCAGTTTCCTCCGGTTTAATAGAACAGGATACAACCCCTGTATTACGCGATGGAAGACTTGTTATTCCGGTAGCGGCTATGTCTAAACGTAGCATCTCCGGAATTGTGCATGATAGAAGTGCTACAGGGAAGACGGTGTTCGTAGAACCCGCGGAAGTGGTGGAAGCATCTAATAGATTGCGGGAACTGGAAGCTGACGAGAGGCGCGAAGTGATTAAGGTACTAATCGAGGCGGCATCTATATTACGTCCCGAAATTGATAATATCTGCGAGGCGGTTGCGGATATGGGTAAACTTGACTTTATCCATGCAAAGGCTAAATTTGCTATTGAGACTGATGCTGAGCTTCCCCACCTTTCTCCCCGCGTTGAACTTGAATGGTACTCCGCAATAAACCCCGTTCTACTTTTATCTCTAAGAAAACAAGATAGGGAAGTAGTCCCTCTTAGCCTTACTCTTAATAAAAAAAATAGATTCCTAATTATCTCCGGTCCTAATGCCGGTGGTAAGTCTGTGGCTCTGAAAACCGTAGGGCTCGTGCAGTATATGCTGCAATGCGGAGTTTTACCCACCATGCGTTCTAATTCTCACGTAGGGATTTTTTCCAATATCTTTATTGATATTGGGGATGAACAATCGATTGAAAACGACCTTTCAACCTATTCTTCGCACCTGAGAAACATGAAGTTTTTCTTAAAGAATGCTGATGGTCGAACTCTCGTGCTAGCTGATGAGATCGGGAGTGGTACTGAACCACAGATAGGTGGAGCTTTGGCGCGTTCCATACTTGAAAAACTTGGGGAGGCTAAAACCTTTGGAGTGGTCACTACTCACTATCAGAATATTAAAACTTTCGCAGCTGAGTCTCCTGGATTTTTCAATGGAGCTATGCTTTATGACAGATCACAGCTTCGACCTCTTTATCGACTTTCCGTAGGCAGCCCCGGTAGTTCTTTTGCAGTAGAAATCGCAAGGAAGATTGGACTTCCACCTGAGGTTGTGGATAAAGCCCAACAGCTGGTAGGTGATGAATATATCAATGCTGACAAATATCTTCTGGATATAACGCGTGATAAAAAGTATTGGTCGGAAAAGCGCTTGAAAATCAAAGAGCAGGAACTTAAATTAAACCGTACTCTTGAAGAAGCTGACCGGCGGGCATCTGATCTTAAGGAGCAAAGAGCTAAAATCCTTGCTGAAGCCAGAAAAGAAGCGCAGGAAATTGTTGCCGGTGCTAATGCAAGAATAGAGAGAACCATTCGCGAAATCAAAGAGTCTAATGCTGAACGCGAAAAAACTCGGCAAGTGCGTCGCGAGCTTGAAGAATATAAGCAGAAAGTCAGCGATGATTCATCATCAGTGCCGGAAGTCTTGAAGGAAAGTTCGAGACTTAAAAGGTGTAAGAACAATTCTGCTAAACAAACACAAAACAATCAAGTCAAGCAGATAGCTGAATTTCACCCCGGCGATTATGTTAAAATGGAGAATTCGGGTGTAACCGGTAGGATTATCGCCATTGAAGGTAAAAAAGCTGAAGTCGCATTCGGAGCTTTACGAACTCTTGTTCAATTGGAAAAACTTAATTCTGCACAACCTCCTAAATCTTCCGGAGTAACAGTGAGTGTGTCCTCTTCAGATGATAGTAATTCTCACTCCAGGAGGCTTAATTTTAATCAGGAGATTGACGTGAGAGGAATGCGTGCTGATGAGGCGCTTCAAGCCGTCACTTATTTCCTTGATGATGCGGTGCAATTTGCTGCACCACAAGTAAGGATTCTTCATGGTACCGGTACCGGTGCTCTTCGGGTAGCTATCCGTAGTCTTTTAGCATCCAATCCAATTGTCACCTCTTATCATGACGAAGATGTAAGATTTGGAGGTGCCGGAATCACAGTTGTTCATCTTTCGTAAATTCTACTCGTTACTATAAGATTATGTATAAGATAATTTTTTGAATGTTATTATAGTTTATTTCTTGCCGGTGTCAAACCGAAACACTAACTTTGTACTCGGTTTTTAAAATTCATTTATGAAATCTGGTTATTTCGGTGTCTGGATATTGATTTCCGTTGCGTTGTTGGCAATTTTGGCTATTTCTCTTGCCGACGATATTTCTATTGGTTCTTTTACTCTTAAAAAGGCTCCGATAGCCGATGCTATTCTGAATAAAAAAATGTCGCAGGACTCACTTTCTGCAGTAGAGAAAGATTCCGCTCTTGTGGCCGGGCAAGAAAAAGTTGAAGTTGATTCAGCATTACAACGACTCCTTATAATAGGTGACTCTATGACACACAATCTTGCATTGCGTCTTGCTGCTTATGCTGAGGCCAATGGGCATGAAATCAAGGCTGTAAATTGGGACTCAAGTTCTACAATTACATGGTCTCAATCGGATACTCTTGATTATTATATTCGTG
The DNA here is from genome assembly GCA_964398625.1 of uncultured Sangeribacter sp. Taxonomy (GTDB): domain Bacteria; phylum Bacteroidota; class Bacteroidia; order Bacteroidales; family Muribaculaceae; genus Lepagella. The sequence continues at coordinate 1,615 of CAYNNV010000018.1, read as the reverse complement.
ATTTTCATCCCACTATGGTATTCATATCTTTAGGTGCCAATGAACTATACCTTACCAAGCCCGAAGTGAGAAAGCCAAATGTTGAAAAAATTATAGAGAAAATTGGCTCTATTCCTTACGTCTGGATTGGTCCCCCCAACTGGAAAGAGGATACCGGTTTCAATGATATGCTTGCGAAAATTCTCAAGCCCGGTACATTCTTCCGTTCTGCAGGTATGCACTTCGATCGCAAGGCCGACAAGATTCATCCCACTCATGACTCATCTGCTCTGTGGATGGACTCCGTAGTAAGATGGATGGCTACATCTGCTCATCCCATTCTTCTTAATCTTCCTCCTGATAGTGTTAAGGATGGAAATCCCCATATATCATTTCTTAAAGCAAAACATAAGTAATTGCCACTTTATCCACCTTAAATCTCGATAAGAAAAAATGATTCTATCAAGCTTCTGGACTGACCTCTCTCTTATATTCTCCAACCTTTGGGATATGCTTTGCTACGATCCTAAGGCTCCTATGCTTTTCTCTTCCGGTTTGTTTTGGCTTCTCTTTATTTTCTTTCTTCCCGTTTATGCATTGCTAAAAGGGAGCAGAAGCAAAATGATTATTTTCGTCATCGGCTTCTCTCTTTATTTTTACTATAAATCATCAGGTCTATTTTTTCTGATGCTAACCGGTACATCATTGATTGACTGGCTTATATCGCATCGCATCGCCAATACTACTGATATTACAAAGAAGAGGATTTGGATGTGGATTTCCATCTGCATTTCTCTATCGATACTCGGTTATTTCAAATATGCAAACTTCTTCCTATGGAACTGGAACGCTATGGTGCAAGGCAACTTCCAGCCGCTGGATATTATTCTCCCGGTAGGTATTTCTTTTTATACGTTTCAATCCATTTCCTATGTCGTCGACGTATACAAAGGTCGCATCAAGGCTACCGAGTCATGGCTTGACTATCTCTTCTTCCTATCATTTTTCCCTGCACTTGTAGCCGGACCCATTGTTAGAGCTGATTATTTTCTCCCTCAACTTAAGGAAAATAAAGCCGCGTCTACAGCTGAAATCTATGGTGGCCTTTGGCTCATAATAATAGGTATTGTTAAAAAAGCTATTATTGCAGACTATATTGCCCAATATAACGATCTTGTTTTTAATAATCCCGGTATGTATTCGGGCGTTGAGACTCTTATGGGTCTTTTAGGTTATACTATGCAGATATATTGTGACTTCTCCGGATATTCAGATATGGCTATTGGCTTAGCGCTGATGATGGGATTCAAACTTGGTATAAACTTCAATTCCCCATATCAGTCTACTAACCTCACTGAGTTTTGGCGTCGGTGGCATATATCGCTTTCATCATGGCTTCGTGATTATGTTTACATCCCCCTTGGAGGAAATCGTAAAGGTACAATTAGAACATACGTCAACAATTTTCTCACAATGCTTATCGGTGGACTGTGGCATGGAGCGGCATGGAAATTTGTGTTTTGGGGTGCAATGCATGGCGTTGGTCTTGCAGTACATAAAGCATGCAAACCCATTTTGGCAAAAATCCCTGACAATTGGGGTACAAAGTTTATATTTTGGCTGATTACTTTTATTT
>CAYNNV010000017.1:0-22704 GCA_964398625.1 uncultured Sangeribacter sp. | reverse complement strand
ACGGATTCGTAATCGGCGAGGGCGCTGCTGCTCTCGTGCTTGAAGAGCTCGAACACGCCAAGGCTCGCGGTGCGAAGATATATGCCGAAGTGGCAGGAGGCGGTATGAGCGCCGACGCTTACCACATCACAGCTACTCACCCTCAAGGCCTCGGAGCTAAACTTGTGATGGAAAATGCCCTGCGCGATGCAGGCATGAAGCCCGAGGAAATTGATTACGTCAACCTTCACGGTACTTCAACTCCCGTTGGCGACCTCGGAGAAGCTGCTGCCATCAAAGATGTATTCGGCGACCACGCATATAAGCTCAATCTCTCAAGCACCAAGTCTATGACCGGTCATCTTCTCGGCGCCGCAGGTGCCCTCGAAGGCCTACTATCCGTACTCGCTATCAGAGACGGAATCGTGCCTCCTACTATCAATCACGAAGAGGGAGACGAAGACCCTGAAATAGATTATAACCTCAACTTCACTTTCAATAAAGCCCAGAAGCGCGACATTCGAGCCGTACTTTCCAATACTTTCGGCTTCGGCGGACACAATGCCGCTCTCATCCTCAAGAAATACGAGGAGTAAGCCTCGGCTAAAGAAAGACAGAAATTTAGAATCACGGGGCGGTGTGTCAACTTTTTCTCTGACACACCGCCCCGGCATTTAAATCCTAAAATATGAAAAAGACATTCCTCGCCCTCTTCCTCCTCTCAGCTTTTATCTGCGCTTCAGCCTCATCTTCTCAGGCAAAGCCCCGAAAAGCTAAAGCCCGAGTGACAGCATCCGCAAAAAAAAGCAAAAAATCCGCGCCCGCAATTGCGGCTACACCCGCAGCTATTTGTGATTACATCGGCAATACTAATCTCGCCGACATCTCCAATGTAGCCACTCTCAAGACTCAGATTGCATATGCTCGCAAACTTGCACCGGCCGTAATCAAGGCTTTCAACGCCAAGAATCCCGCCTCTGTCAATCTCTCAAATCCCGAAAAATTCTTTCAATATGTAGATATTCTCAGGGATTACGTTGATGACCGCTACTTTCAAAATACTGCCGAAATGGCCTACGGCGCAACCATTGTTGCCAATTACTCCATTTTTGTTGCTCTCTATACTCACGGGTGCATAGCTGATCTACTCGACAGCGACTCTTCCCGCGAAAGCTATTATGCAGCTGTGGTTGAGGGAGAAAAATTCATAACTGCTTCAAGCAGCTTTATAACATCTCTCAATACTATAGGAGCTTTCGGCGGTTCCCTCAGGAGTGTGGAATATCCGAGTAAATACGGAAATGTATTTCTCCCATGGACTCAAATGATTATAGATCAGTATAAGATTCTTAAAGGCACCGTTACCGATGAATCTCAGGACCTTACCTTAGCATGGAAAGAATATATCAAAAAGTGCGACAAACTTTTGCATGATGCTGAAAAGGAAGTAAAGGACGCATTTGGTGACGATGCCTATGGAGCTGAAGCACGCGAAGAAGTCAACGATGGAAAACTCTATCTCAACAATGCCGAAGGGCTTGCCATCTCAGCTCTACAAGCCTACCAGAAATGGATTGCTGAAACGCGATTTGCCGACAAGGCTCCACTCTTTGAAGCAGCTGCATCACAGATGCTTTATGACCTTTCTGAAGAAGCCAAATTATCCGACGACTGATGCGCCTCCGAATACCATTTATCCTATCCCTTGCGCTTCTCGCACTCCTGACGGCTTGCACGAAGGCGCAATTCCATGTTGAAGCCGCTCTCCGGGGGGGTGACGGACGTAATCTCCGCTTCATCTATCTCGCGGCCGGCAAGAAGCAGGCCTTCATGATGGATCAGGCCGTGCCGGTCATGGACGGCAAATTACAGCTGGAGGGAATTACAGCCCGCCCAACTATAGTCACCGTATGCACTCAGGATATGTCGGCGCTCACGCAGTTTTACGCCGAACCGGGCGATAAAATCACAATCACCGGAGATATGGCCGATCCATCTGCTTGGCAAATTTCAGGCAATAAAATCAACGAGGAATGGACAGCTTGGCGCAAGAGCAATACCGCCGCTTTGAAAAGCCGGGAGCCGCGAAGAATCAACAAGGCTGTGGAAGCATACGTCAAAAAGAACCCCGACAATCCCCTATCAACAATCTTGATGCTCTGCGTATATTCTCGCCGCGATGACGAAAACGGATTTCAGCGACTTTTTGCATCTCTGTCGGATAAAGCACGAAATGCCAAGCTACTCGAAGCCATCGGTCGAGCCGACGCGGGAAGCGATTATAAGCCCACTCCGGTGAAACAACTCGGCTGGCGCACTCTCAGCGATTCTATCGACTCTATCGCCAATATCTTTCCAAAGCAACATACCGCTACGCTTGTATACTTCAACGACCGCGAGACTACGCGCGAAAACGACCTCAGGCATCTGCGCTCACTGCGCCGAGAAATACCCGACTCCTCACTCGCCTTGGTCGACGTCTATCTCGGGCCCGACACTATCGGCATCGGCACCCGCCAAAAGACGGACTCTATCAAGGCCATAACGCGCACCTGGGCTTTCGGTGGAGTCATGCATTCTGCCGTGAGCAGACTGGGCGTGACTAACGTGCCCTACTTCATAGTATTCGACTCCAAAGGACGCCAGACTTATCGCGGCACATCAGCCGAAAGTGCTGCCAAAGAAGCGAAAAAACTTAACAGCGAAGCAAAGAAATAACACCAACCCTGAAATGCTTACAAAAGCCCATTCAGCAGCCATACACGGCATTGATGCCTTCAACGTGACTATAGAAGTGTCAGTAGAAAACGGCGTTAAATTCACCGTTATAGGCCTTCCTGATGCTGCCGTAAAAGAGTCATACCAGCGTATTGTATCAGCTATTAAGGAGAGTCAGCTTCACTTTCCCCGACGCCGGATTGTAGTAAATCTCTCGCCGGCCGACGTCAGAAAAGAGGGCGCCGCCTACGATCTCCCCATGGCACTCGCCATTCTAAGCGCCTCAGGAATTCCGACTAAAGAGCAGCTTGACGACTGCCTGATAGCCGGCGAACTGAGTCTTGACGGCTCAGTGCTTCCCGTAAAAGGCGTTCTACCGATGGCAATAAAAGCTCGTGCCGACGGCTTCAAAAAACTCATAGTACCGGCAGAAAACGTAATGGAGGCAGCCGTGGTCAATAATATTGACGTATATGGCGTAGCCAATCTCCGCGAGGCGCTTGACGTGATCACCGGCAGTCAGGATGCAATAGCCCCGACAGTCTTCGATACAAGGGCGCAATTCGCCTCCGATTCTGCCGCATTCGACCTTGATTTTGAAGACGTGAAAGGCCATGAATCGGTCAAACGTGCACTTGAAATAGCATGTGCCGGCGGCCATAACCTTCTCCTCATAGGCTCGCCGGGATCGGGTAAATCAATGATGGCCAAGCGACTGCCAACAATCCTTCCACCGCTCAGCCTTCAAGAAGCTCTCGAAACCACCAAAATTCACTCCGTAGCCGGCAAACTCAAGCGCGGCTCACGGCTCATGACGCGCCGACCATTCCGCACTCCTCACCATACTCTTTCTCCCGTAGCCATGGTAGGTGGAGGCACAACTCCTCAACCGGGCGAAATATCACTCTCTCACAACGGAATCCTCTTCCTGGATGAATTCCCTGAATTCCCTCGTGCCGTACTCGAAGTGCTCCGCCAGCCAATTGAAGACCGCTGCATCACCGTATCACGCGCAAAATATACCATAGAATACCCCGCATCGTTCATGCTCGTAGCCTCCATGAATCCCTGTCCCTGCGGCTATCACGGACATCCTACTAAGCGGTGCTCATGCCCTGAAGGTGCCGTACAGAGATATATGAGCAAAATATCCGGGCCGCTGCTTGACCGCATTGACATGCACGTTGAGGTGCAGCCTGTGCCCTTCGACAAAATGGCTCAACTCGCACCCGGCGAAAGCAGTGACGCAATACGAAAGCGAGTAATCAACGCACGGGCCATACAGCAACAGCGCTTCAAGGACGAACCCGGAATATACTGCAATGCGCAGATGAATTCACGACAGCTACGCCGCTATGCATGGCCTTCTGAGGCCGGACTACAGAAACTCAAGGCACGCATGGAGAAACTCAACATGTCAGCGCGCGCCTTCGACCGCATCCTGCGCGTGGCACGCACCATCGCCGACCTCGCCGGCAGCGACGCCGTCACCGCTTCCCACATAGCCGAAGCAATCTCCTACCGCACCCTCGACCGCCCCGTCACCCCCACTCAACCCTTCTGATTCTTTTAATTAGGCTAATTAGGCAATTACCCTGAAATTAAATTATGGTCAACTCTAACTTTATCCCGCAGAGAGGCAATTTTCGGATTGTTTTACCGTGGCTTTTTTGCAACTCTCTCAATCAACGCTCAATATAAGGAATGAGACTGGCGAGCATATTTAAGAACAGTTTCCGCTCATTGCCTGTGTTTTGCTACAGCCACAGGATACTGTATCTATGGCTTCTTGTATTCAGTATTTTGAGTATATTTGATATCACTGAGGCTGATCAATTTAGAATGAGTGCAGTCTATAAAATATCATTCACAATATTTGTAGCTGCCTTTAAGACTATTTTTATATTATATATCTTACAGTTCTTATTCAGGGGGAAACTTCTGAAAATAGCAGCATATTTCCTGATTTTTTTCTACGGACTATTATCTATCACCAATTTTTTAAGCTATCATTTGTATGGATTCGGGATCACCAGAAAATTTATTCTAATTATAGCTCAGTCCACTTCGAGAGAAATTTCAGGATTTGTTCCTCAGTTATTCTCAAATATCGCAGCAATTACAAAATCTTTGTATTTCCCGATTTTTGCAGCAGCAATACTAATTGCCACAATTATGATCAGATATATTCGAATAAGAGCATTTTCCACAATTACTCTGGTATCAGCAATTATAGGCGCAGGAATATATCTTGTCTTTGCATTCGGACACACTTCGGGGCGTACAGCGATTTCGCTGTCAGCTCGTCTGGCGAAATATACGAGGGAAGTTTATATCTGGGATAAAACCTTTAAAGAGTCTTTGCGCGATAGGAAAGAACTGCCTTATTCAGAGAGCATACGGTCGGATCATTTAGCAAAAACTGTCATTGTCGTAATCGGAGAATCAGCCTCACGCCGACATCTCTCATGTTATGGTTACCCACTCCCTACAACTCCGGGATTTGATGCTGCAAAAGACAATCTATACATATATTCCGATGCAATCGGTTCATCATCATCTACTTCCGGGAATATGGAAAGAATCCTATCCTTTAAGACTGACGACCGCACTTGCAACGACGGTCTTGACTACCCGTTGTTGATTGACGTTTTTGAGAAGGCAAACTATAAAACTTATTGGATTTCCAATCAAGAACGTACAGGAAATGTAAGCAATACTTCGGGAGTAATGACCTTTGGTGCATCGGTAATAAAATATACCGGAGCTGACAATAGTGAGGATGCTTTGACAGTCAGATATGACGAAATTGTACTTAAGGAGCTACAGGCAGCCATGAAAGACTCTTCTGACTACAAATTAATCTTTCTGCACATCCTTGGATCGCACACTAAATATTTGGACAGGTACCCAAAAAGCTTTGATAAATTTACGGCGAAAGATGAACTGAAATATTTCGGCTCCTCTCTTCCACAGGAGTATGCTGCCACACGAGCAGAATACGATAATTCCATCAGATATACTGACTATATTTTAAGCAATATCCTCAGGGCTGTGGATAAAGAGCAGGATGCAGCTATGTTGATTTATTTCTCAGACCATGGGGAAAATGTATATGATGAGGGGAATTATTGCGGAAGAGGAGAACGCTTCGTTGAAGTCCCCTTCATAATTTACCCGAACCAAGCCTACAGAAATAAAAATCATGAAATCATAAATCTATTGGAGAAATCGCTTGACAGAAAATTCTCTACTGCAAATTTCGTACATCAGTTACTTACATTGACCGGCACTACTTACCGATGCTATGATGCAAGCAGAGATGTGATGTCTGAAAACTTTCGGCAGAGGAAAAGATTTGTTGATGAAAAGATTTGGAAATATGAAGAATAGCGGCTACAAACTAATACTCCGTGGTAAAGCAGGCTAAAAGGACTGAAAAGGACTCTTTGAAGATTTGCGGGTATGAGAATATTGCTTTAACTTAGTCAATTAAAGCAGACATTAATTCTTAACTATAACTAAACAAGATGAAGATTAAATCTATTTTACTATTTGCAATTGCCTTGATTGCGCTGTCAGGATGCAAGAAAGCCACCTATCTTAAGAGTGACACTTCGGAGTTAACTATTCCTATTTCAGGACAATGCGACACCATCACTTTGCAAAGCGATGTCAATGAGTTCATACTTGAATCGGCTCCGGAATGGGTTGAAACCAATCTGAATGATTCTATCCTTATAGTAAAGGTTGGTGCTAATGATGCGAAAGCCGAGCGTAAAGGGGATATTGCTGTTAAGAATGGAGACCTGACGCTTAAAATTCCTGTAACCCAACAATTTAAGGCCACTTATCTTAATCTGCCGGATGGAAAGACTCTAAAATTAGGCAAGGAGGGAGGAACCGTCTCAATCCCTGTAGAGTCTGACGGGGTGATTTCTATTGAGAACGGAGATGACCTGAACCTGAGTGTACAGGATGGCAAACTGACTTTGACCGCCTCAAAGAATGATGGAAAAACTATCAAGAAGAAAGTGAAACTCGTTGCCGACGATTTTACAGAAGACGTTGAAGTCATTTTGGAGGGAAGTGTTTGCACGAAGTGCAACGGCACCGGCAAAATAAGATGTAATAAATGCGGAGGCAAAGGTTACTTAGAACAATATTGCCCGGGGATGGTTTTGTTCGGATGCAATAACTGTGGCGGTAGCGGAGTGAATACCGGCCATGGCACCGTGGGAGATATGAGAAAAGGTTCAGGAAAAATCACTTGTCCCGAATGTAAAGGGAAAGGGAAATAATTATTTGTAATCATAAAGAATCAGAGGCTGTGGCAAAAATCTTCGGATTTTATCACGGCCTCTTAGCTTTGCCTTACCTGCCAAGACGCAGCGCACTGAGTAAAAGGACTAATATGGACTTGCAGGGGATTTCGCGAGGGGATAATTTTGTGTTTGCAAGCTCTGAATTAAGAACACCGATACTGCGCTTATGCTTTATTAGTTAACGTCCGGGATAATTGATTTAGAGTAAATAATTCTCACAAATTTGAATTTTTAGAATCTTAAATATTATCTCATGGAACTCTTTCGCTCTAACAAGTTGATAGTCAATCTCAGTGACAACAATGTATTGGAAATTAAAGAAAAAACGGGATCGTTTTGTTTAAAAACTGAACAAATCAGTTACTGCAATCTCTCGGATGTTTTGGATATGCAGCCTCAGAAGCATGATAGATGCGTATCTTTAGCTACTATGTCTGATGATTATTATCTTAAGATGAACAAGCAGGCTGTGGCGCAACTTATGGATCGTTGGAATACTATGGCTAAAATCAAGCAAGAAGTATTGTTTGAAAAGCCAAAAGTGACGTGTGCAATTACCGAAAATGGCTATTTGATTTTTAAGGAGAAAGAGAAAAGAGGTTTATTCTCATGCTCATCGCCCTCCATACGTCTATTATCCATCCCTTTGAATGAGATAATCATTGTAGATACTTTGCCTAAGATTTTAGGAAGCGATAAATTGTTTATGTGTACATCTAAACACGCAATTGAAGTTGGCGGCCTTGATGAAGTGGAAAACGTAAAGAAGCGAATAGTTGCAGAAGCGAAGAAACGCGGTTCAGAAATTCACAAATCTCAAAAATACGAACGTGCCATAAGATTGTTCGTCCTCAATAGAAAAGAAGAATATATCTTTACCACCCCAAAAGGTATTGCTCACTACTTCAGAAATGGATTCAGTAACTCTGAATATTCTTTTAATCCCTGGGATGTGATTGTTGCTGTTGCGGGCGATAAAGGATGGTTGAGGCGAAAAATAATGATAGTAGGAGAAATACCATTTTCTACCCAATGTCACTTCCCTGCTGATTCTGCAACAACTATTATAGAATATGTGAATAAACACTTACGAGAAAATGCCGGCAAGGGCGAAATGTTTGGCAAAGGGAAAAACAAAGTATATGTCACTGATTCTCATGTAGTATGTATAGGCAATAAAGAGATAATAGCTCATAGGAAGCCGTATGAGGATGGGAAGTTAATCAAAAAATGCTGCTGTTCGTCTATCGTCAGTCTTAATGGCTTTCAAGTTAAAGTAGGACGTTATGATTGGAAAGCATTTTGCTGCATCCGCGGTAGGTTATATTACGCCGTCACAGCTGAGCCAAATCGTGAATATGAAGAAACAGCCGACAAACACAGATATTAAGCATGAAAGGTATCAGCACAACAAAACGCTATCTGTATCTTAATATATACGCATGGATTTTGTTGTCGGGCGCTTTCTTGCTGGGCATAATCCCATTGTACAGACTTAATATATGGATTATACTGCCTCAGGTAATTACAGTAGCGGGTATGGGGGTTTTTGCAATTCGTATATTGATGCAATTCCCGCGCAAAAAGCGAGAATATCAGCAACTTATGGAGAGGAACAGCAAGGAATTGCGCCCCGATACCTTTTGGTGCTATGCCGATGCTCCCTGTGGCAGACTGTTAATGTGGTTGGTGCTTAAGGACTTAGGTTATCCCCGAAGCACTTACCATTCTATTGTTAAGAAATATGGTTAAATCTGTCAGTGGCAGCGGGCAAAGGTGATGCCGTGGTTGCGGCCGCAGACGTAGACTCCGGGGCGCGAGCCGTCGTGGCTCACATTGTCAAGATAAAGTGGCTCACCGGCTATAATCATAGGGCAAGTGAATGTGTCGCCTGCCGAGAGCCGCGTCCCCTCTGAGCTTACTACCACCCAGTTGCTCTTTCCCAAATACTTGATAACGCATACTCGCGCCGGCTGCCACATCACCCTTACAATTTCGCCGGGCTGAAGTTCTTTCTCGGCATTGAGCACACGCGCTCCTACAAAGCCGCTCTCTATTTCCGGCGTATTTCCTTTCACAAATTCATCAAATCCTCGCCAACCGCAACTGCTTGCGAGTATGTTAAGTGTAGATTTTCTGGGGACGGTGCTTTCGTTAATGTAGCCCCACAGTCGCTTCAGTGTGGTCGGGCTAAGAAGCTCTCCGGTGCGCTCAAATATCAGTCCGGCGAGCTGCTCAAAGTGGCTCGGCGTGGTAGCCTTCATTCCAAATGTCTCTTCCACACGCCGGCAAAGACTCCATATTTGCTTATCTATAAGAGTGGTTCGTTCCATTTTTGATAACGTTTTTGTCCTTCTGATATGTAAAAATTTTGAATATCGCCCTCAAGTCGCTTTACGTCAACTTCATTAAGACCTGCGGCTGATCCTTTCATAGCTTCTTTCTTTATAACATCCGGCAATCTCTTGTCAAATTCAAATATTCTCATAGACCTCATAGCGGGGGCTACATTAGGCAATACCTTCTTCTCGAAACGATCAAACTCCGCAGTCAGGGCTTCGCAGCCTCTCTTATACATCTTATTATAAAGTTGTGTATAGGCTGTAGTGCGGTTCAGTTCATCCTGTGCCTCAATCATTCGTGAGTGAACCTTTGCCAATGAGTCGGAGAGTTGTGCAGCATAATCTGCATTGCGTTTGTTCTCAAGCATAAGCTCATTCATCCGCTTGTCAGAACGGTGCGAGGCAGTCTCCAAATTGCGCGAAGCATCTTCAAGCATAGAGATATGTCGCACTCCGCCTATAACTAATGCAACCACTGCAGCCATGCTTCCGGCAGTCAATATGATGCGTCGCAATCTCTTTCGTCTATCAATGATTTTCAGCAACGCACCTGCATTGGCAGGACGACGATTGAGCTTAGAGGTGCAAAGGCGTGACAGGCGTCTGTAAGTAGGGCAAAGCTCATTCATGATAACCCCCAGAGTGTAGACATCGTCGGCCGGATCAGCACCACCGTGTTCCAGCTGCTCAGGTGAAATAAACCCGCGCGTACCGGCGGCCTGCTTGAGTTCTATATGAGTGTCGGTATCCGCAAGCCCAAAGTCGATGATAGCGATGCCGCGACCACCTTTGCGCACCATAATATTTGAGGGTTTGAGGTCGCGATGCACCACACCATTTTGGTGAAGATAATCAGCGGCAACTATAATCTCCCGCATAATGCGTTTTCGCTCCCGGCCGGAAAGCTCTCCCGTGCGGAGCCGATCAGCAAGCATGCAACCCTCAACCCACTCCATGACGATACAAAGACCCAATCCATCCACTTCCTCCATGCTCACTGCCTGAGCCACAGAGGAATGACATAGACGCGACTGCACATCGAATTCCTTCATCAGCAGCCTCAGCCCGGTGGTTGATCCGCGCAACTCCGGCGATAGCCCCTTAATCAACCACATACGCCCATAGCGCTTGCCGCGTGCCACAACATTGACTTGCGACACCCGTAGCACTTCCACGTCTGTGAAATGGTTGACCATAGGCGAGGCCACCTCAGCCACCTCCACGAATCCCGACTCTGTATCTTCCATTGATAATTAAATGTGAATTATTAAGAAGCGCTGATAACAGATTAAATGAACCGAATCATTCAACGCTACAAATTTAATCATTCTTTTTATAATCGCCGAGAGATAGAGCAGAGCAAAGGGAAAACACACCAGACTAAGCTGATGTGTTCTCATTACGATATCGGGATGAATTGTATTAAATACTTTCATACCGGCAGACTCCGGTAATCGCATATAAAGATTCTATTATCTGATCATAAGCAATGAGAAGTCCATTCCTCTGGCTGAACCCATAGGCAAGACTATGTAAGTACCGTTATCATAGATCTTTCCGGAGATGGTCTGCGAACCATTATTGTCTTCAAGCACCAATTTCTTATCCGACACGCTATAGTTGCCCTTCATATTACTAAATAATTGCTGAGCCATTGCGTTATCTAATGTCACACTATATGTACCGGCGGCTTTATTCAGCACCATATCGGCGGAGAAGCATACTTTCTGACCATTCTGGTCGCCTATGATGAAAGCGGTGTATCCGGCCGGATCGCTCACGATTTTCAGGAGTTCTGCATCGGTGGCCTCGGGGATTTTATGATTTTCATCAACTTTCACAAACCAACATTTCAACTGCTGACCATTCATTGCGATTGTACCTTCTAAAGAGCTCCCTTTGTCTTTAGAAGAAAAAGTGCCTGAGAATGCATTGGAAGAAAGTTTTACACTCATTTTCCCGGCTGCTTCAGTAGCTTTATAAGTAGCCGGAAAATCTGCCATTCCCGCAAAATTCAATTCCATATTTGAAGCATCAAATTTAAGCGTGGAAAAGAGATCCATAGGCTGTCCTGCCATCTTAATAATTCCCTCATAATAATTACCGTCAAGGCTGACAGCCTTAGCCGGAGCAGTCTGCGACTTTTGAGCCGTTGTCTTCTTAGTTGTTGCGGTGGTCTTGCGCGCTGCTCCTTTGCGCGACTGCGCAGCAATTTCAGTGGCCGGCATTAATAGCGCTCCCATGAGCATAACGGATGCCACTACTTTTGTCAGTTTCTTCATGTTCTTTATATTCTTCATGTTCTTTATATTATTATTGAATTAACACGATTAATGCAAATACTAAGCTTATCTCACGTATTTCATCTTTACGTATATATCGTCTTCACTCAGCTCAAAAGAGCTGTCGGAAATGCTGTTTATCGGGATTTTGGCATAGATGCTGTCACTGTCGCCCTGATAGAGTATCAGCCACTTGCTGCCGTATTGCTCAATCGTAGCATATTTACCGCCATAGTCAAAGTCTTGTCCGAGCTTCTTGTGTTCCCACGCATTTTCATATTCATACTGAGAAATCCCTTTGCGGCGGCGCTCCTCATCAGTCATATACGAATGTTTCTTCACCTTGAACTTGGCGGCGTCAAAAGATAGCAGATAGTGCCCTTTGCTGAAAGTGATTATAGCATCGCCGATTTTAATTCCCCCTACTTCGCCCGTCATGTAGATCGGTCCTTCAAAAGTTGCCCCATCCTTGATATATCGGCAGCTGAGCTTTGTCACTTTCATCCTAGCCGCAATTTCCGCTTCAGAATGACGCATAGAGCCGGGTCGGGCGCGGCGTTGAGCATCTGCAACCGTAGCATTTAAAATTGCGCACAGCACCAATATAAGGCAGGCGTAGAGTCGTTTGTTCATATATTAATGATTATTTTGCAAAGTTACCTTCTACACATCTGCCCTACAAGTCCATTTTAGTCCTTTTCCTCGCCACGATAACCGGTCGCGATAACAGGCCCTTCAGTATTGAGGAAGCGACCATATCGCACCCGTAGACCATTGGTGATTATACCCGCAACCATCCACTGAGAATTGAGAAAGAATATCATGAATTTTTTTGAAGACTTATGGCCAATATATGCTCCTGAAGAACTAAAGAATCAATCTCCTGAATTTGAAGAAGATAGGCAATGACAATTCTCAGTCGCCACGCCCATTTTCTATTCAACTATAACACTGTAGTGGATAAAAAATATACTTTTTTACCCACTACAGCAAATTTATTGAATGAAATCAACTATCTGACACACATCGCAGCAGATAGTTATCGGCTTTATCTTACTATCACCTTTACGGCTTTTGTGCCGGTACGGACGATGTAGAGGCCGGAAGTAAGCGATGTGAGCGGTACTCGCATACCGCCGGCATTGTAAGCCTCAGCACCTTCCGGAGCTATAATATCACGACCCGACACATAGACCACAGGAGCACTATCATAATGCTGCACCCCTGTGAGACCCGGATCATCACTCTTTACAAAACGATAAAGGGCAATGTCGCCCTGATCGGATGTATAGGTAGTAAATCTCGGTGCCTGCACATTGTATTGCAGAGTCACGGCACCGGAGAATGTGATTACGGCTGCCGTGCCGTCAAGTCTTACGGAAGCTGAGCATCCCGTATTAATCTCAGGTGAAAGATAGAGATTTTTGGCTGATGTCGAGCACAACCACCCCAGGAAGGCGCTGTTTTCATCTGCCACTTCTATATTATAATTGCTCCCCGAGGCATGAAATTTAAGTCTGGCAGCCTCACCCGGAAGCTCCGTTATTACGCTCTTGGAAGCATCGGAGTAACCGGCCGTTGATGCGGTAGGCTCAAGCATAGATGCAGATTTTGAGGACGACACATTGTAGCTCATAACATAATCGCCCGTAGTCTCCACAAGAGCGTATATATCGTTTTCACTTAGCTCATCGCCACTCTGAATCCTGGTCCATGTCCCCTCTTCCGGCTCAGGCAGCGTGGGATCAACAGCTGTAAGAAGCAGTGTAGCTACTGATGAATACCTTGCTTCCTCACCCGCGCCTAAACGCGTGCGTGCACGTACCTTAAGCTGCTGACCGGCATACTCAGCCTGCGGAACCTCAATTCCGGCGGCAGAATAGGCCGAAAATGCATCATTACCGAAAGCATACTCTATTTCTCCCTCAGTACAGGAAATACGCAGAGTAAACGGCTCCCACCATTTGCACGACTCAGGATAGCCCTCAAATTGCGGCATAGCCACGGCAGGGTCAGCCACGGCACCCAAATGAAACGGTTCGGAAGTCTTCGAGCCCCATACATATTCTGCCAGCTCCGGAATATCTATATAGGGATTTCTATTGCCCTGTATGGCATATATCGCTTCGTTGCGATTGATTTCTTTATCATCTACCGGATCGAGTCGTGCCCACTCCAGGAGAAGCTCATAAGCCCACGGGCGCAGGGAAGGCCATGCAGAGCCGTCAAACATATAGTTGCGGTCGGAGCTTGAGGTCATCCATGATATGTCATCGTATACCGTAAACATATAGAAGAAGGCGCGCGCAAAATCTCCCTTATAGCAGTCGGCGGGTTCATATACAAGGCTTGCTCCTCCGGATGTGCCCGAAGCAGGCTTTCCTACTTTGGTCACACCATTGTCATAGCGCACACCCTTATTTGTCACCTTCACTTCCACCACTACTCCGAGAGGATAATTGGACTTCCAACCATTAGCCTCCGAATTGGAGGGATTCAGGTGAAACAGATCTTTATACGCATCATTGTTAGATCCGCCCCACCAGGAGTTGGCCACTGAGTGCTCTATATTAAGACCGGGGTGACCTTCAGATACATAGACCACATTGTCTGAATACATGTCCCACCATGCCTCTCTGCCGTTGACTATTTTCACGTCGGTCTTCTCAAATGCTTCCCACGTACCGGAATTATATGATACAGCTTTGTGGGAGCGCACTCTCTTCTTGGCTGCATCTTTAAGTTGCGCCTTAGAGAGCCCTTCCAGAGAGTCATAATAGCCGTCAGGTATCGCAGCCGTGACGGACAAAGATGCGGCAAAGGAAAGTATAATACCGCAAAGCCTGATATTCAAATTCATTGATAGCTGTTGATTAAAATTTTCACAGGGCGACGCGCCTGATCTGAAGTCACGATATAAAGTCCTGAAGGGAGATTTACGAAATCCCCTCTTTCGGCTACGGGAATATTACGCACAGTTGCCCCGGCAGCATCATATACTCGCAGATTAGTCTGAACGCCGTCGGAGAGTACTATAAATCCGTCGCGGTCAATGCCGATAGCAAGGGGAGTGGTTCCGGTGGGAAGATCCATACCGTTGGCCGCCACTACGATAGTGTTAGACTTTTGAGATACAACCCCCAGACGACTCGACTGCACGTAATATGCTTCATCCACGCTTTCCTCGCGCCCTGAGAAGTCAATATAAGTATTGTTGGAATTAGCTGTTGTAGTCACTTGGTCATTGCCAACATAGCGTATGCGGGTCACGATATAATAATCCACCTGCTCCTTTGCCGGCTCCCAGTTGGCACGATAGCCGGAAGGAGTAATTTCAGATGCCGGGAGAGCAACAACAGGAGTGAGAACCGGGACGTCAGCCGCACTGCCGCGAAGTTGCACATTAATTGTGGTGCCGTCGGGCAGACCGCCATCGTATAGCGAGAGCGATGCCGTATGCGCTCCGGCTTCAGTCGGAGTATATAATACTTCCACTTCGTAAGCATCACCGTTGTTGATTGAAGAAGCGGATATAGTGGTTTCACTCACTGAGAACATCTTGCGGTCAGCTCCGGTCACTCTAAGCGAAAGGGCAGCCTTGAGATTGTTACCTCGGATAGTAAGTACTCTTACATTCTCATTGCCCACTGCTACTTCGCCGAAGTCAAGAGCCTCGCCGTCTTTTGGCATTGTAATCTCAGGATCGCCTGTAATAGGCGGGGGATTTTCACCGCTCTGATCGTCAACGTAAAATGTTTCGGTAGTGCGCGTGCCCCAGATATATTCCGCAAGCTGAGGAAAGTCAACGAAGGGATTGCGGTTACCCTGTTGCTTTTCAGCAGCATCGTTGCGCTCAATCTCTTTCTGACTCACCGGATCCTGACGTGCCCATTCCAAAAGCATCTCGTAGGCCCAGGGCTTAAGCGTAGGCCAGTCGCCCTTGGTGCCCATAGTGAGTGATGTCCATTCGAGGTCGTTATATACGGTATAGACGTAGAAATAAGCGCGCGCAAAATCACCCTTATATTCATCAGCCGGTTCAAAAACCTTGGCAGCCCCTCCGCCATATCCGCTTTTTGGCGTTCCTACTTTAGTCACGCCATTATTGAACGACGCGCTTGCCACCGGACCGAGCGGATAATTACTCTTGGCTTGATTTGCAGGACCGTCAGAAGGATATAGATTGTAAATATCGGAATAGGCAGGCGTATACTCCACGTCATTACCAACTTTCCACCAGGACTTAGGCACTGAATGCTCTCGTTGCATCTGATTGCGGGAGAATGAGGTGCGTCCGGACTCACCGGTACGGATAAGATATGTCTCGTTAGAATACATATCCCACCAGCGCTTCTGGCCGTTTACAAGTTCCGGATATACATCGGTATATACCCAGTTGTTCGGAAGATCTGTATAATTTAGCTGAGTATGTTTTTCAACACAGGCTTTTGCCGCAGCTTTCAGTGCTTCTTTCTTTTTCCCGTTCATAGCATCGTAATATCCGGCTTTATAGTCGGCTGAAGCTAAGCCGGTGGCGAAAAGTGCTGAAAGCGTAAGGATCAGGAATTTCTTCATAACATATCTTGATTTTGGCAGAGCGCCCCGCCGGGCATTTTTCAGCTCGGCGAGGCGGCTTAATGCTTAAGTATATTAACTTATTCTATCACTTTATACTCTGTGACGTTCTTGAGGGCGCGCACACTGAAATACTTAGTGATGTCGCCTTTAAGTTTCACATGAGTGAGATATACGTCGGGATTCTGACGAAGACCCAGGAAGCTGCGCACGGCCACAGGCACCTGCACCGGTATGGCCTGGGCCTCTGTATTGGCATCGCGTGAAGAGCCGAGCACGAGGTTCGAGCCGTTGTAGCCGGCTGTCGGGCTGTCTTCTATGCCGGTCATATCGTTGTTGAAGCGATATTCATTAGTTCCGCCACTCTTGACGAATCCTACAACCCAACCTTCTACCCATACGCCGGTCTGGTCTACAGTAGTATTTTTCACATAATCCACGTTATAAGGATTGGCTTCAGTGCCGTCGCCTGTAGGATTGACAGGATCAGGGTCATTGCCGACAGTGACTCCTTCAATTTCAAAGTCAGAAGCCGTGCCGCGAGCTACAACAAGGCCGTTGGCGCCCATAAATTCGCCGATCGTGCCGCGCACGAGTATCTCCTTGCCATATACCTTGGGATTATCTGCAAGATTACCGTATTTGCGGAGGTCAGAGCCTTGGGGGAGGTTGATGATTATACATTTTGACAGATCAGTGCAATCAGCCGCCGGTCCTACCACGAGAGTATTATCCATCTCGGCATCAGCGCTCCAGATTACGTCGTCGGAAGCATCAACTGAAGACACTCCGGCTTTGACAGAACCGACGATATATCCCTTCACCCAACCGTTAAGGCCGTCTTTCTGATATTCTATAGCTTCCGCCACAGTGTACGGATCAGACTGCGAGCCTTTGGAAGTGAAAATCACGTCGTTGATGTCGCGGAGTATAAGCTGCCATGTACCGTTGTAATATGAAAGCATTCCGCGCACTGTACCTGTACCTTCGGGTACTGTCTGATGATAGAAGTTGGAATAGCCTGAGGTACGGACGATGATGCTGTTGCCGGCCTCATCAAGCAGATTCTGGTTCTGAGTGGTCTGATAGGTAGCGAATGGCTCCTTACCGCCGTTTTCAAAGTGTACGTTACGGAATTCCACAAGCTGGCTCTGGAGCATCTGCAGTCCTGCAGGAGAGGAATCAAGATCACTGATGCTTAATACATTGCAATACATACCTGAATCCGGATAATCTTCACCCCACTCTACGTAAGTCACTTTCTGGTCAGGAAGACCGTTAAGCTGAGTATGCTCAGTGAATCGAGGATACATCATGAATGACACCTGAGGAGTACCATTATATTCACCATATCCTCCGATTTGCTCAAGGCCGGCGTATTTACCGATGTATAGACCCGTGACATCGATCATAACTTGCTGACCGAGACGATAATCATTATAAAGAGAGTTCTGATTGATGGAGATGGTTATAGCCGCAGTCTCATCCTGGATATACATGGACTTGTAAATATTTCCGGAAGCATCGGAAGAAATCACACGACCCGAGATGATATAGTGGCTGCCATCTTCACGCTCGGGGCAGAGAATGGCATAGTTATCATCGCTTTGCCAGAACGTCTCTTTGAGTTCGGCTATCGATATATTAGGCACGTAAGAGGCTTTAGGCACTACCAGATCAGGAGTATCCATGTCGTTCTGACATCCGGTAAGCCCCATGGAGGCAAGAGCCGCAAGTCCTAACATTATTGATTTTATTGTTTTCATTTCTTGAAATTTAAAAAGTTAGGTGTAGATGAGTTCACTCAGCCTTCTGATATATATACGGCAGTCGGCCTCTGAGGTCAGTGTAAGCACCGAATGAATTGTAAGATGGATCGAACTGAATGAATTTGGAGTTAAACTGATTGGTAATCTTAGCAGTGCCGTCTTCTTGGAATTCAATAGTAAACACGCCGTTGGAGCCGGTGCTGCTACCCACGTTGAAGTTATTGTAAGTGCCCTGCATATAGAAGTAGCGGTCATCCATCTGCTGAATATAGTAGCCGTCTTCGTGAGCAATCAGGCGGAAGGAGCAGGTAGAGGCATCGAGTTCCACTTCATCACCGCTACCCTCTACTTGAGCAGGCTGCAGATAGCCGTAGTTGCCGGTAATATTGCATGCAGCGATATTATCTACTACGAAAGCATATTCAGCGCCGGAGGTAATTTCCGTCACCTTGCGGTACTTGTCAAGCACTACCGGCTCTTCAGGAATACCCTTGTCGCCCCAGTTGTAAGCAGAGATATTCTTCACACCTTGAGTGCCGAAATACTTGAGAAGTTCACCTTTTACAGTAACCTGCTTCCCGAGATTTTCAGGATTGGATACAAGATTAAGAGCATTACGCAGATCTCCGGAAGGAAGCTGAAGCACAATGCACTTCTCATAGTTTGTCTCATCAGGATTCATGGCCATTATGAGGTTGGAATTGACTGTTGCCGGAACTGTAAAAGTGGCGGTTTGCTCGTCAAATGCGTTAGAATTGGCTGTATTTACCCATCCTACGATATAACCGGTGACCCATGCAGTTTCGCCGGAATTAGAGCCGTTGAGTACTTGAAGTGCCGTTTTAGGGCTTTCAGCAGTACCTTCGCCAAGTCCCCCTTCGGGAAGTATCATCGGGGGCTGTGCATAATCGCCGTTGCATGACGAGAGTCCTGCAATTGCCGCGATAGCGAGCGATATATAGAAAAATATCTTTCTCATTTTCTATCTATTTTATAGTTAAAAGCCCGTCAGAAGCGAATACCCACATTGAAGTAAACGCGGATTCCCTGGGCATAATAAATCTTGTTGGGGAATTTGGTTGTGGAATAATTGGTATAGTCGAACTTACCTTCCTGATAACCGCCCGTCTGGATATTGCGATTATTGAGAAGATTATTTACACTGAGGTTGAGATTGACTGAACCGAAGCGTGTATAGAAAAGTTTACCCACGCTGAGGTTTAGTACGAAAGCGTCCTTGAGGCGATCCTGATGAGTGATTTCTTCGATTTTAGCACGCAACTCTGCCTCGGTATTGCATACGCCGTAAAGCTCCGGCATAGCCTCGTGGCGAGTGGGAGAAAGGTCGATATAATTATCGCAGAAGAAATTACCGTTGATGCCAAGGAACCACTGGTGAGGGGCTGCCCAATCCAGTCCGAGGCTATAAGCCTGCTGAGGAGTACCGCCGATGTGGTAATTCTTGAGATATACGGTAGTGGTGATATCAGCCTCTGAGCCGTTTTCATAAGAGCGAGTACCGGTTGGGTTGTTCTTATACTGATAACGCGCGAAAGTACCGGCTGCAGAAAGAGTAAGTGAGGGAATGATCTTATATGAAAGACCAACTTCGATACCCTTATATTCGGTGTGAATACCGCTCATGGAGTAATTCATGAAGGTATTATAGTTGTAGTCATAGAAACCAAGGCGCTTGATGCCGTCCCACATGTCAGTCCAGAATCCGGTGACAGAACCGCGGAAACGGGAATAATTCCAAACGTAAGAAATATCGCCTGAGAGGAAGCGTTCAGAGGTAAGGCCTGTTACAGCAGTATCCTTTACGCGCGGCGAAATATAAGAATAATCGGGCAGCGGGGCGCGGGTGCCGTAAGCGGCATGCATCACGAAGTAGTTACGACCGTTGAGCTTATATGTAGCTCCGGCTTTGATGGCTGCATTGTCGAAAGTATGGCGTAAGCCGGCACCGTATGAATTCTCGGGAGCACGGCCATTACGCATATTACCGTGACGCATAAAGTTGGTATAAGATATCTCCATTCCGTAGTTCACGTCCCAGTGGCGGGTTACTATCTCATTCTGCAGCCAGGCCTTGGCCTTGAATGAGCGGATATTGTAGTCATAACCGAAGCGGTCGCCCTGAGTGACGAGTCGGTTGGGATCGTTGAGGTTATTCTGGAGGATTTCAGGATTTCCGGGGAAGTCGCGCTCGGCATAGTTGTCGATGTCGCGCCAGAACTCACCGCCAAGCAGATTACCGATGGTCTTGAAGTAAGAGGCATCGGTGTAGTTGAAGCTCACGCCACCCTGAAGGGTAATCGATTCATTAAAGCGGTGGTTGATGTAGGAATTAAGCATCCAGGAAGTGAAGTTGGAGTGACGCTTCTCAAGGATGTAGGTGGACTGACCGCGCCATTCCGGATTGCGATCATAGAAGTCACGATTGAGGAGGTTGGTCTGATATATTCCGTCCCAGTCAATCTGACGGAAAGCCTTGTCGCCGGTCCAGAGGTCATAGTAGGTCTGATATTGCTCCATCTGGGCGTCATAAAGTGCAGTTCCTTCCTCAGCCGTGGGTTTATAATAAGAAGGAAGGTATCGGTAATAGTCTGGACGCGGATCAGCAGCCTGATACCAGTTGAGTGCTGAGGAGGAATAAGCATTGTAGCGGAAGCCGGCTGCGGTATTCAATGTAGTGTTGCGGGTAGGCTTCCATATCCAGTTGAGAAGCACTGAAGGGTCGAATGAGTTTACCACACGTGCTGATTTCTTCTTGCCGTTGAGATAGCCCCATGAGGGATTGTAGAGATTGCTGCCGGCCAGATCGTAAGCCTCCTGAGTGGCGGCGGCATTAGTAGCACGCTGAGTAGGAGCGCCCCAGGTGGAGAGATTCAGTGAATGATGTTCGTTGAAAATCTTCTGGAGCGAGAGTGCATAGCCAAAAGAGTTGTAGAAAGTACCCTCAATTACACCTTCGGGAGCATAGCGACCGATCACTGATGCCGAGAATGCCCAACCGTGCTTATTGACTCCGGTAGAATACTGAAGCATGGCACGGAGCATATAATTGGAGTTGGTATAAGTGAGATTACCGCGGAAACCGGGCGCATATTCGGAGGCGTAAGTAGTGAAGTTGGAGCTGCCGCCGATATTTGAGAATCCGTACTGAGCAGCAGCAAGGCCTACTTCAGTAGTACGGTTGCGGAAGGCAGATGATGTCATGCCGCCCATCATGGAGTAGTTGAAGCGACCGCGCATGGCATCGTTAAAGTCAACGCCGTTTACGTATCCTTCTGTCCAGTCGGAGTTGAGACCGCGCCAGCGGAAGCGCATCACTGAGAAGTTGTAGTTTGAAGTCTGATAGTACACATCGTCACGAGCTCCGAGAATAGTGCCGATAGCCTGGGATGATCCTTCATCATCAATAACCTGGGCTTCATCGAAAGTAAAATCGTCGGAATTGATCAGAATGGCATCATAATCTGATGGATCCATCTGAATGGTACCGAGCTTCAGTCCTGAGGCCGGAATATTGATTTGGCGGTTTAAGTCATTGAAGCCGAAAGCCACGATACGGAGTGTCTCCACACCCTCTTTGACGTCGGAGAATACGAAGCGGCCGTCAGAGTCGCTCGTGGCGAATTTGGCTTGATTGCCGAGCAATATGTTGGCGTCGGCAACGGGTTCGCCGGTCTTTGCATCCACCACCCTTCCGGTGACATCGGCTGCGAGTGCCGGGAATAGGGTGCAAAGCAGCATAACCAAAGATAAAGTTACACGCATGGTATTATAGGTTTTGTGAATAAGAAATCGAAAAAGTAATTATATGTCAGCTATGCTTCAGCGGATGGAGCATGTCATTTCACTTTCTTGGTAAAGAACACCTGAGTCGGGAAGTGGTCGGAGAAACCGCCTATCCAGGCACCGCCGCTGAATGTGCGGAAAGGATAGCCCTTATATGCACCGTCCTGCTGCTTGAGAAACTCGCGGTTGATTACTTCGGCTGCGGTGAAAGTGAGACCGGAATTGCCGTTTACCAGATTGTAGTTGATAATAATCTGGTCAAATAAATCCCAACCGCCGCGATAGATATATGAACCTATTCCTTGATCAAGGAGAGTCCAGAAGGGATTGTAGAAGCCGCCGGGCTGTACATCATCCTTATTGCGTTTTCCTCCGAGAGTCACGGCGCATGACGTATCTGACGGGTCGTCATTGAGGTCGCCCATAACGACAATGCCCATATTGGGATCGATGGCAAGAAGGGAGTCAGCGATATGTTTTGAGAGAGATGCAGCTGCTTCACGCAGATAGCTGCTCTGCTCAGATCCGCCACGGCGTGAGGGCCAGTGGTTGACGATAATACCTACACGGCAGCCGCCAAGAAGTCCGACTACACACATCTGGTCGCGAGTGCGGAAGTGAGGCATATCTGGAATATGGAGATAATGGTTGGTGACGTTGATAAGCTTAAAGAGGCGTGGATTGTAAAGCAGCCCCACATCCACACCGCGACGGTCAGGCGAATCGTGATGAACTATCTGTAGATTCATATCTTTCACGTTATTAGACGCCACGAGATCCTGAAGCACGGTGATATTCTCGATCTCACTTACTCCGATGACTGCCGGACCGAGAGGGGTGGTCTTCGTCTTCATCTGTGAGATGGCGTAAGAGAGATTGTCTATTTTTTTCCAATATTTGCGGCTGTCCC
>CAYNNV010000016.1:0-22706 GCA_964398625.1 uncultured Sangeribacter sp. | reverse complement strand
ATAATTATCTCAGCCCACTGACCATTCGGCACCGTTCTTGGCGTCCTTTACTTTGAATCCGAGTCGAGCGAGGCGGTCGCGGATAAGGTCGGAAGTAGCCCAGTCTTTTGACTGTTTAGCATTGGCACGAATATCCATTAGGAGGTCAACCGCACCTTCGTAAGCCTTCATAGTGCTGTTGTCTTCGCCGTCAGCTTCCACCTTAATACCGAGTAACTCTACAAGGAATATGTCGAAAAGATGACGCAAAGAGGCAATATCCTCAGCCGAAAGTTTCACAAGTCCGTCAGCTGCACTGTTTATGATCTTGCTTGCATCAAAAAGCGTAGCTATAACCATCGGAGTGTTTAGATCATCATCCATTGCAGCGTAGCAAGCGGCGGCGAAGTCAGGAAGCTCAACCGTTGATTTCTCAGCCGGAAGCAGATTATTAATGCGTCGGTAAGCCTCAAGAAGCTTCTTGAGCGCCTTTTCGGCAGCCTGAAGAGCCTCGTTGCTGAAGTCTACCGTAGAGCGATACTGAGCCTGCAATATGAAGAAGCGAATCACCATTGGCGAATAGGGCTGTGTGAGCTTGGGATGCGAGCCGTTGAAAAATTCTTCAAGGGTGATAAAGTTGTTATATGATTTTCCCATCTTCTGTCCGTTGATGGTAATCATATTGTTGTGCATCCATGTTCTCACGGCCTCATGTCCCTGAGCAGCTACACTTTGAGCTATCTCGCACTCGTGGTGAGGGAAGAGGAGGTCAAGACCGCCTCCGTGAATATCAAAGCTTTCTCCGAGATATTTCTCTCCCATTGTGGAGCACTCAAGATGCCAACCCGGGAATCCTTCGCTCCATGGCGACGGCCAGTGCATGATATGCTCGGGAGCCGCCTTCTTCCACAATGCGAAGTCCAGAGGATTACGCTTCTCGCTCTGTCCGTCAAGTTCACGGGTGTTATTGAGCAAATCCTCAATGTTTCTACCCGAGAGCTTGCCATAGTGATGATCACGGTTATATTTCTCTACATCGAAATATACTGAGCCGTTCGACTCGTAAGCATATCCGGCATTTAGTATCCGCTTTATATATTCTATCTGCTCGATGATATGGCCGGAAGCGTGAGGCTCAATGCTCGGAGGAAGCACGTTGAGAGCAGCCATATCACGATGATAGCGGTTGAGATAATGCTGCACCACTTCCATCGGTTCCAGTCTCTCCAGACGCGCTTTCTTTGCTATCTTGTCCTCCCCTTCATCGGCATCATGCTCAAGGTGGCCTACATCAGTGATATTTCTTACATATCTCACTTTCAGGCCAAGATGCTGAAGATAGCGGAAGAGGATATCAAAGGTAATAGCGGGGCGGGCATGACCCAAATGGGCATCGCCATACACAGTAGGACCGCAGACGTACATTCCGACCCGCCCTTCCACAAGGGGGCGAAATGCCTGTTTCGTACGGGTCAGACTGTTATAGAGGGCGAGATTGATATTCATCGTCTATCAGTTCTTGTTAAAAGGGTTTTTAGGAGCGTTCTTCGGCTGCTTCATCTCGATTTCGCCAAAGTTATCCTCATATTTCTTGATGTTGTCATTAAGAGCAAACATCAGCTTCTTGGCATTTTCCGGAGTCATGATAATACGGCTTACGAGCGGAGCCTGCGGCATACCGGGAGCCACGAAGATGAAGTCAATGAGCATATCGTTGGCGCTGTGTCCTACCATTGCGAGGTTGGAGTAACGGCCGTTAGCTACTTCGGGAGTGATCTGAATCTGAATCTGATTTTGGTTTTGGTTTTGGTTCTTGTCCATATTCTTTTGTGATTTAATGTTTCAATACTTGATTCCTAAAATGATTTGCGAAGATAGTCAAAAAATCCGAGAAAGCCAAATATGCCCTCCCGGATTAATAATTTTTAAGATGTAAACTGCGCTTTTACTTGGTGTATTCTACAGTACCGTCAACAGTGATTGTGCCGGTAGCATTGCTTGAGCCGCCCCAAAGCTTTGATGCAGCAGCGCTGAATGCATCCTTCATAGCAGCATCAGTGCCGGAATAGTTGAGGGTGCAGCCTGTGATTGTGCAACCGGTGAATGTAAGGCTGTTGAACCAATCAGGATGTGCAGTGGTAGGAGTGCGATTTGTGCCCATCACTCCGACAAAGCAGCTGGAACCATAGCCGGTGAAGTTATTGTCCTGTACTCCGGCTGTGATAGTGCAGTCGGTAGCGGAGCAATTGGTAAATGTGGCGTAAGATACATAGCCGGTCATTGCGCCTGCCTGTCCATTTGCGGCAGTAATGGTACAATTCTTTGCATTCACATTTTTGTAGGTCACGAGCGATGATTCCTGACAATAACCGATTACGGCAGCCACTTTCTTATCACCTGACACTTTGCAGTTGTTGACGTTTACATTTGTCAACTGAATATACTGAGCATTACCGCAAAGCACACCGGCTCTCGCTCCGGTAACATCAGCACCTACGAAATTCAGGTCCTGTACGCTTCCGTCTACAATCACCGGTATCAAGCCTACGTAAGAATTTGTGTTGTTTATGTTAAGGTTGTAGATATAGTGATTGTTGCCATAAAATTTGAGGTCATATACTTGCTTGATACCAAGCCCTTCGATGGGTTGATTCTTAAAGTCCACATCAGTATCAAGATAGACCGGGGAAGGGAGATGGAATTCAGAGCCTCTATTGGATACCTTCTTTACAAATCCTGCGAGGTCAGCGGCAGAATTAAGATGAATTTCAGCCTGATTGAGGTCAATATCTGTATAAGTCTCTCCGTCCCATGCGTCAACGTTAGCTATGCCGTCAAAGCCGGCTGAAATAGCTACGTTGAAGTCCTTGCTCTGAGTGAGCAGAGCGCCGTATACGTTGGTCTGATAATTTGTCTTGGCGGGCATTGAGCTGAGATCAATAGTCTGGATAGGATCGTTGCTGTCTTTGATATTAACATTGAACTCGGCATTGAGAAGCGCCTGATCGCCACCGTCGTTAACGAGCAGATAGATCATATCAAGATAGTCGTAGTTTTCAACCGGGAATTCATCAGCGAGCTTTGTAAGACCATTAACAGTCTTGCTTACAGCATATTCAGAACCTTCCATAGCTGTGGCAGCAGTATAGGTGCCGTTGAGAAGCGACATACCTGAAGCGAGCTGATCGGGCATGATATTGAGCGTGGTGCTGTAGTTGGCAAGTCCATAGTTTGTCACGATATTCTTGCCAAGGTCGTTGGTACCGATGTTGATCTGAGCAAACGGACGCTTGAGCTGAATGGCTTCATCGGTATTGGTGGCTGTGCTCACCTTGGGCACCATAGCATAGAAAGCATCGTAAGCCTCATTATTAATAGCTACCTCAGTATAGTTGATCTGAAAATCAGCAGTAGCGGGATTATATCCGTAAGCGGTAGTGAAAGTCGGCGCTTCGGCTGAAATAGTTGATGTAATGGTGGAATTGCAGGCAAAGAATACCAGATTGTATTCCTGAGAGGGAATCATGTCAAGCGTCACCTGCAAGGGAGCGGCGGGATTTGCCCACTCGAGAGTGCCATTGTCAAGCGCTTCACCATCAAGACTGAATACGGTGTAGTAAAGTTGGTCTACTTTTGAGCCATCGGCAAAACGGGTAGCGAGTTCGCCGGGCAGCTGCACGGTGAAAGTTACCGGGCCGTCGTTTTTCTTCATTCCGGGTTCATCAGCCGAGCAGGAAGCAAGAGCGAAAGCTGAGCCGAGAATCAGGGAAGAATAGATTAGTTTCTTCATACGGGTTGTTATTAATGTTAAGAATTTCGGATATTGTGCAAAGTTAATAAAATTATAATTACCCCCCCCCCATAGTATTTGAATAATTTAACAATATATAACATTTGCATTTCAGCGCTGTGTTTGCTATATTTGCATCAGTAAAACTGACTACCCTGTTTATGGCTAATGACACTCTTCGCCGCCAACTATGGCTCCTCGACGTGATTCAGCGCTACGGTAAGATATCGCGCGAGGAAATATCACGCCTTTGGCAACGCTCCCCGGAAGGTGACGGCAATCCTCTCCCGGAGCGCTCTTTCCACAATTATCGCCGACGCCTTGAGGATAATTTCCATATAGAGATCGCATGCAATTCGCGCGGTGAGTATTACATCGCCGAGACCGACAATAAGGGTGCTGACGCTTTCCGCTCGTGGATGATGAAGACCTACGCATTGGGCGACCTTATATCCAACGACAGTTCCGGCACCGAGCTGGTGATGTATGAAGACGTACCTGTGCCTCACCATGAGCTGGCCACTATTATGACCGCTATTGCGGAGAAGCGCCGGCTTGATCTCACCTACGCCTCCTTTACCCGCTCGCGTCCGGAAAAGCATATTGACTTTTCGCCGGCCTTCGTCAGGCTTTACCGCCAGCGCTGGTACGTGGTCGGTGTGAAAATCACCAATAAGCGTGGCGATACCGCTATCCGCACTTACGCTCTTGACCGTATCGTGGAGCTAACTATCAAAGAGGGTAAAAGCCTGGCAGCAAAAGTGCCTGACCCGGAGACATTCTTTTCCGGATGCCTTGGAGTGACGGTTGTAAAAAGCCCGGTGAGAACAGTGCGAATCAAGGCCGACCGCGTGCGTAGCCAGTATTTCCGCGCTCTCCCCTTTCATTCTTCTCAAAAAGAGATACAGACCACCTCGGATTATTCTATATTCTCCTATCAGCTGCGACTCACTTACGAGCTTGTGCATGAGCTGTTGGCATTGGGCTCGTCAGTCCAGGTGATGGAGCCTGAGGAGCTGAGAGCCATGGTGACCGAAGAACTAAGGCGCACCCTATCTCGCTATTAGAACCCGTCGTACGAAATTATACAGGCTATTAATCTCGAAGTCTTGAGAGTGCAAAGCGCGATGTTACTATCGCTGTTATTGCAGCAATCACTGCCATCGGTATCAGCACCCAAACTATATCCATCAGGTCAACCTTCACAGGATATGACTGCATCACGAGCATAGCTTCATCACCCTGCAGTCGTATAAATCCATAGTGCTGTTGAAGCAGACAGAGGGTAATTCCGACAGCGATACCCACAACGGTTCCGACCATTGAGACTATTACGCTCTGCCATCGGAATATTGCTCCTATCTTACTCCGTGAAGCGCCCATGGCCTGCAGAGTGCTGAGATTGGCGCGCTTGTCAAGCACCAAAATAGATAGACTGCTAACCACATTGAAGGAGGCTATCACGAGGATAAAAACGAGAAATACGAAGGTGATCCACTTCTCTATCTGAATCATACGGAAATTCATCTCCTGCTGCATCAGCCGGTCTTTCACAGTAAAGGCGCGGCCAAGCTTGTCCGAAATGGCAGTGCGCACTGTTGCCGGATTCGCTCCGGGACTCAGACTCACATCAATCGATGAACCCTCTGAATCATACTCAAACAGTCTCCGAGCCATGTCCAAGTCGGCTATGACATAATCTTTGTCGAAGTCACCCTGCTTGGCCTGATACACTCCTGCCACATATAGAGAGTCAAGGCTGAATGAACTTATCGGATTAGCCATATTCACAGTAGTGCCGCGCCGCGGTACAAAAACTGTGAGCTTCTCGTCATCATCAATATAAGCCTGAAGCCGCGAAGCCACTCCTATACTCAGAAGTCCGGCATATTCCTCCTCGGGACCGAACGGATCATCCGGATCAACCTCAGCTACAGGCATAGTTAGTTGATACCGAGACCCTTCAAGGAGAAGATCCGTAATTCCGGTGGTATTTTTGAAAAAGTCCGGATCAATTCCTTTGAGTCTTATTGGCATCTCTCGACCTCTATACACCGCCAAAGCATTTTCTGTAAGTGCCGGTGATGCAGCTGCCACTCCCGCTATTTCCGCCACTACTGCTGCTATTGAGTCGGCATCATGAATCATTCTACCGTCGGTACGAGTCACTTCAATGTCAGGCGAAAGCGACGATAGCTTCTCCGACAGTACGCTTCTGAAACCGTTGAACACTGAGAGCACACATATAATGGCCGCAGTAGCCACTACAACACCGGTCACCGCCACCACTGAGATGGCTGTGACCGCCGAATGTGATTTCCTTGAAATCAGATAGCGCACTGCTATCCGAAGCGGAGTAAGATTCATTTATTCTTCTGCTTTCTTATCGCCCTCCAGAAGTCGGTCAATATTCTCTATATAGTCGAGAGAATCATCAAGATAGAATTGCAAATCGGGACACTTCCTTAGCACCTCTTTCACATTGCGGGCAAGTTCATAGCGCACCGTCTTGGTCTGCTTTTTCACATTCTCAAGTATCTCAGCTGCCTTCTGAGGCGGAAAAATGCTGAGATATACTCGCGCTATGCTAAGATCAGGAGTGATTCGCACTGCACTCACCGACACCAGCACTCCTCCGAGAGCTGCCGTCTGGCGACGAAATATTTCACTTAGCTCCTTCTGGAGCATTCTTGATATCTTTGCTTGTCTTTTTGATTCCATAATTTATTGTTTTTATAGTACGGAGATATTACCGTCTGCTATAATAACACTGAACTACCGCTCTTGGTTTTTATCCTCATCCTTCTTAATGCGTATTAAGGTGAGGCCGTCGCGGAGCGGTAGCATCACTTTCTCCACGTCATCATCATCGGCAACTATATCGTTGAATCCGACTACTCCGCGAGTTTGCTTATCAGAAGGCAGCGGTGATTCAATCACATGTCCGTCCCAAAGAGTATTATCGGCTATTATATAGCCACCGGGCTTGAGCAAGCGCTTCGCCATACCGTAATATTGGGGATAGCGACGCTTGTCAGCATCTATGAAGACAACGTCATATCCGGGAGCGAGCGACTTCTCAAGTTCTACTGCATCGCCTATGATAAGATTCACCCTTTCTCCCGCAGGATGTGAAGCAAGAGTATCGGTAATGAAGTCAGCAAGCTCATCGTCTATCTCAATAGTATCAACTGTGGCATTACCACATAATCCTTCAGCCATACACAGTGCGGAATAACCGGCGTATGTGCCGAGTTCAAGCACCCTCTGTGGACGAATCATCCGCATTAGCATCTTGAGGAACCGCCCCTGGAGATGCCCTGATACCATACGCGGATTGATCAGCGAGAGGTTTACCCGACGCCTAAGCCTTGCGAGCTCCTCCGGTTCAGCATCGGAATGAGCCTCTATATAGGAATAGATACGCTCGGAATCCATCATCCAAGAAGAAAATCTATGGCCAGAGCGTAGCTCTCGAAGCCAAAACCGGCAATCACACCTGCACAGCACCCGCCGGTAACTGAAGTATGACGATGCGGCTCGCGCGCGTGAATATTGGATATATGCACTTCCACCACCGGAACCGATATTGCCGCTATTGCGTCGGCTATAGCATAGGAATAATGACTATATGCACCCGGATTTATCACTATGCCTATGCATTCCTCATCATCGTCGGCACTTAATATGGTATCGATGATCTCACCCTCACCGTTATACTGTACGAAAATTAGCTCGGCTCGGCTGCCGAATCGCTCTGAAAGCTCAGCATAAAGGTCTTCAAGGGTGCGAGAGCCATATATCTCGGGTTGTCTGCGACCGAGCATATTCATACTCGGACCGTTAATCACCATTATATGCTTCATAACTTTATATTTATTTACTCAACTCAGCAGTTCTATCGCACTCTACATCATTGTCGTGAGCAGATGCATCGGCCTCGTGTGTCCATTGCCAGTCATCGCTTAGCAACACCGGTATGAAGAAGAGAGTACAGAAGTTTATGTAGATGAAGTTTGGACCATAGAGCAGAGTCATAAGGGCACACAAGCCGTAGAACCATTGTATCTGCTTATTGCGATGCACTTCAGGCTGCCACCAACTGAATGCTACGATTAGCAACATAATCATCCATGCCAGTCCGGCAAGACCGAGGTCAAGAGTAAGAATCATCGTACCCATGAGAGTACCACGCAGATACCATGCGAAGTCTTTGGCAAATTTTGAGCGCTCCATTTCCGAACCACCCTTGATCTGACCCACTCCATAGCCCACCCACAGCGCGTGAGCTTCGTCAGTTAGAAGAAGAGGCAGTACAGCGAACTTGGCACCGCGCGGAAAGTCATCAAGATCATCCACACCACGGGTAAGCTCAAGATAACCTTCTATCTCATTCCAGGTATTTTCATCGCCTGTGACATACTCAGAGATGTAGTCGGCAGTGAATACATCAGCTTCATGTGCCTTTGAAGTCTGTGTCAATGCTGTATAAAGCCATCCTGCTGCTACTACAATCAATATGGCCAAAGGTGCGATTTTAAGCATTGTCTTCACGTATGTGCGACTCATAGGCACTATAAAGATAAAGTACATTACCAGCAGGATAAAAGATATCTTGGTCTCGTTAAGATACGAGGGAAAAAGCAGGAAGAGAAGTATCCAGTTCTTCTTTAGGTTGGCAAGAACTGAAAGGGAAGCATTCCACCGGCGCACCATAAGATATAGTGAAGCCATATATATCATCATCGAGGTAACGCCGGAATTCATCCATCCCATTGTGCCGCCACCATTATCTGATGCCCCGTAGAGGATAAACTGATATATCATTGCCGGTACTTGAAGCCAAAGGAATACGAGTACGTTGCGATCAAAGACCGGTATGAACCAGTCACGTCGTGAGCGCGTAGCAAGGAAATATCTGCCTATGCTGAGGGCACATACGGGGATGAGATAAAGACGCAACCCATTGAGCCACATCACGGGATTCTGATTGTTGACCAGCATCGAAATCAGGGAAATGAGCAGTAACGAACCAAGCAAAAGCCAATCGGTTCGTTTTTGCATAAGCCATATTCCGGTGAATATAAAGAGTGCATCGGTTAGCAGCGACATCGGCGTCACCAGCGATTCGTAAAGCGACTCGCTGATTTCCTGCACGCAGAAAGGCCAACACGCAGCTATCCAGAATGAGATCCAGAAGATGCGTGAGGCGAGCTTAGTCTTATAGAAGGTCAGTGCCATCAGTTGATGCCGTGGTATTTATCGTCTATTTGTGGGTAGGACTCAATCCTCCTCTTTGCGAATTTCTATATCCACTATTTCCTCAGCATGCGGTTCATCTTTTCTGCGTTTCTTACCGATAGATGAAATCACGAGGAGCGCAATTACAAGGCCGGCTGCGAAACCGCCACCGTAGACTACTGCAGGCTTCGGTGAAGCAGGAGTGAGATTGGCGTAGGCTGAGTCAATCACCATGCCCACAGGCATGATTCGCGAGCTCTTCACCTCACTCTCTTCACGCTTCTGAAGCAGATAGCCATATATTTGGTTTTTGATGATTTGGTCTCGATAGAGCGCGGTAAGGTCTTTCTCCATTCTCGGGATTCTCGCCATGCGTGACTCTGAGTTAGAGGCTTCTCCGGCCATATCCTTTAGTGCAATTCTGGTGCTCACTAACTCGCGGTCAATTGAGGTGATGAGGTTTGAGCGCATGGCATCTACACGATTTGAAATATTTTGAAGAACCTGATTGTTGCCTTTGGCATTGGTCTCAAGTTTCATGCGCTCAAGTACCAATTCGTTGTAGAGCGAGATAGGATCTTCAGGCAGATCGGAATTGAATGGAATGAGAGAATATCTGTTGTTGTCACTCTGAAGGAAATCTTTTACCATTGATAAGACATTGGCACGAGTCTCAAGCTCAATGACAGAGCCTTCGAGTTCTGCTTTCTTCTTAAATATGTATTCGGCCTCGGCTTCAGCATCAACTATTTGGTTTTCCTTCTTGTATTCCTCAATCTTAGTCTCTGCAGTATTCAGCTCATTGTAAAGTTTGAGCAGGCGTTCTTCAATAAACCGGCTTGTATTGGCAGCTTGCTGCTGCTTGACCGCCATAGCGCGCTCATTGTAGACGTCAATTATTGTATTTATCTCCTCCTTGGCACGCTCTATGACAGCATCCTCGGTGCCTATCCAAATAGCGTTGGCCTTGCGCGACATTGCCGAGATGTCAAACTTCTTAACAAGTTCAATGGCATACTGTGAGGGATTAGATACTATTGCCTTGATAGTAAAGTCTTCCCCATCGCGGAATTCTTTAGTCTTACTCACACGGAAACTTCCGAGCGGAGTCTTAACCTGCTTGGGCAGCTGGCGGGTGACCACATCAGCCACAGTCTTGCCATCCTGATGCGCGGTAATGTGAAACATCTTGCCGCCATTCATAGTTTCTATCGTAAATTGTGTAGGCAACCCTATGGTATCGAGTATAGAGAGCGGAATATCAATATCAAAGGGTGAGTCTTTAAAGAAGAAAATCTTGCGCTTGAAGAGACCGGGTTTCTGCCAAAACTGCTTATAGAGGCCAAGACGCTTCACTACGTCTTCAAAAGTGGTGTGCGACTGAAGTTTATAAACTTCATCATCAATATTCGCACTGGAGCTTGAGCTCAGTGAAAAACTTGAGAGCATGGAAGCGAGGCCGCCTACAGCACCGGGATTGTCATCTTCGTTCTGATTGACCATCACCATGGCTTGCACGGCATATTTAGGACTCTTTATCTTCATAAAGAGCCATGCCGCGCTCATACAAACGCCCAGCGATAAAATAAAAATCCACCAAAAGCGCAAGTATTTATGAACTACGCTTCCTACATTGGTCTGCTTTTCTTCTGAGAGATTGAGCTTGTTGAGTCGTTTTATCTTCATAAAAGTAGAAGGTCTTCTCCGTCTGTGGGGGTTAATGACGGGTTATGCGATTGTTAAGTAGGTATTAGATATTGGCTGTTTGGTCACGGTATTCAGATGCATATTACCGCTTATTTATTACAAGTGCTATAATCATGGAAGCCACAACGGAGCATCCGCTCACTACGGCGGAAACCACTGAGATCTTGTAACGATCGGATTCGCTTACTGTGGCTTGGCTGACGCGTGCCTTTGACGGCTGCACTACTACTACGTCGTTTTGTCTTAGATAGAAATAAGGTGACTCCATCACTTTGGAGTCGTTTAAGTTGAGCCGGTGGTATTCCATCTTCCCGTTTTCTTCGCGAAGCACGTAGACCTGATCACGCTGTCCGTAGACGGTCATATCAGCGGCATCTGCAATAGCATCAAACACATTATACTTCTCGGTGCGGACAGTCTTTGTACCCGGCTTTGTGACTTCTCCCATCACCTTGACCTTGAAGTTTACAAGCTCTACGCGCACGTAAGGATCAGTCACATCTTCTGAAATACGCTTCTCAAGATATTCTGCAAGATCAAGAGTTGTCATCCCCTCAACATGTACCGGACCGAGCGTCGGGAAATTGATATTTCCGCGACTGTCTACGATATAAGTCTGCATCCTGGTCATGTTGCTCGTATTGTTTTCAGTGATATCAATTGACGTCATAGCCTGATTCAGCGGCAGATTATAAATAGCGGTGGCCGCCGGTATCTGAGAAGTCACATTGATAAGCAACTCATCGTTTGGTAAGATCTTGATCTCCGACGGTGAAGTGTTGATAGCACCGTCAGTCGCTAACTGCGTGGTGAGATCGGAAAAATAGGTGATATTCTGCTTGGGTGAGCAGGAAGATAACGCCAACATGAAGCAAGCTGCCAGTAGTGGCACGAAAAATCGTTTCATTGATATATTGAAAATTTTAACAAATCTTAATAATTAACGAGATTCCAACTCCGTTATTATCCCGGATTAAAATTTTAAGTTAGCTCCATATGTCCTGTGCACATTGCCGAATATGTGACTGACGGATGGAAACTGCAATCTCGTTGCAAAGATACATCAAAATTCTTAATTATTTTGTATAGATTAGGAATATATGACAATGCTTCGAAGTACTTAATCCTGTAAGTCGGATGCTCTATAAGGCTTTAGATCAAATATCCCACTGATTATTAAATACTAACACCCAAAAATAATCTCAGCCACCACTGAACCTATCGCTCGGGATTCGCAAGCCACCCAACCGATTCCGACATCACAAACGCTCAATTATCGAGCACATCCTCAGTTCTGTACCACCATCGCGTCTCCAGCTCGGAAGTTTCAGACCTTCGGAAATGATGGTATGAGAACTACAATACCCCGACTCAGTTATATTAGCATCCAATATTCCCGCCTTATTAAGCTGTAGCCTGTTAGCTCGTAGTAAATCAAGTGAATATTTACCATCATCATCACGTGGCACCAAGGCTTCGCCAAGTCCGGCAGCAATAAATTGTTTCGCAATTGTGGTGTCAACCTCGTAGCATTCCGCACAGATAGCCGGGCCAAATATTGCATAAATATTAGCAACATCCGCGCCATGCACTTTTAGCCTTTCAACTGTCTTTTCGGTAATTTTGACCACTGTGCCGCGCCAGCCCGCATGAACAGCGGCAACCATTTCTATATCCTTGGCATAGAGAAGTACAGGTACACAATCAGCCGTCATAATTCCTATTGGCAGATTCTTCACTCCTGTAATGATAGCATCAAATTCACCTATATTTTTACCACTTGACTGCGACTCATTCACTTCACAAATCTTATCGGAATGAATCTGCGTGGCCAGCACGAGAGAATCCGGAAGGGAATCGCTGAGCTTATCACCTTGACGCGCAAACGGCACAAAATACGCTCTACAACCGGCCGGCAACGGCATTGGAATACAGAGCGTGGGCATGTGTATGAAATTCTCAGATTTCATCGCAATATTTTGATATTTCTTATCTTCAGTCTGAGCGAATATCAATCCGGATTTACTGACGACTCTTCTTCCCAAAATTCATCATTCCAGTCTTCATCAGTCATGTATTGCTCGTCATCTGAATCTTCCTGCTCAAAGATAAAGTTATCCTCCTCAGGCTCACGATGACGAATGTCAAGTGGCCGATGAGTGATGGTCTGCACTTTATTGTTATCTGAATTTATCTCACGCCACAGCGCGTCTTTAAGCTCACTGATACCTTGACCTGTGACTGCCGAAATGAAGATACACTCAACCCCTTCAGGCAGTTCATTCTGAAGCGCCTCACGAAGCTCATCGTCAAGCATATCTGACTTGGAAATAGCTAAGATTCGACTTTTGTCCATTAGCTCCGGATTATAAGTACGTAGTTCATTGAGCAGGATTTCGTAATCTTTTGCTATATCATTACTGTCAGCAGGCACCATAAAGAGCAACACGGGGTTGCGTTCTATATGCCGTAGGAATCTTAGACCCAGACCTTTACCTTCTGAAGCACCCTCTATAATACCCGGAATATCAGCCATCACGAATGATCTGTTGTCGCGATAAGAGACAATCCCGAGGGAAGGCTCCATGGTGGTGAAGGGATAATCACCGATTTTTGGCTTGGCAGCTGATACGGCAGAAAGAAGTGTCGACTTTCCTGCATTCGGAAAACCCACAAGGCCTACATCGCCAAGAAGTTTAAGCTCAAGAACTACAGCCTTTTCTATAGCCGGCTGGCCCGGCTGTGCATAGCGTGGAGCTCGATTGGTAGAGGTTGCGAAGTGCCAGTTGCCCAGACCTCCTTTGCCTCCGCGTAGCAACTTAATCTCCTCTCCGTCTTGAGTGATTTCAGCAAGAAATTCACCTGTCTCTGCATCAAATACTGTAGTACCAATGGGAACTTCTATGATACGATCCTCACCATTTTTACCGAAACTACGTCCGGCACCGCCACTCTCGCCATCAGTAGCGAAGATATGACGCTGATATCGCAGATCAATAAGCGTCCATTTATGCCTGTTGCCGCGAAGAATGATATGGCCGCCGCGACCGCCGTCGCCACCGTCGGGACCACCTTTCGGCACATATTTGGCGCGATGAAAATGCCGGCTTCCGGCGCCACCCTTGCCGCTACGGCACAGAATCTTCACATAGTCTATGAAATTTGAATCTGCCATTCTCTTTCTATTTTCTCTTTCTATTTTTTGAGTTAATTAATCGGACTCAGCGTGCCGAGCCCATCAGCGTGCAGGCCGCCTGATAGTCTTGAGGACTACCAATATCTATCCAAGTGCCTCGCAAAGGATACCAGCTCACCTTTCTGCCTGATGCAATCAATGCCTCCATGAAGTCAGGAGCATCTACGCGTTCGCCGGAGGGGATTTCGGCTATCAGCTCTCGCCGCAATAGGTAAACGCCTGCATTGGCAAAATAGTTGAATGTCGGTTTCTCTTCAAGCGCTGTGACTCTGTCGCCGTCCGAACGGATTATAGCGTATGGCACAGACACTGTATAGGGCACGGTAGCCATGGTCATGTCAGCACCCGAAGATATATGCCGGTCAAGCATCTCGCTAAAGTCAATGCTCGTGAGAAGGTCGGAATTCATCACAAACACGTTGTCGTGGGTAAGACCCTCAACCAGTGCCAGCGAACCGATTGTTCCCAGTGCCCGCGGCTCTCTCACACACCTCACTTTCACTCCGTTTCGCGGATGTGCGAAATGCGCTTCTATCTGCTCATGGAGATAGTTAACTGTTACAAATATAGAATCAACTCCGCAGCGCATCAAAGCGTCGATATTATAGTCTATTATTGCTTTTTCCCCCACCCTAAGCAGCGGTTTGGGCACAGTGAGGGTAAGAGGGCGAAGGCGCTCCCCGCGCCCGCCGGCCATTAAAACCGCATCAACCGGCAGTATCGTACTGGCTACATCAAGATTGATGACATTCACCAGCCGCCCCTCGGCATCTATTTTCGGCAGTCTGCGTACTCCCCTTTTGCGAGCCTCTGACAGAACTTCAGAAATGTTGCTATCCGGAGTCAAAACTACGAAATCTGAGCGCATTGCAGCCGAAACTTCAACGTTTAGTTCAATCCCGCGAAGCAGCGCTCGGCGCACGTCGCCATCCGTGAGTGTGCCGGCGAGACGCGCCGAATCGTTGAGCACGAAGAGCGTGGTCCCTGCCCCTCCAAGAGAATTTATCTTTTCGAGCGCCTCCTTAAGTGTAGCTCTCATTGGGATGGTATGTGGTTGAGAAAATGGCATGGCGAGTACTATCTGTTTATCTCGCAAATTTAAGAATTTTTATCCTAATCGCAAACTATTTTACATCTCATAAACTCAGGACAACCGCATCAAAAGCAACTATTTTTGCAAAACAGTTCATGAAAACCTGACTGTGAGTTTTACCCCTGTCGCACTTTCAAAACGTTTATATACTAAAATCGGACCCACGCAAATACCTTGCCGGGTCCGATCTGCCATTATTAAACCAAGCCCTTAAATGTGCAGCTCAGAGTTGAACTATATTTATGATGGCCCGGCCACTCTCCAGACA
The DNA here is from genome assembly GCA_964398625.1 of uncultured Sangeribacter sp. Taxonomy (GTDB): domain Bacteria; phylum Bacteroidota; class Bacteroidia; order Bacteroidales; family Muribaculaceae; genus Lepagella. Next base: position 7,432 of record CAYNNV010000016.1, on the reverse strand, counting down.
CGGATTCAGTTCTTTTTCCTCCCTTGTGGGAAGAACAATTACATCCAACTTATCATATCTCTTGACACCTGTATCATTAGCAGAAACATTGATTTCCATGCGGCCGGTCTTCTCTTCGACTCGATATTGAGCCATAGGGGTAAAGAAACAGAATGCGCCCTCAGAGGCCTTGTCATACGTAAGAGATTCATTGGCTGACGTATCAGCACCAATCCATTCCACTTCTCTTGGCTGATTAAGCCGGAGAGAAATCTTTCCACCCTCTGAAGGCACTACAAGGGTGCAATTATTAATACCGGAAGTCGTGATGTCAGAGTCAACTACTTCATAATTTTCAGTAAAAAACATACTACTTCCATTACTTTCAGTAATAGTAGCACATATTAGGCCTCGAGCAACTTTCCCCTCGTTCACGCCCTGAACGTAAATACCGATAGTATATTCTCTAATACCATCTTTAAAATCCTTAGGGCTGCACACGGTGAAAGTGACCTCAGAATCTGTAATATGGCAAACACCTACCGAAGGTATTTCTAAAGACTTGGCATTATCCTCAGCTGCCACAGTTTCAAGGTTGTCTTCACTCTTCACCCAAGCGCCGGCAAGCCTGCAATCCTGCAATTCTTCACCGAAGGATAAAGTAACAGAGCCTCCGATCGTATTATAGTCACAATAAAATGCCGTGACACCATCATCCTGCGGGAAAGGTAATTCCGAGATTTCAAAAACAATATTTTTGTCACTATTCCGGAGCCAGCTTATATCTCTTTCACTCTTCAAAGAAGGGAGAGAAGAAGCCATATCCGTAACTTCTGTAGCCGGCGTCTGCGGTTCATCCTGAATATTATCGGCACTGCATGAACCCATCAATAAGATAGCACCGGATGCGATAATTGTTAAATTTAATTTCTTCATAATGATTAAAAATTGTTTCACGTACAAAGTTATAACTTTTTTTTAAATTTGCAAATATAATTTTGTTTTTCACAATTTTTCACAGGCAACGCATCAAAATCATCATGGTAGTAACTAATGAGGTTTAATGAGAATTGCCCTACTCGTAAACTATCCGGATTTTGAAATGTTAATAATATTAAATAATTTTGTGAGTAATTCTGATAATAATTATTCCAAAGCTTATGAAAAGATTGATACCGGCCATTTTGGGATTGTCTACCACTGCCATTCTTTTCTCCTGCGCAGAAAAGAAACCCCAACGTCCTGACATCGAAAAAGATACTGAAGATATTGTATCACTCGTAGCTCATCTGAAAACTACCCCTGATGAGGACTTTGATACTATGCTGTCATATATGAGCAGCGACCGCAACTATCCGATAGTTTTCAATGACAGCAACCGATTCCAATATGCCTACGCTGAAGCTCTCGGCATAAAACCTCTTGACGACATCAACGGTCAGATCAAGCCATCTCGCGAATTGAAAGAGTTGACGTCAAATGAAGATTTTGAGATAGCTGAACTCACTCATTCCGTACCGTATCTTGTACCCGAAGCAGCAAAATTGCTTCACTCTATAGGTAAGGAATTTTCCAAAAGAGCCGCAGAAGCAGGCGCACCGGGCAAAAAAATATTAGTTACCAGTCTATTGCGAACAAAAGCCTCGGTAAATAAACTTAGAAAGGTAAATATCAATGCTACAGACAGTTCAACTCACATGTTCGGCACAACCTTTGACATTGCCTGGAATGGTTTTGCCGGTGAAGGCGAAAATCTTAGCGATGCCGACCTCAAGAAAATCCTGGCCGAAGTGCTTTATGACAAACGCAGAAATATGGAGTGTCTCGTGAAATTTGAGAAAAAGACTCATTGCTTTCATATCACAGTGACTCATTAAGAACTACATACAAAAAAACAATAACTCCTGAGACAATAAGATGAAAAACACTGCAACTACAGGTACTGATACCCGTCCTGAGCAATCCAAGCGAAACAGTATGCTACTGCGCATCCTGAAGATTGCGGGCTGCACGATTGCGGGAGTAATTCTTCTTATTGTTCTGCTGCTCACAGCTGTAACTCTCTACCTCACCCCGCAACGCCTCACTCCCATTGTCACCGAATATGCCGGTAAGTACCTTGATGCCGACTTCAAAGCCTCCGACCTTAGATTCACTGTTTGGAGTTCTTTCCCCCATTTTTCACTGGAAATAGATAGCGTAGAGGTAATATCACGCACACTCAAAAATGTACCTGCTTCCATACGAAATCAGCTGCCTGAATCTGCTGATTCTTTAGCAAAAATCAAGGGATTTTCCGGTGGAATAAATCTTTTAAAATTGATACAGGGGAAAATATGCCTGTCGGATGTCACAATTGACGGCCTCTATCTTAATCTGGTATCATATAACGACTCTATCAACAATTACGCTATAATACCAGAAGATACAGATACACCTACCAAAATTCCGGAATTTTCAGCGCATAGGATTTTACTGAAAAATCACGGTGAAATCAACTATTTTTCGTCATCTCAACAGGTCAGCGGCAAGCTTGACCTCAAGTCGTTTGCAATCCAAGAAAACGACTCATTGAAAAACGGCTACCGCCTCGGTCTGGATGCGCTTGTGAGTGCAAAATATGGCAACCTTCGCCTCCTGTCACACTTCCCGGTTGGTATAGATGGCGACATTAACCTTAATTTCAAACCATTCGGAGTAAAATTAGAGAATTTCGGAATTAATCTCGGGAATATGACCACGCGCCTTGACATGGGTATTTCTCCTGAGAAGAGCAGGATTGACAAGCTTGACTACAGAATTGATCCCGTAGAGCTTGTTAAATTCCTTGCTTATCTTCCGCAAGAGATAATTCCGGGAATTTCCGCGATGAAATCGGATATTTCCATATATCTTTCTGCACGCCTCACCGAACCTTATAAATACTCAACCGATTCCCTTCCTTCTTTTGAGATTGATATAAACGTGCCCCCATCTTCGCTCAACTATACTATGGCAGGTATAGGCAACTTCTCATTCCGAAATGTTGTAATGAAGGGTAAAGTCGACTTCAACGGCAAAGCTCCTTCACAGAGCACTGCCACACTTGAGAATCTGAGTTTCGAAGCTCCGGGGACTTCCGTAAGAGCCAACGGCATTCTTACCGATATATTCGGAAATCCTGAAATCATAGCAAATGTAAAGGGCAAAGCAGATTGCAGCCGCCTTTTACCTATATTCAATGGTGCCCGCAGCGTCAACCTTCAAGGAAAAGCTGATATTGATACACATGTAAAATTTAATCTTACAGATGCTGAAAAATACGGACTCGCTGCTATTCTGCTTACAGGGAAAGTCGGAGTAAAAGATTTCAGGTATTCTGTACCGGGAACTGATCTTATTCTCACCGGCCCATCTCTGAATCTTGACCTTCTTGCTGACCACGGGGCACTATCAGGTCAAGGCAAAATTGACGGAATATCCGTAAGCGGCTCTGCCGTTAAGGGCAATATGAAGCAAGTAGGATTGACGGTGAAGGGAAATTCCAATAATATCTCCAATCTCTCCGCAAGCCTTGATGCAGCTAAAGTATCAGTTCAACATGCAGATGCAAATATCAATATATCGGAGCTTTCACTTATAGCCGGCAACGATTCCGGAGCGCTGACCACTAAGGGAAATATTGCCTCGCTGACCACAAAAACCGGGAATAGCAACATACTCCTTAAAGACGTTGGCTTCAACGCTGCCGCATCGCAGGCCTCATCGTCACTCTCATTAAAGGCTCGCCAAGCTCAGGCCAACGTCGGCGATATGCGAATGGGGCTTAACGACATTTCTCTCACTACCGGATTTAACAACGCTCCGCTTGCAACTCAAAACATTAAAGGAAAGGTTAAGATATACGAGGATAAACAGCGAAATATCAGAGCCGATGTATCGTCGGGATTAAAGAATATGTTGAAGTATTGGAAGATATATTCATTGGTACAATCCGGTAGCGGCTATCTCTATCATGGACACTATCCAAACCCCGTGAGATTTGGTCGACTGAACATCAGAGCTTCGCTTGACACATTTCTGTTGCGCCGTTTTGAAGTGCAATCACAGTCAAACGATGTGACCATTGCCGGCTCTGTTATCGGAATAAGAGATTTCTTGACTGGAGGAGCCGATTTCCCTGACATCAATCTCAATATCTCAATGGATACACTCAACCTCAACGAGATAGCCCATACTTACTACAATGGCAAAATGAAGCGTCACAATGCCATTGCGAGAAACGAGAAGATCTCAGATATTCGCAATCTTCCGGAAGATCCTCACGAACTTGCTGCAAGCGATACTGTTGAGGTGCTTCTCCCGCGAAATATAAAAGCACATCTCGGAGTAAAACTCAACAATGCATATTATACCAATCTGCATTTTTACAATATTGGTACTCAACTCACTATGGCTGATGCAGCCCTGACCGTTGATACTCTGACTCTCTGCTCCGACTTCTGCAATGCATTCATGAATTTCAAATGGGATACTGACAATGCTGCTGCCACTTCCATGCATGCATACCTCAATATCACCGATGCAGAGCTTACTGAAATTTATGCTAATTTCCCGTCAATCCTGCGTATGGCTCCGCAGATGAAAAACCTCACAGGCTGTCTGTCGCTTTCTCTTAATGCCGGTCTCGGAATATTCCCGAATATGTATATCAACATGCCGTCAATGACTGCACAGATGGGGCTTAACGGCACCGGGCTAACACTTCACCAGACAAAGTTCATACGCCATATCACAAAAATGCTCCTTATCCGTACTGATGATGACATCCAAATCCCCAACATTGCTGTGAGAGGCTCCGCTCATGACAATCTGCTGCAGCTTTATCCCTTCATCCTCGAATTCAATCGCTACCGTCTTTCAATGATGGGAGTAAATGACTTTGGCGGTAATCTATATTATCACCTTTCTGTACTCAAATCGCCGATACCAATGAAATTCGGTATTAACATACGCGGAAATTTCGACAATCCCAAAGTGCGCTTCGGAAGTGCATCGTACAATGTGGAAGATGCTCGCAAGAGACTGAATATCACCGAGAGTGATAATATCAATCTTATGAAAGAACTGAGATATTATTTCGCTAAACTGGTGAAAATGGCTGCCGTGAGCGACAATTAAGGGTCACAAAATAACTTAAAATGTCATCTACAGAAATAAAAAGAATATGCCGCCGTTGGAGAGAGAACAATCCCGGTCATCTACGCGCTGCACTCGTCGATATGGACGGCACACTCTATGACTCTATGGGTAGCCACGCTGATGCCTGGCACACTATGATGTCGGCTCACGGCATAACATGCACCCGCGATGAATTTTTCCTATACGAAGGAATGACCGGCTTAGCCACTATCAACCACATCTTCCAAAGGGAACTCAAAAGAGAAGTAGACGAGAATGAAGCAAAAGCACTTTATGCCGAAAAGACAGCTTTATTTAAAAAATTCGGAAGACACGATAAGATAGCCGGAGCAGAAACCACCGTCACCGGCTTGCTTAATGCCGGCGTAGAGTGTATTCTTGTGACCGGTTCGGCTCAAGCCTCACTGCTCGAAAAAGTATCTTTAGATTTTCCGGGCGCATTCAGCAAGAAGGTGACAGCAGCCGACGTAATGCATGGGAAACCCCACCCCGAGCCGTATCTCGCCGGACTCAGACTCGCCAATGTAAATCCCGCGGATGCGATTGTGATTGAAAATGCCCCACTCGGTGTAGAGTCAGGCGTGAGAGCCGGAATTTTCACGATTGCCGTTCTCACCGGGCCAATACCGCCGGAGGAGTTTGTAAAAGCCGGAGCTAACATATTATTCCCTGATATGCAAACTTGTGCATCGGAAATATTGACCATTATCGACGAACTTAAATAATCTTATAATTATACCATATAAATACTTTTTTACCACAACGTGAGTAAGATTATCTTTGCCACAGACTTTAGTGAAGCCGTTTCTGCAATTCTTTCCGAGCTAAATCCGGCGTCGGCAATCACATATATCGATGAGAATCTATTAATTAGCCCTCTCGCTAAGAGTATAGAAAACTTCGACAGAATAGAAGCTCCGGCAGGCGAAGCCGGTAAAACTATTGAAAATATCTGCAATGTATGGCAATCCCTTATTAATCTCGGCGCAAGACGCAACTCTTTGCTGATTTGCGTAGGTGGCGGCAGCTGTTCAGATGCCGGAGGATTTGCGGCTGCCACATTCAAGCGAGGTATCAATACTGTCAATATTCCCACTACCCTTCTGGCTATGATTGACGCATCGGTTGGAGGGAAGACTGCTATTGACTTCAATGGTCTTAAAAACGAGATAGGAGCTTTTCATACTCCGCGATATGTGATTATTGATACCCGATGGCTATCATCTCTGCCGAAAGGTGAAATTTTGAGCGGTTACGGGGAAGTGTTAAAAACCGCACTTATTGACTCAGAGGAGTTATTCCGCCGGATTCTTGCCGAAGGGGAAGAACTGATTGAGAACCCTGAAAAATTCGGAGCTCTGCTTCCACACCTCATATCTGTAAAGAAACGGATTGTTGATGCTGACCCGCACGACTATGGACTGCGACACGTATTGAATTTCGGCCACACAGCCGGACACGCATTTGAGAGTCTTTCAATCCGTCGCGGTAAGTCCATCCTGCACGGCATTGCCGTAGCGCAAGGGATGATTACCGAGATGATTCTCGCAAATATGAAGTGTAGTTTCAGCTCTCAAATTCTGCAACTATTTGCGTCGCGATTCAAAACAATATTCCCGACGTGGGGGTATGGCTGCAATGACTATGATGAACTTATAGAAATAATGCGGCATGACAAAAAGAACTCTGCAAACTCGGAAATATCTTTTGCTCTTCCTAAGGCTCCTGGTGATTTCATACCCCACATATCAGCCACAGATGACGAAATAAAAACCGCCCTTGACATAACTCGCGATCTGCTCGGCATATAATCCTACTAACCTCATAATCGCTTGCCTAGCTCCGGCAGGCGATGCGTCAACTCTTAGTATTACAAAAATAGTAATAACGTATATGAACGATCAGACCAAAACTCTTACCGGAAATAGTATTCAATTCAATTAGAGGGAACCAAAATAGCCACAAAGAAAGAGATATCTCAAGATGATCCTCAAAAAAAGAAGATTTTTTTAATTTTTTTCTTCCGATACAAACCTTTGTAATTCTGCAAATTAGATGTAAGGAAATATTTTTTTATAAAAAAAGTGAGATTTTTTTGCTAAAAAATTTGGTGGAACAAAATAATCATCGTAACTTTGCACTCGCAAACGGGAAACAACGACACCCGGGAGCGCAACTCCAAGCGGCTTATCAGAGGATAAGCATAACGCAAAAAACGATGGTGCGGTAGTTCAGCTGGTTAGAATATCGGCCTGTCACGCCGGGGGTCGCG
>CAYNNV010000015.1:0-22924 GCA_964398625.1 uncultured Sangeribacter sp. | reverse complement strand
TTCGTAAGCGGGCCTTCGGGGGTAGGATATGCCATGCCTTACGATGCGCATAACGAGGGTAACCGCCGCTTCGACAAATAAGGCGCTTTGAGTGAGACTTAAAGTATCAAGGACTCTCTACAATCAACAATCATATTTTTTTGATCCCCAATGTCCGGATGTCGCAGTGATGCGCTGTCCGGAATCTCTTTTTCCTGAAGGGACGCAAAGTGTTAAAAATGTAAATTTTTATTTTAACATTTACCTTTTTGTCTTTGTTATTGTTGTAAAGATATAAGCAAACAATATTAATCAGGTTTAATACTATACAACTATGAAAAAGACAATAACGATAATATCCGCACTCATGGCGTTGCTGGCACTTTCACCCGCCGCATCAGGTAAAAATAGTAACAATAAGGCATCAGGCGCTCCTAATGGAGCAGAAGTAACTCGTGCTATTCAGAATCTCATTCCCATAGAAGTAAGAGCATCGGATATGATGACCAAGATATACGGTCTTGTGCCTGATAGCGCAAGCCGTGATGAAGCTGTGAATTATGTTAGGACGAATTATAATCTTCTTCCTGAACAAGATGAATATGGTCTGTGGCTCGATTCAGATGCCGGATATATTCTGAGTTACTTCGGAGTGACACCGAGAGTCTCTGCAATGGCCTATTTTGACCCGTCTGACGGTACTTTAGGTAATTATGAATACTTCTTTATATTTCCGTATCGTGATGGACATAGAGGCAGTGCAAATCGCACGGTGACGGATTTCTGCTCCAACTTGATACAGGAGATCGGTGACCTTGGTACCGATCCCGGAGTAAATGTTGCTTCCGATGCAATTTTTGAAGTGGTTGCGGAGTATGACAATCGTTCAATTGACGTAATGCTCACCGAAGATACTCCTACCGCAGATACAGAAGGACGGTTCCTGCTTACACTGTCTGTGCTTCCGGTTGATGCAAATAATGCGATTTAGGGGTAAGAATTGAGTCAAAACATTTGAATCGATATCTTGAAAAAGTTGTCGATTCATTTTGTAATATTCGGGTTGCGGTTATCCGACTGGTTTGGCAATCTCCTCCTTACCGGGGTTGAGGGGGCGGAGTATGGTAATGCATCTGCGGCTTAACACTTCAACGCTGCAATCTTCAGCCGTGGGCTCACTCCGCGAAGCAGTCTGTGACGGGGCTTAGGTGCATATTAACCCTGAGTTGCGGATACCGCTTCTCGTGATGCCGGCTGTCCGAACCTCCATGTGGTGAGAGGCGGCTCGTAGCCACGGTAGGTACGATGCTATCGTTTACCGTGGGTGACGCCGGATAGACTATCCTGCGGGGAAAGGCTCTGAGGGAGACAACACAGGAAGTTGCTTCCGTGGCGGGGTGTCATTAATCCTACGGTTTGGTATTCATATAAAACCATAAGAGGCTACCTGAAGCGAAATCAGGCAGCCTCCATGATAAGTGGTAATATGAGATTTACTTCACAACGTGCTTGATAGTTTTTGTGCCTTGCTTGACGACATATATACCGCTCTTGAGGCCGTCAATTCTATTGCCGGCATATACGCCTGAGATAGTGTAAATCTCAAGATTGTCATCGTCAAGAAGAATAGTATCAACTCCCGCGTCTATTACAGTGACAGTGCACTTAACAGTGTGAGAAGTGTCAGTATTGTCGGTCACACGTGCAGAAATTGTAGCAGTGCCGGGGCCGATTGCCGTCACAAGACCATCTTCATTTACCTTGGCAACACTTGAGTTGTTGCTGTGCCAAGTGGTATCAAGAGCCTTGATGGGGAATTCTTCCTTGATGTCAATAGAGAGCTGAACTGTTTCACCAATATTCTCAATCTCAACACTCTCGGAATCGATGGTAACAGAGAGAGCCGGGAGCTCGGTTGCTACGGGGAAGAAAGAACTCCACATAGCGTTGCTCTCATAATATTGCTTGCAACCGGCAGGCACATAAAGCATTGTGGTGGAAGGCACATAAGTGAATGCAGTGGCACTGTCAATTACGGGAACATCCGGGGCAAGGCAATAAATCTCTTTAAGAGAGAAGCAATAGCTGAAAGCATCAGAATAAATGTTGCTCACTGTGTAGGGCAGTATAAGCTTCTCCAAGGCGGTGTTGCTGCAGAATGCTCCGAAGCTTATTTCAGTGATACCGACGGGAAGGTTTAGCTCCTTGATGGGGCAACCAATGAATGCATATCCATCGATAGCAGTGAGCTTGTTATTGAATATCACTGAAGTAAGCCCTGTACATTCTTCGAATGCATGCATACCGATGTGTGTAACATCGGGGCCGAGGATAATTTCAGTAATATTCTTGCATCCGCTGAATGAATATTTGTAGATGGTCTTTGTTCCGGCGGGGATTGTATATGAGCCACTTTTACCTCCGGGACAGAGAATCAGCAGTGTGCCGTCAGCATCGTAAAGGACGCCGTCAACAGAGGAGTAATCAGGATTTCCTTCAGCTACGTTGATAGCTTCAAGGGAACTACATCCGTTAAAAGGATTGGTGCTTGTGCCTATATCTGAGAGGGTATTAGGGAATGTAATTTCCTTAAGCGCGGAGCAACCCTTGAAAGCATCCATCCCAATTGAAGTGATTCCGGTGGGAAGATTTACCTTAGTGAGTGAAGTACAACCCATGAATGAACCGTCGGATACTTTCTTGTTTCCCTGGAAATAAGTTACTTCGGTGAGGTCAGTACAGTTGGCAAAAACGGCTTTACCCATATTGGTAACAGTGCCGGGGATTGTAATTGTCTCAATGTGAGAGGCGTCGAAGGCATGGTCGCCTATGGTCTCAATGCTACCTGAGAGGTTGACGCCGGAGATATAAGTACCTGCGAAAGCATACGGATCAATTGTGGTGCAGTAATCGCGAATCGCGAAATTGTTTTTCTTACCGCCGGGGCAGGCTATGAGTCTGTCACCCTCGAAGTCATAAAGAGCGCCCTGGTCGCTGATAAAGGAAGTATTTCCGTCAGCAACACGGATGGCAGTCATGGAGCTTGTGCCGCGGAATACGGATGAGCCGATAGTATTCAGCGTAGCGGGGAGAGTGACATTGCCGAGCATGGGGCACAGTGCGAATGCTTCGTCGCCTATTGAAGTCACACCTTCATTGATATTGATTTTTGCAAGTGAAGGACAATTATAGAATGCCTGCACACCAATTGATTTGATAGTCTCTGGAAGAGTGACATTAATGATTGACTCAACTTCATCAAATGACTTATCGCCTACTGCCACTACAGTGTAGGTCTTGCCTTCATAAGTGATAGTGGAGGGGATTACCACATCTGTGGGATTGAGAGTAGTCTGTACACCTGCCGAGGATACTGTGGCATCGTTTTCCGATATCACGCGATAGATGTAAGATGTCTCTTCATCTACAATTACGGATCCATCTGCTGCAAAAGCTGGGATGCTTATGGCAGAAGCCGCGAGAAAGAGTAAGAATTTGTTCATGTAGTAAAATTATTATTTGTTTGTTACTTTCCGGATGCCTCTCGGCAATTTTCCGCCACGAATTTAATTATTTTCTCCATAATCACCAAAAATCACATATTTTTACCGGTGATTTTTCGATGAATTTGGGTAAATGATATGACAAACTGTTCAGGAATCAGCTACAGTGGCGGATTCAGGTATAAGCCTGCGGATTTTTCGTATTTGATTTATAAGCATTATTATAGCGGTGACAGTAGCGGCAAGGTCGGCTATGGGGAAGCAAATCCATACGCCGGTAAGCTCAAATATGGGAGGCAATATAAGCAGCAGGGGAATCATGAATATAATCTGGCGCGTAAGAGAGAGAAATACAGCTTTACCCGCCATGCCGAGAGCCTGAAAGAAATTAGTGACAACTATTTGGAATCCTACCATCCAGAAGCTTATGGTGGTGAGATGCAGGCACTTCACAGCAGCCTGAATCTGCGTTTCGTCCTGCATAAACATTGCTGCTATGCTGTGAGGAAATATCTGTCCGATTACCGACCCCGCAGTGGTTACGATAAGACCCGTGGTGGCGGCAAGGCGCAGGGTCTTGAAGAGGCGTGGAAATTTCTGTGCCCCGTAGTTGTACCCGAGGATAGGTTGCATGCCCTGGCATACGCCAATCACAACCATCACGAAGATAGTGACAAAGCGATTGAACACGACTACTGCCGCTATAGCATTGTCTCCACCGTAGCGAAGCAGGGAGTTATTAACTAATGCATTTATAACGGAACCGGCCACATTTATAAGGAACGGAGCCATGCCAATATATAGTACGGACTTTATAACCGGCCAGTTGAAGCGGAATGTCCCGCGCTTAAAGCGTAGGTCAGACTTTTTATTGAAGAAGTGCTCCATCACGAAGATAGCCGTGATAAGCATTGAAATATCAGTGGCTAAAGCGGCTCCCCATATTCCCCAGCCGAATCCGAATAAGAAGAGAGGAGCGAGAATTACGTTTAGTCCGGCTCCGATTAAGTTGGTATACATCGCCTTGGATGGGTAGCCGGAAGCGCGCATCACGTTGTTGTAGCTGAATGTGAGATTCATCAGCAGCATCCCCGGAAGAACCCACATAAGAAATTCGTGAGCGTAGGGAAGCGAATGTTCAGAGGCTCCGAACAGCACAAGAATCTTATCGAGAAATATTGCGAAAAGAGTCATGTAGGCAATTCCGATAATTATTGTCAACAGTACTGAATTTCCAAGTATCAGTTCAGCTCGTCGGAGGTCTTTCTGTCCCATCACTATACTTATTCGGGTAGCTGCACCGGCACCGATTAGCATACCGAGAGCGGTGGCAAGATTCATTACCGGAAATGTCACCGCAATTCCACTCACCACATTAGGGTCAGCTATGGCATGACCTATAACAATGGAGTCAATGATATTGTAAATGGCCATAACCACAGTGCCGACTACAGCCGGCAGGCTGTATTTAAACAGCATTTTGCCTACAGGGGCATTGCCGAGTTCAAGGAGGCGGGCGGGGGTATGAGTATCGGTTGAGGCCATAGTATCTATTTGGAAAACTATATTAAAATTCAGTGGCAGCTGACTCAGTCATCTGTAGTGATATTGGGGAAAATGCTCCACCCGGGTGAAGATTTATATCGTTGCACCGAAGTTGCGGGAACCACCAGAGTGCAGTCTTCATAAAATTCGGGCATCTGTGGCTCCATCAGGAAACTGTTGCATTCAAATTTCGGGGGCACTTTGCTGCAGGCTTTTATTTGTTTAAGGTTAGGGCACGAGGCAAAAATGAGTTCACCGAGTTGTGCAGAATTTGAAGGAAGTGAGGCACTCTCCAAGGATGTGCATGAAGAAAAGGCGTATGAATCTAGACTTACCACCGATCCTGGTATTTCTATCTCTTTGAGGCTCTCGCAGAAAGCAAACGCGTTCATTCCAATGGTGCGTATCTGTGGAGGCAGAATCACCTCTTTGAGACTTCGGCAGTTGGTGAAGGCATGGCGGTCAATCTTTCTGAGGTTGCGTGGTAAGGAAATCTGTTCAAGACTGCGGCACTCCTCAAAGCAACGCTCGGGGATTACACTCAGAGCGGAATTGTCAGGAATGATCACGCACTTCAGATTAGGGCATGAAGCAAAGGCTCTCATCCCTATGGAGGTGAGTGAAGCCGGCAGAATCACCGTGTCAATAGACTCGTTGAAGCGGTATTTCCCTGTGGGTATGGCTTTAGTGCCGGCAGGAATGTTGAGAGTAGAGCCCGTAGCAGGAGTCTGCAAGCCACACAAGGCCGCTATAAAGAGCAAAAATATGTGCAACTTCATTTTCATTATGTGGAATGGATCCCGATAAAGCAGGATAGAGTGCAAAATTACGAATTATTTGTGAAATGACCGCTAAAGATTTACCGTAACGATGATAAAAGCGGAAATTTCGGGGAGAGTGTTGAAAATAGATGCAGATTTGTTAACTTTGCAAATATAATCATCAGGCATCGTGAATAAAGCCGATAATATACCGGAGAAGAAGAATAGCGCGTGGCTTCACAGGCTGGGCGGCTTTGCATTGCGCTTTTTGCTGCCGCTGTTTTTTACTGTGGCGCTGGTATGGTATATGTTTAAGAAAGTAAGTTTTCTTTCTGTGGTTGAGATACTTCGTCACGGAGTGGATTATTCATGGATACTGCTTGCGATGGGTATAAGTGTGATAAGCCATATAGTCAGGGCTTTGCGCTGGCGTATGCAGTTAGTAGCTCTTGGTGCAAAAGTGCCTTTCTTTGCAATATTGTGCTCCATATTCGGTTGCTATGCGCTCAATCTCGTATTTCCGAGACTTGGAGAAGTGTGGCGTTGCGCCTATATATCCGGTAAATCGCGTAGGCCATTCACGGTGGTGTTCGGCTCAATGATGGCCGATCGTCTTGCTGATACCGCTACAGTTGTCCTTATCCTTCTGCTCACTGTTGTGCTTGCCCAAGGTGCCATTCTTACCTTTCTTCAGAAATTTTCAGTGGGTCAGGATATAGTAGCTCTGGCCACTTCTTGGTGGCTTTGGGCGGGAATAGCGGCATTGTGTATAGTTATTTTGCTGATATTTCGTCTTGGAAGAGGCACAGGGCCTGTGGAAAAAGCGCGTAAATTTCTCAAAGAGCTATGGCAGGGTTTCGCTGTAGTTGCGGCCATGAAGGGTAGAGGATGGTTTATCCCCTTAAGTCTTGGAATTTGGTTTTGCTATTTTATGCAGCTATATGTGGCATTTTTTGCTTTTCCCTTCACGCGCGAACTTTGTGCCGATGCCTCGTTGGGATATGGCTTGGTTCCATGTCTTGTAGCATTCGTTCTTAGCTCTATAGGTATGGCGATTCCTTCCAACGGTGGCCTTGGACCATGGAATGTGGCGGTAATGTTTGGCCTGGCTATCTATGGTATCTCCGATGCCGACGGAGTAGCATTCTCCATATTAGTGTGGAGTGCTCAGACTGTAATGCTAATAATACTGGGCATACTGACCATGGTATATATCTCTCTGACTGCGCGCCATGCTGCTTCGACGCGTATCATGATAGATGATAAGATGAAAGATTAAATAATTTAACTGCTCAAAATATTCAACTCCCGACATGAGAATAGATAATTCACATGATGATGATGGAAGTCCTGACTTCTTCAATGATAATAACATACCACAGGATACAATGCGCAAAAAGCGCGAACCTCGGCTCAGCCCTGACGATCCTAAATATTGGGAAATAGACCGGAAACCATGGCAAGTGCGTCGGCGTGTCAACTGGGGTTTGCTTTCGGCCTGCCTTGTAGCACTGATTGTGATCGGTACATGCATAGGATTTTATGTGCGTTTCTTCGTGCCATACGCAGATGACTGCACTGAGTATGGGTATATAGAGTCAATAGAAGAACGAGGAGTGGTATTCAAGACTTACGAGGGAGTGCTAATTTCCTACAAGGCACTCATGGACAGTACCCGTGAATACAAGCGCGACTTTATATTCTCTACACCTAACTCACAGTTGGGTAAGGTGATAGCAACACAAGCGCGCAATGGCAAACCGGTGATGCTTAAGTATAAGCGCTATAATGCCACTGTGCCCTGGAGAGGAGAGACGAAGACGCTTGTGATATCGGTAGATACAATTGATCCCCGCAAAATCCTTCCTCCTGATGTCAATCCTTATAAGTAAGTAATTAGAATTGCGACAGACGCTTGTCTGCTAATATATCATATAATAATTTTTTCTGCTATCTTTGCATCACTTTATTTAAGTATGAGGTTATAAGAGATTATCTGCTTCATAACTCGTCAATCTGACTTCTAACCTAAACTTAAATTTTGTGGCAAAGAATACAATGGGGATTAAGTAGCCCCGAAAGTTAGAACAGAAAATGAACACCGTAGGCGCGCCTCAAAAAAGCCATAAACCTTGAAGACACTGTATGTTTAGGCCCATTTTGAAATATTTTTTTCGGCAGTGTGAACATATCTACCATGGCAGGCGTTTAAATTATAAAAGCAGAGGTATGAATCTCTGATGATTTAATAGCTTGTGATTGGAATTATTGTTAAAACTGTTGATATTAGGTTAAATATGTTGGTTCGGTCAAGCAATTGACCGGCGAGAAAGCGGGAGTCCGTGAGGTCTTCCGCTTTTCTGCATGAGGCCAGGCAGTGAGCAATATTTCATCATATCAGCACGTTAAATAAGTGAATAGTAACCCCCTAATTATTACAAGATATGAGATTACGCTATATTTTTCTTATAGCCGCACTTGCAGCGTCAGCAGTTATGACTGCATCAGCCAAGTCAAAGAAGAATAAACCGGTCGCTCCTGCAGCCACTGAAGTGAAGCATCCTGATTGGATTCGTAATGCCGTGATTTATGAGGTCAACCTGCGGCAGGGTTCTCCTGAACGCACTCTCAAAGGTTTTGAGAAGCAACTTCCACGCCTTCACGATTTGGGCGTTGATGTGCTTTGGCTCATGCCTGTTCATCCTATCTCCGAGCTTAACCGTAAGGGGGAGCTGGGCAGTTATTATGCAGTAAAGGATTATAAAGCTGTCAATCCCGAATTCGGTACTCTTGACGATATGAAAGATTTTGTCAAGAAGGCGCATGACCTTGGCATGAAAGTGATAATTGACGAGGTCTGCAATCACTCAGGATGCGATAACGCATGGGTCACCGACAATCCTGATTTCTATGCCCTTGACAAGAATGGTAAGATGTTTGGTCCGTTTGATTGGACTGATACCTATAAATTTGACTATTCTAATCCCAAGATGCGCGCCGCTATGCTCGATGCCTTAAAGTTTTGGGTAAAAGAAGTGGATATTGACGGCTACAGATGCGACGTCGCAATGGAAGTGCCTACAGATTTCTGGAACGACGTGCGTCGCGAGCTTGATGCCATAAAGCCCGTATTCATGCTCGCAGAAGCTTCCAAGGCCGAGCTCACTCAGAAAGCCTTCGATGCTGACTATAACTGGCCGATGAAGGAGGTTTTCAATGCAATCGCCGCCACTCAAGGGGTAAACAGATACGCCGTGGAGCACAATCAGACTCTTCCCTCCACTTCAGCTTCGGACATTGATAAGTTGCTTGAAAGTCAGGCAAAAGAATATCCCGAAGATGCTTTCAGTATGCTTATGATTACCAATCACGACCTCAATTCATGGGAAGGCACGGAATTTGACCGACTTGGTCCTGCCACGGGTGCTTTCGCAGTGCTTTCATATACTTTACCGGGCATCCCGATGCTCTATACCGGTCAGGAAGTGGGATTCAACCACGCCTTTGAATTCTTCAAGCAAGATATCACCCCTGATTATACCAACAATGAATTCACTACCTTCTATGAGATGCTAAATGCCCTTCGCCATAATTCCCCGGCTTTGGCTTCCGGACAAGAGGGTGGGAAAATGATTCGATATGCCACTTCCGACCCGGATGTCTATGTATTTTCACGCACCAAGGGCGATAATTCAGTCACTGTAATAGCAAATCTCAGCAACAAGGATGCTAAGGTAGAATATACAGCTGATGCTCCTATACTTCTCGGTATGACTAACTGGTTTACCGGTCAGTCGGCTGATGCACCGTCCATGCTCCGGCCATGGGAATATCGTGTTTTTGTTAAGTAAGGCCAAGTCAGAAATCGTACTTCGCCTCGCCACCTATCTATTTTTGACTATCGGGTGAGGAGTTTTTCAAATTTAATTGTTATCTTTGTAAGACCATTTATGCGAATATCCGTATGTCACTCAATTTCACTCCGATAGCACGAAGGATACTTATTCCGGTCATCAGTAGTGCCTTGCGTGCTGCTGATGATGCTGTATGCATACAGGAGAAGCTATTGCGCGACATGCTCCGCAAGGCTTCGTCCACGCTCTATGGCCAACGATATGGTTTTGATGCTCTTGCGCAGTCACAGTCTCTGAGTGAGGATTTTGCCGCATCGGTTCCGATTGTCAGCTATGAGGATATTCGTCCGGCAGTACTCAGAATGATACGCGGTGAAAAAGATATACTTTGGCCCGGCCGATGCCTGAGCTATGCCCAGTCTTCAGGCACTTCCGGCGGCCCGTCCAAGTATATCCCCGTCACTGCCGACTCGCTCCGCCTTAACCATTACCGAGGCTCCGCCTCTTCAGTGGCGAGCTATCTGCTCAATAATCCGGAGTCAAGAATGTTTGCCGGCAAAGGATTGATATTGGGAGGTTCATTTTCCAATACTCTTGCTGAGCCTCATCCCGGGGTAAAAGTGGGCGATTTGAGTGCAACACTCATTGATCGTATTCCAGCGGCCGCTAATATTTTTCGTATTCCGTCAAAAAGAATAGCGCTGATGCCTGACTGGGAAGAGAAATTGCCGTTGATTGCAGCTGAAGCGGCTCGATGCCGGAATATCACCAATATCTCGGGAGTACCGTCGTGGTGTCTGGTTATGCTTCGCAAGGTGCTTGAAATCACCGGATGCTCTACTCTGCGTGAAGTCTGGCCGGGATTGGAGGTATTTTTCCACGGCGGAATTTCATTTCATCCTTATCGCGAGCAATACCGTCACCTCGTGGGTGATGATAAGGGAATGCATTATCTGGAGACTTATAATGCTTCAGAGGGATTTTTCGCCGTGCAGACTGAGCCGGAATCTTACTCTATGCTACTTCTGCAAGATGCCGGCGTATATTATGAATTCAGGCGTCCGGGCGAGGAAAATACCGTAGGCGTCGGCTCTGTTGTTCCAGGCGAGATTTATGAGCTTATAATCACATCAACAAATGGATTGTGGCGATACTCTCTTGGCGACACAGTGAAGATAGAGTCGGTCAATCCGGTGAAAATTACTATAGCCGGTCGTACCAAGACCTTTATCAATGCATTCGGCGAGGAATTAATGGAGCAGAATGCAGAGCAAGCGATAGCAGCAGCCTGTAAAGCCTCCGGCGCCCTGATAGTAAACTATACAGCTGCTCCCGTATATGCTGATGAACAAGGCCACCGCGGTCGCCATCAATGGCTTATAGAGTGGCTTAAAGTACCGGCCGACATTGAGAAATTTACAGAAGTTTTGGATAATACGCTTATGGCTATTAATTCCGACTATGCCGCAAAACGCGCTCATACCATTTTCCTTGATCCCCCTTTGGTCACTACAGCCCCACAGGGCCTTTTCAATCAGTGGCTTAGGAGAGCGGGAAGCGGAAAACTCGGGGGTCAACGCAAGATTCCCAGGCTTAGCAATGACCGCAAAATTATTGACGAAATGCTCTCGCTTATCCATCCCTGATGTCGCTATCCGGTGAGTTAACTTTTCGATACTAAGGAAATGAAGCAAATTAAGATAAATAGCATCGCAGCTCTGCCCGAAGCAGCGCAAGAATTTATAGGCGCCATGAATGGGCGTCGCATCTTCTTACTCTATGGTTCTATGGGTGCAGGAAAGACGACTTTTGTGGCTGAAGTATGCAGGCAGCTTGGAGTTGAGGAGGGGGAAGTGTGCAGCCCTACTTTTGCCATTGTCAATGAATATTCGTCGGAGGAAGGGCCAATCTATCATTTCGACCTTTATCGCCTTGAAGACGGACGGGAAGTAGCCGATATGGGAGCGGAAGAATATTTCAATTCCGGTGCTATCTGCTTTGTGGAATGGCCCGATGTGGCTTGCGATTTCATCCCTGACGATGCTGTAAAGGTGACAATTGAGGAGCAGCCCGATGGCTCAAGAATAATAAATTTGCCTGATTGAAAAATGATATTTCTTGACCTTGACGACACCGCAAGTACCAATACATACGTGGCTGAAAATGCTGCGCAATTGCGTAATCTTACAATGGTCACCGCTCTGCGGCAGAGTGCGGGGCGCGGTCAGCGAGGCAACAGCTGGGAGTCAGAGCCGGAAAAAAATCTTACTTTTTCAATATTATATCGCCCGATATCTTTCCCTGCTATACGCCAGTTTTTCATAAGCGAGGCTGTAGCACTCGGCATTGTAGATGCACTCAAGAGCTTTGGTATAGAAGCTAAGGTGAAGTGGCCTAATGATATTTATGTGGCTGATAAAAAAATCTGCGGGATATTGATAGAGCACTCTATAATGGGGCGTGAAATAATGCACACAATAGCCGGTGCCGGACTCAACGTCAATCAGGAGCGCTTCCTTAGCGATGCACCCAATCCTGTGTCTATGTGCTTGCTGCTTGGGCGTCATCTTTCCCTTCACGATGTCAAGGAGCGAGTAGCGGATGCGGTAGAAAAGCGCCTCGGGGAGGACTTTTCTCATCTACACGCCGACTTCATGCATAATCTATGGAGAGGAGACGGCCGATATTATCCTTATCAGGATACGACTTCCGGAGAGACATTTGAAGCGCGCATTGAGGCCGTAGAGCCAACCGGAATACTTCATCTCACCGACCGCGCCGGCGCCCTCCGCAAATACGCCTTCAAAGAAGTAGCCTTCCTGCTATAATAGTCGGAAGAAGGGGGCGCGGGTGAAGCTTTTTTTGATTGTGAGGGAAAATTTACTAACTTTGCGCTCCATTTCGTTGATCTGACCAATCTAATATCTAAGAAAAATGAAGTTTTTCCCTCGTCCTGATTTTCATCCGGCTATTTTGTCGGTCTGGAAAAATTATTCAGCAGATACTTTTAAGCGTGATCTAATTGCAGGCATCGTGGTGGGCATTGTTGCCTTGCCACTTGCCGTGGCTTTCGGCATTGCTTCCGGTGTGTCTCCAACAATTGGCCTCATCACGGCGATAATTGGCGGATTCCTCGTATCGGCATTTGGAGGAAATACTGTGCAGATAGGCGGACCGACAGGCGCATTTATCGTTATTGTTTACAATATTATCCAGCTATATGGACTGACAGGGTTGGCATTGGCCACCTTTATGGCCGGATGCATCCTTGTCCTGATGGGAATCTTTCGCCTCGGCACGGTAATCAAGTTTATCCCTTATCCTATTGTCGTTGGCTTCACTGCCGGCATTGCTCTCACTATCTTTTCTACTCAAATGCCTGATTTTTTCGGCCTTGATATCACGGAGAAAGTACCCGGTGATTTCATCGGGAAATGGGGAGTATATTTCCGCAATTTCAATACCATAAACCTCACTACAGCCATAGTTGGCCTTGCATCGCTGTTGATAATAATCTTTACTCCGAAAATCTCCAAAAAACTTCCCGGAGCCCTTACGGCAATTGTAGTGGTCACACTTGCCGTGTGGGTGATGAAGCAATTCTTTGGAATTGAGGGAATACAGACTATCGGTGATCGTTTTGGAGAAATGGCTACCGACATTCCGATGCCGCATCAGCTGGGATTTGATATGGCATCTGTGCAACTTCTTCTCCCTTCTGCCTTTACGATAGCTATGCTCGGGGCGATAGAGTCTTTGCTCAGTGCTACGGTAGCTGACGGTGTGACCGGAGCGCGTACGAATTCCAACACTGAGCTTATCGGCCAGGGGATCGCCAACATTACAGTGCCTCTGTTCGGAGGAATCCCGGTGACCGGCGCTATAGCTCGCACTATGACCAATATCACCAATGGAGGTCGTACTCCCGTAGCAGGGATAATCCATGCCGTTGTGCTTCTGCTGATATTCCTTTTCGCAATGCCTCTAATCAACTTGGTGCCTATGTGCTGCCTTGCCGCCGTGCTAATCATGGTGAGCTACAACATGAGCGGGTGGCGTACCATAGCCGGCATGGCCGGCAATCCGATGGGTGATATCTGGGTACTTTTGATTACTTTTTTACTTACCGTGATTTTCGACCTCACCATAGCTATTGAGATAGGTATGCTTCTTGCTGTTGTTGTATTTTTACGTCGTGTCACAGAGAATACTACAATCCGCACCTACGGTAATCAACTTGATGCTGCTGAAGGTACAGATATGACCACCCATGAAGTGCTTGATCTTCGCCCCGGAGTAGCCGTATATGAGATTGACGGTCCCTTCTTCTTCGGTGCCGCCACTAAATTTGATGAAGTAGTGCGTCTTGCTCCTCACGAAAAGCCGGTGGTGAGAATCATACGAATGCGTAAAGTGCCCTTTATTGACTCTACCGGTATTCACAATCTTCAGCTCCTCATAGAGGCCTCGCATCGGGAAGGAATAGTGATAGTGCTGTCAGGAGTTCAGCAAAACGTGAGGGAAGCTCTTGAGAAGAGTCACATCATACAGCTGATATCACGTGACCACATTTGCTCACACATATCGCAGGCAGTGGTTGTGGCAAACGATTTAGCCGAGCAGCACGTGCGCGATGGAAAGTCTGACTGATGCCGCTGTCGCAGTCTTTATATTTTGCGGAGATAAAATTATTGCGTAATTTCGCAGTGTAATTCAACTCTCTGATAAAGATGTCAACAAATACTATTGATGACAGCCGGAAAGTCACCACTCGCCGGCTGGTGGAGATGAAGGAGCGTGGAGAAAAAATATCCATGCTCACGGCCTACGATTATTCCTCGGCGCGCTTGATTGATAAAGCCGGTATTGATGCTATACTTGTAGGCGATTCCGCATCGAACGTGATGGCCGGAAATATGACTACACTTCCCATCACTCTAGACCAGATGATATATCATGCAAAGTCAGTGATGAAAGGTGTGCGTCGTGCGCTCGTAGTAGTGGATCTTCCCTTTGGTACATATCAGGGAAACTCTAAGGAGGCTCTCGCTTCAGCTATCCGGATTATGAAGGAGAGTCACGCTGAGGCAGTAAAGATTGAGGGTGGCAGCGAGATTAGGGAATCAATCGAAAGAATACTTTGTGCCGGCATTCCTGTGATGGGACACCTCGGATTGACGCCGCAGTCTATCAATAAGTTCGGTACATACGCTGTTCGTGCGCGAGAGGAAGCCGAGGCTAAAAAACTCATTGAAGATGCCAAAATGCTTGAGGAGATCGGGTGTTTCGGTATGGTGCTTGAGAAGATTCCCGCTTCGCTGGCCGAGAAAGTCACCCGCGAAGTGTCAATTCCTACCATAGGTATCGGTGCCGGAAATATGTGCGACGGTCAGGTCCTGGTGATGCACGATATGCTCGGAATAAATCAGGGATTCTCTCCGCGATTCCTCCGCAGATATGCCAATCTTGCCGATACGATTGATTCTGCCGTCAAGGAATATATTGCTGATGTGAAGAACCGCAATTTCCCGAATGAATCGGAACAATACTGATAGCTCCTCGCTCCCTTTTTAATTGCTTATTCTAACTATTTAACCAATACTTATGACAAAATCATCATTTTTGCGCGCAATACTGCCATGTTGCCTCCTTTCGGCGTCATGCCTCGGTATGCACGCCCAGAGTCCGGCTCCGACGGATCTTCCTGCCGATACTCCTATTCACTTCACTACGGCCAATGGCAAACTCTACTTCGGAATCGGAGGAAAAGGCATGGTGACAGCAAATTACGACATTGGTAATCCTATCAATAATAATAACGGACTCGTCACTTCCGCAATCGACCTTGATCCAACTCACGGCGATAAGGCAAACTTCGGTATATCAGGCCAGCAGACCACACTCAACTTTAACTTCGTGGCTCTCCCCGGACTTAAAGATCAGCTTGGTCTCTTTCTTGAAGTCAATCTGATGGGCGACAATTATACTCCTGATATAGAATTTGCATATTTACAATGGCGTGGACTGACAGCCGGTTACAATTACGGCCTTTTCAGCAATGAAGACGTGATGCCCAATACCATTGACGAGCAGGGACCAAATGCGGCTCTTTCGGCACAGTCCGGCGTTGTCGACTATATCCACAAATTCAGTAATGGACTGAGCCTCGGTGCCGGTCTTGAGATGCCGGTATTCTCAGGTTCGTATAAGGTGGGACCAGTGGATCAATATTCTGAGGTAACCCAAAGAGTACCTGATATCCCTGTAAGTGTGGGTTATGATTTCGGCTCCGGATTCGTGAAAGGTGCAGCCATTCTTCGCAATCTTATCTATCGCAATAATACGCAAAACAAAAATGCCGATGTTGTAGGCTGGGGTGTTTCTCTCAGCGGTCAGGTAGCTGTCTTGCCGCAGCTCGACTTCTTCTTTGCCGGCAACTATGGTCGGGGTATAGCATCTTATATTCAGGATCTTACCGATCTCAACCTTGATATTGCTCCTGATGCTGAAGGGAAGATGAAGGGCGTTGAAGTATGGAGTTCATTCGGCGGTCTTACCTATAATCCCACCGACCGACTCAGCATCACCGGCCTTTACAGCCACGTGCGCAATTATGCACAATCAACTATCAAACATGACGAAGACAGTGTGGCTCCCTACAGCTATGCTCAGTACGTCGGAGCCAACGCATTCTATAAGATTAACAATTTCCTCACAGCAGGTATAGAATATCTTTACGGACGCCGTGTGCAATTTGACGGACAGCAAGCCCACGTATCCCGTATTCAGGCTGCAATCTGCGCTTCTTTCTGACAGTCGCAGAAATAAATCACAAACACCGGAGGCGTATCAAACTGAAATTGATACGCCTCTCAATATTTTGGACTGATGCGTTTTATTACCCGTTCATTTCCACCTTATGGGTAGGGGGGATGAGGTCGTTGCGCTGCTTCACAGCCTCTACTACATTGTCTGCGAGTAAGCCGAAGGCATCGGCCATAGTCTTTATCGCCGGGTCCGGATTGCCGGGCATATTAAGAGCAGAGGAAGCAGGGCATCCTTCATCACCGCTCTTGCAAAGGTCGGCCACAAGTGGTATTTGCCCAAGAAGTGCCACACCGCGCTCTTGAGCGAGCCTTACTGCGCCGCCATTGCCGAAGATGTAGTAGCGTTCCTCAGGATGAGGTGCAGGAGTAAACCATGACATATTCTCCACAAGTCCGAGAATTGGTACATTTACTTTCTCTCCGGTAAACATATCAATACCCTTGCGTGCATCGGCTAAAGCTACTTCCTGCGGTGTGCTTACTACTATTGCTCCGGTTATACCAAGAGTCTGAACGAGAGTAAGATGAATATCGGAAGTGCCGGGAGGCATATCTATGAGGAAATAGTCCAGCTCACCCCATGCAGCATCGGCAATAAGTTGCTTGAGAGCATTGCTTGCCATACCGCCGCGCCAGAGCACGGCGCTATCCTTGGGCACTACAAAACCGATAGAAAGAAGCTTTACTCCATATTTCTCAATGGGCTCTATGAGGTCGCGGCCGTTTTCATTCACCATATATAGGGTCTCGTCTTCCACGCCAAACATCTTCGGTACGCTGGGGCCAAAAATATCAGCGTCAAGGAGACCAACCTTGTAGCCCTTAGCTGCGATAGCTACGGCAAGATTAGCTGCTACGGTTGACTTTCCTACTCCACCCTTTCCGGAGCTTACTGCTACAATGTTTTTAACTCCGGGAAGCGGATTCTCCGGCTTCGGTGCTATCGGGCGCCGGTATTTCACATTGACGGTGACATTAGCATCGCCGTCAGCGGCAAGTTTCACGGCAGCTTCTGCAGAGCGTGTGACGGCTTTGATGAAGGGATCAGTGGGTTTGTCAAAAATCAGTGAGAATGATACGTCGCGACCGTCAATCCGGATGTCGTCTTCCACCATATCAAGCTCGGTGACGGGCTTTCCGTTGCCGGGATAGCGTACCGTAGCCAGGGCATCGGTCACGAGTCGGGGATAAATAGGTTGTTGCTGCATATATGAAGCGGTAAAATGTTAAGAATCAGTTACGGTGTTTTTCCAGCTCAGTAGGCATACCTTGCATCATGCCGCGGGGTAGTGATCTATAGTCATCGCGCGGAATATCCTCTTCCTCAGGCTCGTTGAGATCGGCATTTGAAATGGAGAATTCAAGCAGACGAATTGTCTTGCCGCGTGCGAGCCATTGCTGTTCATAGAAGGTCTTGATGCTTGTGGCGTAGGCCGGGGCGTCATCAGCAGCGTAGAGGTCGCTGAAGTCGTTGAGCATAGGCAGATTATTGAGGCGCACAAGCCGCGAGGTATATTCGTAGAGAAAGGGGGAGTCTGTCTTTAAGTGCACCACGCTTTGCGGCTTAAGGATGGAACAGTAAAGGCTCAGAAAGCGTGCCGAAGTGAGTCTGTGGCGGCGCTTTTTCATCTGAGGATCAGGGAATGTGATCCATATCTCCGCCACTTCTTCCGGGGCGAAAAAGCTATTGAGGCTCTCAATATCGCCGCGCAAGAATGCCACATTGGGAAGAGCGCTGACAGTAGCTTCTTTCGCCCCTGTAAAGATTCGAGCTCCCTTCACGTCAATTCCGATAAAATTTTTGTCCGGATTGAGGCGTGCGAGAGCTACCGTATATTCACCTTTGCCGCATCCTAACTCAAGGACAATGGGATTTGTATTTTTGAAAAACTTCTCGCCCCAGGCACCTTTAAGGGGAAATCCCTCCGCATCAAGGCGTGCGAAGGGGTATTCAAACACGCAAGAGAAGTTTTTCATCTCCGCGAATTTCTTTAGTTTGTTTTTGCCCATATTGTGTGGAGTATAATTATTTCACTATCATTACTTTACCTACCATGGTCTCTGAATCGGACTCGGGGCCGGTGGCGAATACTATATATACGCCGGTTGCTACTCGCTCTCCGCGCAGATTGCATCCGTCCCAACGTGTGCTTCCTGCTTCTGCGCGTCCGAGTTCTCGTACTATGCTGCCTGAGGAATCTGTGATTTTTACAAGAGCATTGTCAGGCAATCCCTCAATATTGATCCATCCGAGATAATCAGGACGCACAGGATTTGGATAGATCTTTACATCATCCTTACCACCATTCTCCGAGGCTGTACCACCGGGGAAATATTGCGCTATTCCCTTCTCGGTGGAGAGCAATATGGAATTTGATGCTGAATCATATCCTATGCCGAATACATCATTATGAGGAAGATAAGAATTTTCAGCAGTGAGATAGTGAGTGATGTTGCGGCCGTCGGCTGTGGTGGCCGTCACTCCGCCTCCACCTGTAGCAAACCATTTGCGTGAAGATGAATCAGTAGTAATTCCGAAGACTGAAATGCCGTTGAGCAGATAGTCAGCAAGAGATGTTCCGTCATTTCGGGCTACCTTTACACGGGTCACGCTGTTAGGCTTTGACGCCACGTTGGTCGGGTTGAAGTAAAAGACTCCGTTGTCATTTCCCACCCATACATATCCGGTCTGAGGATCTTCAAAAAGAGTATATATATAGTGGCAACCTATAGATGTGCCGTCTTGGTCGGCAGGAGAGTTGATGCGGTAGTACTTGTCGTCGGAAGAATCTTCAGGGGTTCCGCCTGTGTCAACAACCACCAGTTCGCCGTCGTATAAATTGTTGGCAATTACGAGCATATTTTTGCCGGCTGTTGAGGAAAGTGGCAGAATCATCTGTCCTTTTGATGCTGCATACCATGAGGGAAGAGGCAGAGTGACCCAATCATCCCACTTTCCGGCTTTCCTGGAAGCTGCCGGAAGCATACGCAATATCGGTTCGTTGGGGGTCATGTAGTTGTAGTAAAGTGTCCACATATTTCCCTTCTTGTCAAATTTTGGAGTAGCGAAGCAGCATAGCTCCTCATCAGATTCAAGCACCGGTGCGATTGCAGTGAATCCTTTTATTGACGCATGAGGATCATTAGGGCGCGACATGAGCACTATATCGTCAGGGTCAGAGAGGTTAAGGCGCAGAATGCCGTTGAGCATAGAGCCTGAAAATACGTATCGGTTATCGTCAGGATCTATGGTTAGTCCCATCGGTTCGTAAACCACATTGGTAAAGTCGGGATTGAGATAAGCGGGCGAAAGATGACTCCATTCTCCGTTTTTAAGGCTACAGAAGAGAGCCGGGGTGAGCATCTCGCGGTCAGGGAAAGTCATGTTGAGACCATGGTTGCCCACAATGATTCCGTAATTGGGGTGCGGGATAATAGCCGTGGAGTGAAATTCCGAAGGAGAATTCGGGAATACGGCCGGACCGGTGGGTGTGAGTACGTCTTGCGACAACACTGCGGGGGCTATTCCCTCACGTCCGTTCACGATGAAGAAGCGGTTGCCGTCCCAACTGGAGAGCTTATCAAATGAATCTTCTCGCTTGAAGTTTGTTACCGCTCCGTTGCGGGCGAGGAGAAATACTTTATCAGGAGTGACAAGCAGATAGCCGTCGCGGTTTTCGGCAGTCTGAGTGAAATTACCCCAGGCGCCGCCCGGTCCGATGACGGCAGAATCAGGCGTCGGGGTGCAAACCATCAGGTTGCCTCCCTGACGAAAGGCAAATTTGCCGTTGTCAAGGGGCAACATTCCTTTCGCGGGCTGATCATCAATCAGTGTGAAGGCATCCAATGAAAGATGAGGGGCGGAGATTGGTGATGAATAAATACCTTTGTCTGTCAGGAGCACCATGCAGTCGCCACTGCGTCCGGCAGAGAGTATGGGGGTATTGTAGATGTGTGATTCAGCTATTTCGTAGCGCTTGTCATTAACTACAAGATATCCGAAATCAGTAGCTATATATGCGCGGTCATTGTCGGCATCAAAGGTCACATCGTTCACTCTCCGAGAGCTATTAAGCGATGCCATTGCCAAACCGGGAATATTGTATACCTTCCCCTTGTCAGTGAGAATATCAATATTGCCGTCATCGTATACTATAAGCAGATATCCCTTGCGGGAGTTGTAATAGATATTGGTAGCTATTGTGGCGCTCAGGTAGTTGCGGGCATTGTAGGATTCTATTTCGTCGCTCTCCTTGTCATATACAAAGAGAGTGGGTATAGGCTCCGAATATTTGCTTGTGACGCTGTTGATGTCAGTGGCATAAGCTTGAATATACACCTTAGCAGGAGTGTCGATTACATTGCCGAAAAAATTATCGAAGGTAGGATGCAGCTTCCAGTCATCGGCTGCGGCAGATAAGGCCACAACTGATGCAGTAAGCGCGATAAAAATGTGTAATATGTTATATTTCAGTGTTTTCATTGAGTGAAAATCAAGTTTAGGTGTTGAAAAAAATCATAGTTGTGCCAGTCGCTCCATAAGTTTGCGCACAGCACGTCCGCGATGAGAAATCTTGTTTTTAGCGTCCGGCCCCATCTCGGCAAAGGAGATGCCGGCTTCGTCGGGTATGAATATCGGATCGTAGCCGAATCCGTCGGTTCCGATGCGTTGCGGAGCTATTATCCCTTCAACCGTGCCTTCAAAAGTCTCTACATTCTCTCCAATGGCGAGAGCGATTACCGTTGAGAAGCGGGCTTTGCGGTTATTTTCATTCCTCATTATTCTGAGGAGCTTATCAATATTGTCATCAGGAGAGCAGTGTTCGCCTGCAAATCTTGCAGTCATCACTCCCGGTTGGCCGTCGAGGGCGTCAACCATCAGCCCTGTATCGTCGGCAAAACAATCGTAGCCGTAGTGTTCTTTCACCCAAAGTGCTTTAATACGTGCATTTCCTTCGAGAGTATCAGCCGTCTCCGGTATGTCGTCATGGCATCCTATTTCGGCAAGTGAGCGAATAGCAAAGGCACTGCCGGCAATTCGGCGTGCCTCGCTAAGTTTATGCTCATTATT
Source organism: uncultured Sangeribacter sp. (assembly GCA_964398625.1). Classification (GTDB taxonomy): domain Bacteria; phylum Bacteroidota; class Bacteroidia; order Bacteroidales; family Muribaculaceae; genus Lepagella. The sequence goes on along the minus strand of CAYNNV010000015.1, from coordinate 1,384 downwards.
TGTAGCGAAGACTATCTCTTTCATTACATCGGATTTGTTTAATAATGTAACGCGAAGAAGCCCCCGATATTGCATTCTTACACCACGATGTTGACAATCTTTCCGGGCACAACTATCACCTTCTTGGGAGTCTTGCCGTCAAGCCATTTTGCGGCGGCGGGATCGGTCAGGGCAGCCTTCTCCACTTCCTCTTTTGAGGCATCAGAGGGCACTTCAATGGTGAAGCGCATCTTGCCGTTGAATGATACCGGATACTTGCGGGTGTCTTCCTTCAGCCATTTTTCATCGTATTCGGGCCAGGGGGCGTCAACCACAGAGCCGGCCTTGCCGGTGCGTTGCCACCATTCTTCCGCTATATGGGGAGCGAAGGGTGCAATTACTCTAATTACGAGATCGAGCACTTCTGCATTTGTGCTTTTCAGGGCCGTAAGTTCATTGACGGCAATCATCATGGCGGCAACGGAGGTATTGAAAGAGAAGTTCTCAATGTCGGCAGTCACCTTCTTTATCAGCTTATGAGCGGCTTTCATCTCCTCTTTTGTGGGTTGGACAGTGCGCTCAAGGTCAGCGCGTTCCATAAGCCCCCAAAGTTTCTTGATGAAGCGGTTCACTCCGTCAATACCGTTAGTATCCCAAGGCTTTGATTGCTCCACCGGGCCGAGGAACATCTCATAGAGGCGCAGAGTATCCGCTCCGTATGTAGCCACAATGTCATCCGGATTGACTACGTTGAACATTGATTTTGACATCTTCTCCACAGCCGACCCGCAAAGGTAGTCACCATTGTCTTCGCAAATAAATTCTGCATCGGCAAAGTCAGGACGCCATTGGCGGAACTTCTCCATGTCGAGTTTGTCATCGCTTACCATTGATATGTCAACCCTTATGGGCATAGTGTCGTAATCCTTGCGTTTGTCGCGGCTCACAAATTTATTTGTCCCCTTGATGCGATATGCAAAGGAAGAACGCCCCTGTATCATACCCTGATTGACAAGGCGGCGGAAGGGCTCATCCTCAACCACATATCCCATATCATAGAGGAATTTATTCCAGAATCGGGAATATATCAAGTGTCCGGTAGCATGCTCGGCGCCACCTACATAGAGGTCAACATTGCGCCAGTATTCATTCTTATCCTTACCGACAAGCGCTTCCTCATTGTGAGGATCCATATAGCGTAGATAGTAAGCTGAAGAACCGGCAAATCCGGGCATTGTGCAGAGCTCGCGCTGATAGCCTTCGCTTGTCACCCAACCTTCAGCTCTACCCAGCGGCGGGCGGCCGTCGGAAGTAGGAAGATAGGAATCGACGGGCGGGAGTCGCAGCGGTAGTTCAGCCTCATCAATCAGATAGGGCTGACCCTCTTTGTAATATACCGGGAATG
>CAYNNV010000014.1:0-23178 GCA_964398625.1 uncultured Sangeribacter sp. | reverse complement strand
AAGAAGCAGCTCAAAGTCTGAGCTGCTTCTTTTTTGCCGTCTTCACAAATTAGCCGCGATAGTGTTACGCAATTGTTATCCCGGAAAGCATGAGGATGCGTATGCACGACATTGATTAAGTCGTTTCAGTCAGTTAATGTCCGAGAATGCTCCGGAGCATTTCGCGGCTCTTGATGAGGAGAGAAAGCCTGCGTGGATGTTTTTCTGCAAATGCTTGAAATCCTGACCTGTATTTTAATGGTAAGTCGCGCCAAGGATATTTAGCGTAAATATCCTTGATATATGGATTTTCAGCCTGCTCTTTAAGCCATCTGTACAATTCGCGACGGGGCATCGTTGAGAGCACCATCTGCTTGAGATATGCGCGGAATATCTCAATAGCATACCCTTTTACGTAGAGCACATCATCTTCAGAATAACCGGCTTCTCGCACCATTTTCTCGCCGAAGTTGCAGAAGCGAACCACTCTTTCGATGCAGTCCGGCTTAAGGGCACGGGTGAGTGAAGAATCGTTTTCACGGTAATGATACATAGGTCGCTTCATAATGGTGAGTTTCTGTGCTGCGCGCCATACTCCGAAGTTAAATATCACATCTTCACTGGTGAAAGTGCGGTCGTGGGGAAATCTCATTCCGAGTTCGTGGGTGAATCGACGGTGATACAGGGTCATCCAAACCGAGCATCCAGTCACAATATCCGGGTCGCTGCTTCCAGGGGTAGGAGCGGAAAATAACCGAAGCGCAAGTCTATTCAGCACTTTCGGGTCATCAATCACCTTGTCGTCGGAGAAATCTATCGGCGTAGGTATGGGTCCGGATGAAGAAAAGCGATCGAATGTGCATCTCACTACGTCGGCGCCGGTCTCCTCAGCGCGTTTCAGAAGGCGCTCAAAATAGTCCCGGTCAATATCATCGTCGGAGTCGATATAGGCAATCCAATCGCCTGTTGCCACCTCGATACCTGCATTTCTGGCCGCGGAAAGTCCGGAATTTTTCGGAGTGCGAATCATTCGAAACCGCGAATCGGCCTCAACATATTCTCTGCATATCGCAGCCGAGCCGTCCGGACTGCAGTCATCCACGAGTATAACCTCGAGGTCGCGGTAGGTCTGATCGCGTATCGAGTCAAGGCACTGACGAAGATATCGCTCTACGTTGTAAATCGGAACTATTACGCTTATCATGATTGGTGATCAGGCCGGATTAATCGAGTTTCTGCCGTCAATGAGTTCAAATATCTGCGATGCGGCCTCTTTGGTTTTCACCTTGCGGATAACGTCGGTGACAACACCCTCAGGACTAATGATGAATGTGGTGCGCACCATTCCCATATATTCGCGACCGGCCATCTTCTTGAGCTGCCATACTCCGAAAGCATCTGCAAGTTTGTGGTCTTCGTCTGAAATCAAAGGGAAAGGCAACTGTTGTTTTTCTATAAATTTACGATGGCTTTGACCGCTGTCTTTACTTACTCCCACCACTGTATAGCCCATGGCGAGAAAGCGCTCATAATTGTCTCTTATATCGCAGGCTTCGGCTGTACATCCCGGAGTATTATCTTTTGGGTAAAAATAGATAATAAGAGGTTTTCCGGCAAAGTCTGAGGCTTTAAGAATCTTGCCATCCTGATCGGGTCCGAGTATTTCGGGGATTTTATCTCCAATATTCATTATTTCAAGTTTTTAATGTTATCAATAATATCAAAAGCTGCACTTCTGCCGGCAGTCAGCAATGAGGCTTCATGGGCATCGGAATTCACGACAATAGGAATATTTGCTGCTATGACTCTCGGAAGAACATTTTCGGCAGGAAAAATTCTTCCTTCGCGAGTCATGATTTTTGTATTCACCTCCATCAGAAAGTCCTTTTTGGCCGCTTCGTCAATAAGGGTATCAATCCATTTCTGATACCATGGATAGGTCTCGATATCAGGGTCAATGTAAGAGGCGTTGCGGGCTATCTTGTCAGGGTGTCCCAGTATAGTGAATCCTCCGGTCTGCATCATCTCAAGATAAGCATCGTAATACTTATCCACCACATATCTAAGGTCATTGCCGAAATTATACTTTAGATATTTGGCAAATCTCTCGGGTTTTCCGTCGCAATCCTGATATTCTCCTTTGCGGTCTCTAAGGAAGTGAACGGAGCCTATGGAATAGTCAAGTTCAAGATCCTGAAAATATGCCGAATGAGGGCCTTCATTTTTCCCAAGGTAGTCAATCTCCATTCCGCAAAGTATATTCACGGCACTGCAATCTTGTGCCTCCTCTCGTATCTCAGCCAGATATTGAGCTACATTGGCAAATGGTATATTGCATGGTGAGCCAAGCGATACCGGGCCATGAGAAGAGAATCCAAGCACTTTTATCTCTATTCGCTCCGCCTCATCTACCATATCATGGATAGAGCTGCGACCATCACAATAGGGGGTATGAGTATGAAGATTATAATTGCGTGAATCTCCGAGGTGAGAAAGTATTTCTTTACCGGTCATAGTCTGTTGTCAATCAAGTGATACACCGGCAATACCCTCTTTATCCTGTGAACGCAGCATTTTTGCGAATAGCACAAGGAAAAGTGCTGAGACACTGAGACCCATGCCGAGTGAGAATTCATAGCTTATGGTGAGTCCTGCGAGACTGTCGGCAATAATGCCGATACCTTCAGGTGCAAAGAAGATATATGTGACTGTCACGCAGGTCATAAAGAGAGCCGGTATTAAAGTGATTAGATATAACTTGCGGCGACGGGCAAGATATACCGTGATTGCCCATAGAGTGAATACTGAAAGCACCTGATTGCACCATGCGAAGTAACGCCACAGAGAATCGTATGGCAGCAGCATGGTAATGAAGCATAGCAGGAATATAGGCAGGCATACAAGGAGTCGCTTTCCCACGTTCTTTTGGCTTATACCCATAAAGTCCGCCGCGATAAGGCGAGCCGATCGCAGAGCTGTATCTCCGGAAGTGATAGGGGCAGCCACCACTCCGAGTATTGCAAGAATTCCGCCGAAAGTTCCGAGCCACGATACTGAGAGATTATTTACCAGAATAGCAGGCGAACCGTTACCGAGAGTCTCCTGAAGTCCGTTATAGCCATGGCAGAATGTAATAGCGGCGGCCGCCCATATCAGAGCAACGATTCCTTCAGCAACCATTGCGCCGTAAAAGATAGGGCGCGCATATTTCTCATTTTTTACGCAACGGGCCATCATAGGTGACTGTGTGGCGTGGAAGCCTGAAATCGCCCCGCAAGCTATAGATACGAACATCATGGGGAATATAGGCTTAGCCTCCGGATCGGGCTGATGATTATAGAATTGCTGCCAAAACTCAGGTAGGTCAGCACGATTCACGAATAGCATCACCATAATGCCAACGGCCATAAAGAGCAGTGCAAAGCCGAATATCGGATATAATTTCCCTATCAGTTTGTCAATAGGAAGAAGCGTGGCTGCAATGTAATAAGCAAAAATCAATACTATCCAGAATGTCCTGTCAAGACTGTCGGGAGTCATTCCGGCAAGAAGGTCGGCCGGGTTATATACAAACACGGCGCCGACAAGAATCATCAGAAGCAGGGCAAATACGCGCATGGTGTTTTTCACTCCTCCTCCGAGTTGCTTCCCTACAATTTCCGGAAGAGATGCACCGCCGTTGCGTATTGACAACATACCGGAAAGATAATCATGGACTGCACCCGCGAAAATAGTACCGAATACAATCCAATAGAATGCAGCAGGACCATACATTACGCCCATGATTGCACCAAATATCGGTCCGAGCCCGGCTATGTTAAGAAACTGAATCAGAAAAATTTTCCAAGTAGGAAGCGGTACGTAATCTACTCCGTCGGCCATTGTCTGCACAGGCGTCGGGCGTTTAGGATCGCTACCGAATACTTTCTCCACAAAAAGACCGTAGGTGAAGTAGCCTACTATCAGGAGTATTAGTGCTATTATAAATGAAATCATTGTTGTAATGCAGTTTATGCGTTAATAATCAATTGTTTCCGAGCTCAAGTCTATATACTTCAGATAGGAGACGAGAGGATGTAGCCCGCAAGTCATAAATTTCATCCTCGTGTTTGAGTATCTTTGTTGCCAATTCTTTCGATGGTCGATCATGATAGCGTCTGCGCTCTTGCTTGAGTTCAGCCTCGGCCTTGGCAAGGCGTGAAGAACAAGCTATATATTTTTTCATTTCTTCGCTCGCCTTTTTATTTCGAAAGTCGGAATAGTCAGTATAGACTTTTCCTTTGGGCATCCTCAAGGTGAATACACGTTCTTTGGGAGTATTCCCGGCTCTATTGAGATTGCTTATTTTTGTTAAAAGCTCCGAGTAATCTTCTCCTTTTTGTGTACTTTCTATTGACACTATTCGAGCTGCATTTTTAAGATCTACCGAATCCGGGTTGCAGTTACGTCGACTTTCATTTGGCACGAAGACATAGACAGTGGTCATGCCGGGTATCAGGTTGCGATCCGTCGCCCACCATCCGGTGCCGGTCTGCTCGTCAATAGCCATCATATAGTCATCAGCAGGCGAATTATATGGGAACCCGATATTGCTTGGCTTCAGGAAAGTGCCGTCAACCGGATCGCGCTGCGCTGTAAAAATGTCAAGACCACCGATTGAGTCGTCGGAGTCAGAGGCGAAATAGAGTGTTATACCATCGGGCATCATAAATGGATAGAGCGCATTGGAGTCCTTATTGAGATTAGTGTCAATTGGTTCGTATGCGCTCCAGGAACCGTCGGTGAGTCTTTCCGCAGACATTAGGGTCATAATACCGGCAGTATCAGGCATAGCCGTCATCCGGAAATCATTTGCTTCGTTAGCGAATATAACCCCATTTTTTCCCAATGAGATAGTGCCACACGACGGGTCAAGACGATAGGCTTTGAAAAAGTCACTTTTCGGTACTACGATCGAATCAATGATGGCTATGTCTTCCACTCTCTTGAGCATCTCAGTGGCGCGCCGTATAGAGTTAGCTTCTTTCTCTCCCTTCTCAGCGAGTGCTGCTGTCTTGCCGGCGGCTGAAGACTTAGAGTAAGCGGAATATATATCAAGAGCTTTTGCCGAGTCATAGTTAAGCCATGCGATACGAGCCAGCCACAGGCGCGCATCGGCGTTTCCGCCGGAAAGCGCCTTTTCAAATCTCGCTTGTGCTTCGGCGTATCTTCCGGCATTGTAGAGAGCATTACCGGCCTCCATATCATCAGCTATCAGCATTAGATTATCTTCTTGAGCTACTTTCTCCTTAGCTGTCTCTTCAACAGTCTGTGATGATGGGGCTGTGATGATTGAAGCTTGTGCCGCAATAGTAAATATAGCGGCGGGAAGAATATATAATTTTAGTTTTTTCACGATGCTGTCAGTTAAGACCACAAATTTAAAGATTTTTTCTCAATTCTCAAAAGTGTATTTACCGGAGCCTGTTCATGGAAAGAGTCACAAAATCATCCATTATAGCATTGATGGATACAAGATGGCAATACAAGATATATTTCCCGCTTCCTCCGGGCAAATTGCGGGTACATGCGACATTGGAATTTGGTTATATAAAAAAGATTACGTAATTTTGGAATCTAATAAACCGGATTATTATGGCAAAACGTCACTCTCATACAATTTCAGCACTGCACAATGCCGTGTTATTAACCTTTTTTATTACTACTTTTTTTATCCTTTCATCCTGTTCATCTGACTATGGCTCCGGCCCGGCTTCCCATATTGATGCGCTACCGGCTCTTGATTCAGAAGGTTGGCAACTTATTGACAATAGAGGTGGTGCTATCTATGATAAAGCCTTTTCGTCTGCTCCCTCAGCGGTTGTAGAAGGAGTGTTTTCTTTGGCCACATCTTCAGGAGTTGCCGTTTACTCCACGAAGACCTTTAAGCCATTGGCCGGATGTGAGGACTTTATCATGGCCGGCGTGCCGTCACAAGGACTTTTCCCGGCTGTAAAGGGAGGGGAACGCATCTCTATTTATAATCTTAAGGGAGAGGTTAAGACTACACTCGAACCGGTTGAGGGGAAAGAGATAGTTCAAAGCGATGCAATGCTTTCCGATGGTATGCTGAGAGTGGTTGATGCAGACGGTAATATAGGCTTTTTTGATAGCGAGGGCAGTCCTGTAGTTGCACCAAAATATTCTGAGGCTACAGTATACCATAAAGGAGTTGCGGTAGTGAAGAACAAGGCCGGTTGGATCATTATTAATAAGAAAGGCGATGTAAAAGCTGAACTCCCTGATGGAGCTTATCCGGCATCGGAAGAATGGAGTGAAGGTTATCTGCCGGTGAAGACCGGTGACCGATATGCTATAATGGATACTAACGGCGAGCTTCACAACACCGGCTCGGATATTGACTCTATCGGAGCCATCACAGGAAAATATTTCATTTATAAGAAAGGTGAAACCTTCGGACTTCGCAATCTCAAAGGAGAGCAGCTGCTCGCTACTGAATATCTCGCTCTTTATCCTATTTCTACAACCCGGCTGATGGCTCATCTTCCATCCGGACAATGGGCCGTAATTACAACCTCCGGAAAGGTGAAAAAAGAGATTGAGGGCATAGAGAGTGTAGTACCTTCGGGCTCTATGAAATTTGGATTTATAGGTAGACTTAACGGGAAGAACGTGCTTCTCTCAAGTGCCGGTAAAATTATTGAAAATACAGACTTTGAAGCCATAGAACACGATGTGGCCTTAACTGATGTGATTCTTTCAGACTATGCTGATTCTTCACTGCTTCGAGCTGAGCTTAAGCGCCTTATCTCTAAGACAGGAATTGACGGAATTAAACCGGGCGATGCAATGTCGGAAATTGTGAAAAAACCGGCATCCGATCTTCTTAATACTCTCTCTTACACAATATCCGACGGTGCGAATGACTCCGGCGACCACATCAGAATCAATGTAATCTCAGATTCTTTTATTGCCACAGGCTCCGAGGCAGATGCAAGACTCAATCCGGACGCAATTGTGCAATCTGTGGTTCTGACAATAGTCACGACAACTTCGGCTGAGACATTGATCAAATCCGTTATTGACCCGCTTCTGAAAGAGGCCGGCCTTAAAAACGTATATATAAAGACCGGGCGGGAAGGTATTACCGTCACTCTCACTGATGAGCCTGAAGACAGTAGTGATGATGCTCTGTTGGCTGAGGGCAATATAGAGTCAGATTCCCAAGGAGCAACTATCTATAGAGTTTTACTATTCTCATCGAGTGATGAGCAGGATCTGCCCGAATCGAATTCCGAATATCTTCCTGATCCTGTAAGAATCTACCGCAACGGTATTTATCTGTATTGCTCCGGTGCCTTTACCGACAAGAGCGGAGCAGACAAGCTGTGTGTGGCCATACGCAACAGATATTCAGGAGCGAGAGTCATCGCATTCCGTAATGGGTGTCTTCTCAATTATCGAGCCGTTCCTGCGCTTGATCGCCGCAAAATGCCTGATCACCATATCATCTCGGAAGAGGAACTCCAAGCCCTTTGATACGTTAGCTATCAACGTCCGATCAGATGCCTGAGAATGTCATAAATGCGTAGCAGAATTCCACCTTGCGCTATTCCTCTACTCGCTATGAATCGGAGACGTTGACTAATTCGCATATTCCTTTTGAGGTGCTTGAAGTCTAAAGCCAAGTAGTTGGCCTCCAATAGTGCTTTTCCTTTGTCCCGGTCTTCACCATCAAGCAGCGGAAGGCGGCGCAGATAGTCAATGAAGTGATTGAAGAGTTGAGCTTCCATTCGCATACGCTCCTCGCTGTCGATGCTATATTCGCGTGTTATTATATCACTTAAAATCAAATCATTACGAAGAAATTGAAATTGTCTAAAACTTGCTCCGTGTGTGATTGATTGCGGATTTACCCTGTATAGATAGCGGGCATTGCAGAAGGCCACAGTAGGCGAGGCAAGAAGGAAGAGACGAGTGAAGACTTCGTCGATGAAGGGAGAGCGATCTCCGCTGTCATTACTACTGATAACTTTACGATACAATTCTGCATCATATAGACAACCACCACAACCGATCTCCCAGCCATCAAGAGTGAGGCGTACAAGTTCCCGTCCGGGAGCTGTAAAAGAATAGTCAAAACCGGAAAGTGGGCAATAGGGTAGAGCTTTTTGAGTGGAATCTGTAAAACTCCACATGGCCGGACATACCATAGTTGCTCCGGTGGTGATAGCGCGATTAAGCATCTTCTCAAGATAATCGGGAGCAAGAAGGTCATCCGCATCCAGAGCAAGAAGATATCGGCCTCGTGCTTTCAGTGCCGCACGGCGGCGCGGTTCAAATACCGTACCGGAGTTCTTGGCAAGTCTTATCACTTTCACACGTGAGTCTTCAGCAGCAAGCTCAGAGGCTATTTCAGCAGTATTGTCAGTTGAGCAATCATCAGCTATCACAGCTTCCCAGTCCGAAAAGCTCTGAGCTTGGAGCGAACGGACTGCTGCTTCTAAATATCGTGCCGCATTATAGGCCGGTATCATTACGCTTATCTCGGGGATGGAAGTCTTCATGCAGCAGTTTTTTTACATTGCGAAGATAATAGATTTAATCCTCTTTTCCAACTTTCACGCCCGTTGTCGTGTTTTAATGTCAAAGATATATCAAGATTCCACTATGAACAACGCAACCTTTACAGCAAAAAAGACTCTCCGTAACTATGCAACCGGAGGAAATATACTTATAGTAGCCACAGCATTGGCACTATTAGTAGTGAATATTCCGTTTCTGCGTCCTCTCTATGAAGACCTGTGGACTAATGAGATAGCGCTACAGCTCGGTTCATTCAACCTCTTCAGTCACCACGGTCACCCAATGTCGGTTATGGCCTTCATCAACGATGCTCTGATGGCTGTAATGTTCTTCACCGTAGGCTTAGAGATAAAGCGCGAAATCCTCGTTGGCGAGCTATCATCAGTACGCAAGGCGTTACTTCCGGTAGTAGCTGCTATCGGGGGTATGATAATCCCTGTAGTAATATTCTGGCTTCTCGGGCGCGATAGCGACTATATCGGTGGTGCCGCTATCCCTATGGCAACTGATATAGCTTTCTCTCTCGGCATTCTCTCAATGCTCGGGAGTCGAGTGCCGGTATCACTCAAGATTTTTCTCACCACGCTCGCAGTGGTTGATGATATCGGCGGTATTTTGGTGATAGCAATATTCTATAGTTCCGGCATTAACTTCATCATGCTCGGCATAGCAGCAGTATTACTATGTATTCTCATGTTAGGCTCTCGACTCAAGATACAAAGCAAGATGTTTTATCTCGGTATCGGTGCTTTCGTCTGGTTTTTATTTCTTAATGCCGGAATTCATCCTACTATCGCCGGTGTGCTAATAGCCTTCTGTGTGCCGGCTAAGCCCATCTATGCCCCTAAGAAATATATCAAGACAATTCGCCGCTGCATAGGTCGTTTCTCACTTGAGGATGAGGATAAACTCACCTCTCGAACCATTCTCACCAAAGAGCAGATGAACGACCTTAAGGAGATAGAGACCGCTTCCGATAAAGTGATTTCTCCGCTGCAAGATCTGGAGGATACGCTGCATCCGGTGGTAAATTATATTATCGTCCCGCTTTTCGCCTTTGCCAATGCCGGAATATATTTCGGTGATCTCAGTATAGCATCTGTATTCCACGGAGTGTCGCTTGCCATAATTCTCGGACTTGTATTCGGCAAATTTATTGGAATATTCGGTTTTTCATGGCTCTGCGTCAAGCTCGGGATGGCTCCTATGCCAAAGGGAGTGAACTGGGCGCAGATGGCAGCGGTGGCCGTACTCGGAGGTATAGGATTCACAGTATCGCTATTCATTGCCAATCTCTCTTTCGATGCCGGCGATGCCGTCACATCATTGCTACTCAATAATGCCAAACTTGGTATTGTAGTCGGTTCTTTCCTTGCCGGAATCATAGGCTGGTTGATGCTTCACTTCACCCTTCCCAAAGCACCTTCGGAGAGTGCTTCTAATCCTGAGGATTGAGGCTTCATCCTAAAGAAATAAGGAGGCCGTGTCAGCGTTCAGTCTGACACGGCCTCTGTAATCAAAATATTTAAAAGAATTATTTAGATTCTTTCTTCTCGTAGTTGGTCTTACCGGTTGAGAGGAAGTTCTTATAAGCCGGTACATCCTCCTTGTAGGGGAATGGAGCGGCGAGAATCTTACCCTCATTGTCAAGGATTACGTGGTAAGGCTGAGCGTTAGCGCCGAATTTAGAGCGCTGCAGATAGCTCCACTTGTCGCCCACAGTGCGAAGTGTACGTTCTGTTCCATCATTCTCTTTAACTTCGATAGGTTCCGGAAGTTCCTTCTTTTCGTCAACCATGAGAGTGACGAGCACAAAGTCATTATCAATTGATTTCTTCACATCAGGATCAGTCCATACGGCCGCCTCCATCTTACGGCAGTTCACACATCCGTGACCGGAGAAGTCTACGAGTACGGGTTTGCCGAGTTGCTTACCGAGTTTCATACCCTCTTCAAAGTCGTCAACCTGAGCTGAAACGTCGCCGTCGAAGAGTGAGAAGTCCTGAGTATGAGTCGGAGGAGCAAAAGCTGAGATAGCCTTAAGAGGTGCACCCCAGAGGCCGGGAAGCATATATACCGCAAAGGCAAGAGAGATGCAGGCAAGCATGAAACGAGTTACACCGCATTTCTCAACTTTATCGTCGTGCGGGAAGCGGAGCTTACCGAGGAGATAGATGCCGAGGAGAGCGAAGATTACTATCCAGAGTGATACGAATACTTCACGGTCGAGAATTCTCCAGCCGTAGGCAAGGTCAGCCACGGAGAGGAATTTAAGTGCAAGTGCAAGTTCAAGGAAGCCGAGTACAACCTTCACTGTATTCATCCAGCCACCTGATTTGGGCATGGCATTGAGCATTGTGGGAAACATCGCGAAGAGCGAGAAGGGGAGAGCCAGAGCCAATGCGAAACCGAACATACCGATAGCCGGTGAAAGGAAGTTGGAAGTAGCGGCAGCTTCTACAAGGAGAGTACCGATGATAGGACCGGTGCAGGAGAATGAAACGAGCACCAGAGTGAAGGCCATGAAGAAGATGGAGAGTGCGCCTGTAGTTGCGTCAACACGTGAGTCCATCTTATTGGTCCATGAAGAGGGAAGAGTGAGCTCAAATCCTCCCATAAAAGATATGGCGAATACTACCAGCAGCAGGAAGAAGATGATATTGAAGATTGCGCTGGTGGCAAGATCATTTAGTGCGGAGGCACCGAAGATTGCCGTTATCACAAGGCCAAGCACAACATAGATTACGATGATTGAACCACCGTATAGTGCAGCCATACTCACTGATTTGCTCTTTGACTTGTTCTGCTTCAGGAAGAAGGATACTGTCATAGGAATCATAGGCCATACGCAGGGAGTAACAAGGGCGATAAGACCGCCTATGAAGCCGGCAATGAATATATAGAGGAGTGAGCGTTCCTGCTCGGCAGGTGCATTTTCAAGCTGTTTGATTTCTGCCTCTACATTATCCCACCAGGACTTGTCGGCACCTACGCCTGAGAGATCGGCTACCGGGAGGAGAGTCTCTTCAGCATGAACTGAATCTACATTGTCAGCGATTGCTTCAACTGTTTCTTCCTCTTTTGCCTTATCCTCCTCTTTAGCTTTTTCCTCTTCCTTGGCCTTCTCTTCAGGATCAGCCTTTACAGGAGCGGAGCCTTCAAATTTCTGTTGGCTGTACAGAGGCACGCAGCCGGAGTCATTGCAGGCCTGACCCTGAACTTCTGCCTTCAGGGAGAATTTGCTGTCAGTAGCTTTGAGTTGCTGAGTAAAAGTGACGGTGCCGGTGAAGAAATGCTGATTTACTTCAAACACATCGTCAAATTCCTTGGTATAAGCCTTGTTTGCCTTAGGCTGGCCTACAAGCTTACAACCTTTCAGATTGTCAAAGCGGAAGACAAGAGGCTGAGAGCCACCTGCGGGATTATTAGGGGCATACAGATGATAGCCCGGAGCTACAGTTGCAGTGATCTGAATAGAGGGATTCTCGGTCTTGTCGCCCACGAGCTTCATTGACCACTTCACTGCGTCGGCAGCGAAACCACATACTGTGGTCATCACTACCATCAAGCTTAAAAGAATTCGTTTCATAATAGGTATTTCACTTTTTTAAGAATTTCAAATAGTGATTGGCTGCTGAGTTATTCGCCGATTACAGCAGTTGAAGCAGCCTGAGTTACAGCATGATTTTCTGTGCGGAGTACGGCACCTACGATTTCGCAGTTTTCAGCTACCCAGCCATCTTCGATATGAAGGGTAAGGCTGCCTGTTACCTCTTGCTGTATGCCGAAAGATTTCCCTAATGAGTCGCCCCACATGCCGTTGAAGCCGGCGCGAAGTACATGATTGTGCACGTAATCGGTGGAGTAAGAGCCGTCAGGCTGGCGCTGAGGAGCTACAATATTATTCTCGGTAAGCCAGAGCACAATGTTGCATTCGGAAGCGAAGCCGGCCGGGAATACTACGCGGTAGTCTACAGTCACGTCGCGTGAGCTTGCATCGTAGTTACTTGTCAGGTAAATGTCGCAATCAGGAGTCTTAAGGAACTCGCGGCTTACGTATTCGCCCCATTTATCAATAGAATTGCTCACCATAGTGCCGTCGAAAGCAGTATTGTCAATGATAGCTGCGGGGAAGTCACGTGCGGAATAATATTCAGCATATTCCGTGGCAAGTTTGGTGCGGAAGTCAAAACCCTTGAGTGGAGTAGTGTTGGGATTCCCTTCAGGATGAAGGCCAACTACCACAATCTTGCCGGGGTTTAGATTCATAAGCGTATGAACTGTAGAAGCGGCACGGGGACAATTCACACAGTTCATTCCGGTAAATTCCTGAATAAGTACAACTCTGTCGGAGTGTGTCCATTCTACGGGAATATAGCGTTCGTCTTCGTCAATATTGCTGCAGCTGGTCATAGAGATGGCTGAAGCACCGGCGATGAGAGAAAATAATATTTTTGAGATTTTCATATTCTGTAGTCGTGAGAGAAATAACGATTAGAATGTATAATTATAGCTGAAGTTCACACCCTTATAAGCAGGAACGAATCTACATACACCGCCGGAGCAGTTGTAGCCCTCGCGAGTACGTCCGTACCCGAGCATGAAGCGGTTGGCCTTGAGTGAATAAGTCACTGAAGCATTGTAGTAGTTCAGGTTGGTCACTCCGCAGTTGTAAGTATCACTGAGAGTAATCATCCAGTGAGGAGCAAATGAGAGCTCAACGAGTCCGGCAACCCAGTCGCCGAGATCTTGCTTGGTTGTCAGGTATTGGAGCTCTACGCGAAGCTGAGCCTTCTTCGACATTTTCCACTGACCTTCAAGAATGAAGGTGTTGGCAGTCACCATGTCGCCGTTAACTCCGTGGCCCTCTACCTGCTGCTGGTTGTACTTCTGGAACAGATAGAATACGGTAAGCTGGAAGTTTTTAGTTATCTTCTTGTTCAGCTCAAAGTTAAGGTCGCCGTAGTAGAGGTTGCCTATTTTCCAGAATGCAGCTCCATAACCATTTGAACCCTTTACCGGGATGTTCGGGTCCATACCTTCAGGTACGTTGCGATCAAGACCGGCAATGTAAGAACCTGAAAGTCTTACCTGTGTGCCATATTTTCCACCCAGAGGAGTGTGACGCTTGAAGTTGTAGCGCACCTCGGCCTGGAATGCCCATTCACCATCAGGCTGAGTAGCGTAAGGATACATAGCGGCAAGAGCGTAGGTCTGAGTCATTGTGAATGCAGGAAGGTGATTCACGAATGATGAGATACCCACCATAGAGCGCTTTGAACGGAAGCTCATATTGTCAGAGCGTTTTGCCTGAACGAATGCAGAGAATCCTTTGGCAGCGTAGGTAGTTGAAAGAAGTACTGCTGAACCGCGACGATAGGTATAGCCATTGTCAGCGTTGGGATCATTGTTCTTTGTAGCATACTCGGCAAGTACGGTGAAGTCTTTGATTCGGAAGTTCACGCGACCGTCGAAAGCTGCGATATTGCGGGGAAGATTGAGGCGGCTTGACATATCGTCGGAATAGATATCTTCATCGCCTTCGTGCTTACCAACGTAAGAGAATCCGAGAGTAAGACCCACATTGCGGTCAAAAGCCTTCTCGAAGGTCTCATTGAGCGACCATTCAGCATCAGCACCCCAAAGCCATGATGAGTTGTGTTCCCAATAACGGCGCTGCTTACCGCCGAGTGCAGTAAGTGAAATGCCGCGAAATGGATTAAGTTTCAGACGGCCGCCGCGGATGGCATTGTCTACTCCGAGGCTGCGCTCTTCGTATGTGCGGAGGATTAGTCCTGAGCCGAACTGCTCGTAGAAGTCACCGGCAGTAAGTTGAGCCCATTTGTAAGTACCGGTTGCCCAGAAGTAAGGTACGCCCCAGCCTTTATAATCATTTTCATATCCGGGGAGCGGCCATTTAGCCCATTGGAAACGACCGCCAAGACTCACGTAAGGAGCATTGACGGTAAGATCAAAGAATGTGTTGTTGAGCCAGTCGTGCTCTTTCTTGCCGGTGCCGATAGACTCGTCTTCCTGAGGGAAGAGGAAGTCAGCCTGAATTGCACCGGTAGCTCTCACTTTGGAAAACCATGTCTTTTTAGGCACGTATTCCACATCGGGCACTTCGACAGTGCGTCCGAGGTATGTGAGGTCAACCATCTTTACGGAATCAGCTTCCTGATTATTCTCGGCGAAGAGGGGCATAGCGCAGGCCATGGCTCCGAGGCCGAGATAAATCTTTTTAGTGAAGATATTCATGATAAGGTAATAAGGTAATGGTATGCGAAGGCTGTTGCCTTCATTGATTAAGTAATTATTAGGATAGGTGTTTTTCCGAAATTGGCAAGGGGCCTTGCGCGTAATGCGTGGCCTCTTGCCTATCCGGATATTCTAAGTTTTTCTGAAGCGTCCTAAAAAATTAGGCTTCAGCGGTCCGCACTAAGCGGTGATTATTTTACTAGTCCTTTTACAACTTCGAGAATTTCTTCTTCGCCGCCGTCAACGTATCCTTTGTGATTCCAGACGATATTGCCTTCACCGTCAACTACAAATACGTGGGGAATGTCGGTTACGCCCATCTGACGCTTGAATTCACTGTTGGGATCAAGAAGTACCTGATAGTCATCCCATCCTTTGCCCTGTACAAGGGGCTTAACCTTCTGAGCATTCTGAGCCTCGTCAATGCTAACTGCAATCAGACGCACGCCGGTTTCTTCCTGCCAATCTTCATATACTTCGTGAATGGCTTTAAGCTCGCGCTGGCAGGGCTTGCACCAAAGTGCAAAGAAAGATATTACCATTGGCTTGCCATCGTTAGAAAGCTCGGCGGTATTTACAGTATTGCCGTTTATGTCCTTAAGATTTACAGACGGAAGGCCTGCTGATGCTGTGAGAGCTGCAAGTGCTACACATGCGGAAAGAAAGATTTTTTTAAACATAGTGTTATAGATGTTAAGTTTTGTGTCAGTATTGTGTTTAATATTTGGATTTCGCTTCATCGCAATTGCTGAATATCAGGGCTTTTTGTAGCGGGATTCAATGCAGTGAAGCGAATTTCCGTTGCTATCAGCGCGTAAAGTTATAAATAATTTCCAATATACGCACTCTCGCAAGTAAAAAAAACTGATTTAGCAATAATTTTGCTTTGTGTAATTAAGACCGCAGCGGAGCGTGGGAGTTTAACGAGGTTGTTAAAAATATTTGTATTTTCTCTTCAGATTTAATAGTCCGGTGGGAAGATCGTTGCGCAACTCGCGCATATTCAAATAGTTTTATCAGAGAGCTTGGCGAGAGAAAAAATTGAGAAATTTTAAAAACTTGCCGGATAGAAAAAAATTGACTATTTTTGCAAAAAATACGTAAACACAAGGAATTTTCTGACCCCGAACGCGAGGAAGATTCCTAATCGAAAATCTAACACTCAATGAAACTCAAACGCTTATTGCTGGGCGACGAAGCTTTTGCCCTCGGCGCAATCGACGCCGGACTGAGCGGTGCTTATGCTTATCCCGGCACCCCTTCCACTGAAGTTACTGAATTTGTGCAGACTCATCCTCTCACCAAGGAGCGCAACATCCACTCTCACTGGTCATCAAATGAAAAGACCGCTATGGAGGAAGCTCTGGGAATGTCTTTCTGCGGAAAGCGTGCTATCGTCTCAATGAAACACGTAGGCATGAACGTGGCTGCCGATGCTTTTGTAAACTCTGCTATGACCGGAGCCAATGGTGGCATGATCGTAGTAGCAGCCGATGATCCCTCAATGCACTCATCTCAGAATGAACAAGACTCACGCTTCTATGCCGATTTTGCCTTTATTCCGGTACTCGAACCTGCTACACAGCAGGACGCTTACGATATGGCAAAGTATGGTTTTGAGCTTTCTGAACGCTGTCAGATTCCGGTGATGCTCCGCTTCGTAACCCGCCTTTCTCACTCTCGCGGTGTAGTTGAGGTAGAAGAGAAGGCTGCCGAACAGAATAAACTGTCTTATCCCGCAAATACTCGCCAGTGGGTACTTATGCCCGGCAATTCAAAGGTGCGCTACAAACAGCTCCTTAAAGATTATGCCGCTCTGGAAGAGGAATCCTGCAATTCTCCCTACAATTCTCTTACTGAAGGTAAGGATAAGCGTCTCGGTATAATCGTAAGCGGTATCGCCTATAATTATCTTAACGAAGTATTTCCTGAAGGTTGTCCATTCTCTGTGCTTCGTATCTCACAGTACCCCATTCCTCGCAAACTTGTAAAGCAGCTATGCGATAATAATGAGAAGATTCTCGTCATTGAAGAGGGACAACCACTGATTGAGCAGAAGCTTCGCGGCCTTCTTGATGAGAGAAAAGAGGTATACGGCAAACTGACCGGACAGCTTCCCCGTACCGGTGAGCTGACTCCGGATGAAGTACGCAAGGGTATTCTCGCCGTTATGCCTGACTGTGAAAGCATTAAGAAAGATGAATTGCTTGCTCCTTCCGAACTTGTTGTGCCTCGTCCGCCGGCATTGTGTCAGGGATGCGGTCACCGCGACGTTTACCATGCACTTAATGATGTGATGAAGGAATATGAGAATCCGAAAGTATTCGGCGATATAGGCTGCTATACTCTCGGTTGGCTCGCTCCCTTTAATGCTATTGATACGGTAGTAGACATGGGAGCCTCCATTACTATGGCTAAGGGTGCCGCTGATGCAGGCCAGCATCCTTCAATTGCAATAATCGGGGACTCTACTTTTACTCACTCCGGAATGACCGGCCTTCTCGATGCTATCAATGAGAACACTCCGATGACCGTGATTATCTCTGACAATCTCACTACCGGCATGACCGGCGGTCAGGACTCTCAGGGCACCGGCAAGCTTGAAGAGATCTGCCTTGGTATGGGTGCTTCTCCCGAACATGTACGCACTATCACTTCTCTGCCTAAGAATCATGATGATATGATGGCTCTATTCAAAGAGGAGATAGAATATCCCGGTCTTTCAGTGATTATCTCGCGCCGTGAGTGTATCCAGACTGCCCGCCGCCACGCCTCTAAAAAGAAATGAGAGGCCTGTCAAACCAATAAGTTATTAATGCTTAATAAACCAGACAAATAATGAAAACAGACATAGTATTGGCAGGCGTAGGCGGACAAGGTATCCTCTCTATAGCCACCATTCTCGGAGCTGCGGCTCTGAAAGAGAATTTATATATCAAGCAGGCTGAAGTACACGGTATGAGTCAGCGAGGTGGTGACGTTCAGTCAAATCTGCGTCTTTCCTCCGACCCAATCGCATCCGACTTAATCCCGCTCGGAGGTGCTGACCTCATCGTATCACTCGAACCGATGGAAGCACTGCGCTATCTGCCCTATCTTAAGAAAGACGGTTATGTTGTGACCAACAATGTGCCCTTCGTGAATATAAATAATTACCCTGAAGAAGAGGCTCTCGCTAAAGAATTTGAGAGAGTCGGTCGGGTTATTGCTTTCAATATGGATGAAATGGCAAAGGAAGTAGCTACTCCGCGTGCATCAAACATGGTGCTTCTCGGAGCTGCTGCACCCTTTATTGATCTTGAGCCGTCAAAAATTGAAGAAGGTATCCGTATTATCTTCGGAGCTAAGGGTGAAGCCATCGTGGAGACAAATATCAAGGCTTTCCGCGCCGGATATGAATATGCTCAAAATCACATTAAAAAATAAAAGCGCCAATGTTTCCTCTGAATAACGATCAAATTCAGGAGGCTATAAAGAGCCTCGGTATCGTTGACGTAACTACGGCAACCATCCGCCAGATATGCTCACTCGCTGCTGTGCTTGAACAGATGGCTGATGAGAAATTCGTACACCTTGAGATTGGTAATCCCGGTCTTGAGGCATCATCTATCGGTGTTGAAGCCGAATGTAAGGCTCTGCAATCCGGTATAGCTAATAAATATCCTGCTATCGACGGTCTGCCCATTTTAAAGGAAAGTGGTTCAAGATTTGTGAAGGCTTTTCTTGATATTGATATGGCGGCAAAGGGTGTTATCCCTACTGTGGGCTCCATGCAGGGTAGCTACACAATGATGACACTGCTGAAGATGCGCGATCCCAAGAAGGATACTATGCTTTTCCTTCAGCCCGGATTCCCCGCACAGCCAAATCAGGCCAAAATTATAGGTCTGAAGATGGAGCAGTTCGATATATATCAGTATCGTGGCAAGGCTCTTGAAGCCAAGCTGGAAAGCTATCTTAGCAAGGGTAACGTGACCGGTATGATTTATTCAAATCCGAACAATCCGGCATGGACCAATCTTACTGATGAAGAACTTGAGATAATTGGCCGTCTCGCTACGAAATATGATACTATCGTGATGGAAGACCTTGCTTATATGGGTATGGATTTCCGTCGTAACTTCGGTGAACCATTCGAAGCTCCCTACGTGCCTACCGTAGCTAAGTATACTGATAATTATGTGCTTCTAATGTCGGCATCAAAGATTTTTAGCTATGCCGGACAGCGCATTGCTCTCGTAGGAATTTCTGACAAGCTATATAATCGCCATTTCCAGGCACTTTCTGACTTCTTTGAAATGCCTACTTTCGGAGATGCGTATGTATACGGAATACTTTATACCGCCTCCTCGGGTACCGCTCATTCGGCTCAGTATGCTATGGCTTCTATGCTTGAGGCCGCTGTGGAAGATAAGCTTGATTTTGTGGCCGACAGCCGTGAATATGGACGTCGTGCAGAGATTGTTAAGCGTCACTTTACAGATAACGGTTTCCACATAGTCTATTCACTTGACGGTGGAGAGCCAATTTCCGATGGCTTCTTTTTCACCGCAGGTTATAAGGATATGACATCTGCAGAGCTTCAGCTTGAGCTTATGCGCTACGGAGTATCATCTATTTCGTTGCCTTCTACCGGTTCTGAACAGAATGGTGTACGCGTGTGCGTATCAATGATCTCTGATGATTTTACAATGGATCAACTTGCAAAACGCCTTAAAGCCTTTAATGATGACCACCAGAGCTAATTATGTATCAGCCGATGAGGCTGTACGACTTATAGAAAGTGGAGACCATGTCTATATTCAAGGCTCTACCTCTATTCCGGAAGTGCTGATAGATGCCATGGTACGCCAGGCTGATCGTCTGCATGATGTCACTCTTTACTCTGCTTTTGCTGTGGCTAACAGGCCTGCACCATACTGTAAGCCGGAGTATAAGGATACTTTTCTTGTGGATTCCTTCTTTGTGGCCAATAGTGTGCGTCAATGGATAGCAGAGGGCTATGGAACGATGACTCCACGCTTTCTCGGAGAAGTGCCCGCTCTGTTTCGTGACGGTACCTGTCGTGTAGATGTGGCGCTAATTAACTGCTCGCTTCCTAATGATGAAGGATACGTGTCGTTTGGTGTTTCTGCCGACCTCGCTACAGCTGCTGTGGAATGTGCTGACCGTGTGATTGCGCAGATAAATCCTCAGATGCCATTTTCTTACGGCGATCCGGTGATTCATATCTCAAAGCTTGCAGCTTGTGTGGAAGTAGATGAGCCTCTGGTAGAAGTGCCGACTGCTACTCCAACCGAAAAGGAGATTCGTATAGGTAATTTTATTGCAGAGCATATTCCTGATGGAGCCACTCTTCAGATTGGTGTAGGCGGAATACCTAATGCCGTGATTCGTGCTCTTGAAAATCACAAGCATCTCGGTCTTCACACCGAGGCTATGACTGACGGTGTGCTTCCTCTGCTTGAAAAGGGGATTATTGATAATTCTCAGAAGAAGGTGATGCCGGGTAAGTCTGTAGCTTCCCTTGCTTTAGGTTCACGTCGCCTCTATGACTTTATGAATTATAATAAGGATATAGTATTTAAGGATGTGGCCTGGACTAATAATCCATTTATCATTGCTCAGAATCCGAAAGTGATGTCAATCAATTCCTGTCTTGAAATCGATTTGACCGGTCAGGTCTGCGCTGACTCAATCGGTACGAAGATATTCTCAAGTGTAGGTGGCCAGCATGACTTTGTATATGGATCTTCGCAGAGCGAAGGGGGATTATCATTCCTTGCTATGCTCGCTACAACTAATAAGGGTGCAAATAAGATCAAGCCAATTCTTACTCCCGGTGCCGGCGTAGTGACCACACGTTTCCAGACCAACTTTGTAGTGACTGAATACGGCTGTGTGAATCTTCGCGGTAAGAACCTTGCAGAGCGTGCAAAACTTATGATTAGTGTAGCCGCTCCTGAATTCCGCGAGGAGCTTGATCGTGCAGCTGCTGAGCGCTTCGGATATTCTTATCTTAGACTCAAGTAATTTCTCTTGAAATTATCATAACAGGGGCTGTGTCAAGAGATCATTAGTATATGATTTCGACACAGTCTCTTTAATTTTTTTAGCCGTAAAGGTACGAATCTGCTATTTTTTACGTCATATTATAAGCTATAATTCTAAAATATATACTATTTATTCGGTAATGAGGCTCTTAAAAGTGTTTATTGTATTCATAGGAATGGTAAGCTGCATGTCGAATGGTTTTGCAGCATCGCCTAAGTATATAGCTTATGCAGACTCAGCAGATTACTATATCAGACAGGAGAAGTGGGGAATGGCTGAACAGATGATTCTCAACGCTCTGCGTCTTGAGCCGGCCAATCGTGAGAATTACATCCTTCTGAATAACCTTGGAGAGGTGAGAATGCGAGAGAATCGGTTGAACGAGGCAATTGAGAGTTTCTCGCTGGGGCTGAATCTGGCTCCGCGCTCAGTAGTATTGCTCACTAATCGTGGTGCTGCCCTTATGGCGGTAAATGACCGGGATGGTGCATTAGCTGACTTCGACAGGGCTTTGCAATCGGATTCAACGTTTTTTCGCGCACTCCGTCTGCGGGGATATCTTCGACTCGTCAATAAGGATCTTAAGGGCGCAACTTCTGATTTTAAGCAGTTACTTACAGTATGCAAAGAAAAGAGTGACTCGGTAGGTGCGTATGCCGGTCTTGGCGAGGTTGCATTTGCTGAGGGTAATAATACAAGTGCAGATACATTGTTTTCAAAAGCTCTTGAGCTTGATTATTCGGCGGAACTGCTTATGCGTCGCGGCTGGGTAAGACTTGCGGCCGAGCGTCTCACAGAAGCTTTTTATGATGCTTCTGAAGCTATCGGTATAGATGGCTCAATGGCAGAAGCATATATTTTGCGGGGATATTTATACCGTCGTCGTCTGGAACTTCGCGAGGCTGAGGCAGACAGGAAAAGAGCGATAATACTTGGCGCAGAGCCTGAGTTGATTCGCCAGTTTTTCGAGTGATAAGGAGGATTGTGAAAATTGTGAGCTAATTTTAATTTGGAATTAGCGAGAAAAGTAACTATCTTTGCATTCCCGCATCAGCAAATTCATTATTTCATTGGACTCCTTACAGCTACATATTGACTATCTTGTTCGTCGCCATGAGTGTGTAATCCTGCCCGGTATCGGCGCAGTAATCAGCACACACAGAAGCGCGAAGTTTGTAGAAGAGACCGGCGAAATGCTACCGCCCGGCAGGGAGTTTGCATTCAATGCTGAAATAAAGAGTAACGATGGGCTTTTGGCTAACTCAATAGCTCGACGCAGAAAAATCAGCTATGATGAGGCTTTGACAGAAATGACCTCTGAGTTGGCTGCATTGAGTTATCAGCTGAAAGAAGAGTCAGAGGTAAATATCGGGAATGTTGGGCGTCTTGTGCTGGAATCAGGTAGTATAGTATTCAAACCATTTACTACACCTGACGAGCGTGCTGCGCGCCTTGGACTTGTGGCGCTTCAGATTAGTGCACCGGAGATTAAGAAGGTTGATTCAGAGGGGAGCATTTTGGCTGAAAGCGTTGAAGAAAAAACTGGAGAAGCTGCGAAAATTACAGATAATCGTAGATTTGATACAAGTAGATTCTATTACGTTCCTGTACGAAAAAGCCTTGCAAGGATAGCTGCTGCGGTAATGGCAATTGTTGCTGTTGGCTTAAGTATTTTGCTTCCGTTCCGTAATGAAGCAGTGCACAGAGATTATGCCTCGGTTGTTCCAGTGAAGGAGATGACTGCTGCAATTGCAATAGACAAACAGGAGCTGGCTGAAGTTGCACCGACCGAAGAAGCTGATGAGGATTATAGAGTAGTAGTCGGTACTTTCACTACTGAAGGAGAGCTTGATCGATTTTTAGAATTGCATAAAGCGTCGCCTTTTAAGTTGGAGGTATTGAGACAAGGAAAGCTAATTTATGCTGTAGCAGCGGCTTCATCATCAATGGAAGAGATGAGGGAATTTAAGCGTGACGCCACATTTTATGCCGAATATCCTAATGCCTGGATTCTGAATTACTCAATTGAATAAAGTGTAGATAGGATAAATTAAAGATGATTGCCTGTAGTCTTCTACCATAAATAAGGATACTTTTAAATTTTCTTTTTGTTAATAATATCCTTAGTTTCAATATCATATAAATTTGCTAATTTTTTTTTGAAAAAAAGTTGCTAAAAAATTTGGAGGAAATAAAAATATCGTGTAACTTTGCACTCGCAAAACGGGAACAACGGGTAATGCCGACAACCTGAAAAACGCGAAAATAGCTCAGTTGGTAGAGCACGACCTTGCCAAGGTC
>CAYNNV010000013.1:0-23268 GCA_964398625.1 uncultured Sangeribacter sp. | reverse complement strand
ATTTTACAATTAGGAAATGAATGGTCTTTTTATCCTACCATTTTACAATTAATCTTATTCTTACTTGGTAAACTTAGAAACACCGTTTCCGGTCTTCACGATATATACACCGGCGGGAAGATGATTCACGTTAATAGAACCGTTGTAAGAGCCTGAATATTCAGTCTTACCGTTCATATTGTAGATAGTGACGTTTTCACCGATACCTGCACCAACTACGCTGAGTTCACCACCCTGGCATACAGCAACGGGAGAAGCCATGGGATTGGTCAAATCGCCCTGGATAGTCTTAACGCCTCCTTCGGGGTTAACATTATAGTGATAGATGAAGTTGGTCTTGTACTCAATCTGGCGGGTATCATAGTTCATCTCGTGGATCTCAATCTCATAGATAGCATTTTTGCTAAGTGAGTAGAGACGGTTGTTCTGATAATCCACGGGAATCTGAGGATAAATCACGTCGCTCTGAGGCACTTTTTCCATGTAGCTGATAAAGTTGCGTGAGCGTACGTCATACATACCTTCGGAAGCGATAATCTCAACACAGTTGCCGTTATCATCATATCTGAAGAACTCCATATTAGTGCAATATTCTTCTGTAGTATCAGGGTCTACATCATAATAAGTCTGGCTTTCAAGGCGACCTTCGCTATCGTAAGTATAGTCACAATAGCGTCTCACTTCAAGACCCATACCTGGCAAGTTTGACTTCCAATATTCCTCTTCCTTATTGATACGGCCGGTATAGTCAAGATCATATTTCAAAACCATAAACAGATCCGTCATGGCTTCATCCCAATATGTCTGAACCTGCTCAAGATGGCCGAGAGAGTTATACATATAATAAAGAAGACCTGTACAAACCATTTGGCCCGTATCCTGGTCAAGATTCAAGGCAAAGCGCTTCTTAAGACGACCTTCGTTATCATATTCAAACTTGTAGCTGTAGACAGCTGTATAAGTCTGGCCGAGCTTCTGATGGAAAGTAAGGAGCGTCATGTTGCCATCTTCATCATATTCAAATGTACGATGGTAATACATATTAGTCACCGCATCCTCAAGAGTTACCAGGCCCTTGTCATTGTAGGTAAATGCATAGCTGGTTGCGTCTTGGGTAGACTCTATGAGCATGAGTGCATTTTCCGGCTGGTTGGGATCAAAATCCAGACCATCGGCATAAACGGGGGCTGCCGCCAAAAAAGCTGCCAAAGATAAAGATAGAGTAGAAAATTTCATAAGCGATTATTTTGATTGATATAATTTTTGCGGCTCAAAGTTAGACATTTTATTTTAATTACCAAAATCCCCATAAAAAAATTTCCGGTCAATATGCTTTTCATCTCTTTTCATGTTTGTTATACCGGAGGAATTGAGTAACTTTGCGAATAATTCAGTTGATTTTACTATTCTCGGATATATGTCTTCCCGGTCAGACAATTCATCAGATACTCCTAACGGCCCTGTAAAGGCCTTACCATTTGCTCTTTTCTTGAGAGTACTGGTGGCTCCGCGTGGCGGTTGGAAGGCCGTGCGTCGCTCCGCTATACCTATCGACAGAATGAATGCGGGAGCACTCTACCCACTGCTTGCCGTTGTAGCAGCTGCGGCTTTCATGCAACTCTTTTACGATACTAATGCCACAGTATCTTCGTGCCTGATCTCTGCTATTATCGTCTTTCTCTCCTTCTTTATTACCCAGTTTGTAGTCCTCCCGTTGCTCTCACTGTGCCTCCCGTTTGAAGAAAAATCACTATGTAAAAAGCTATATACCCGCTCGCTTGTGAGCTTGGCACTATCAATAGAGGTTTTCTTCTATATTATCTATGAGTTGCTTCCGCTGCTCGAACCAATGCTTACATTCTTTGCCCCGCTAATTCTGATATATTCCGTAACCGAAGGAGTGAAGCGAATGAGAGCGCCCGAGAATCTGAACACCCGCATAATTATAATTCTATCTATCCTGCTCTTAGGCATTCCTTTACTGGCATCACTAATTCTTGAGCCAATGCTTATGAGCGCCGTATAGAACTTATTTTATGAAAACCAAAGATATCAATATAAAAAACCGGCGTGCTACTTTCGACTATGAAATAGCCGAAACTTACACTGCCGGGATCCAACTCACCGGTACTGAAATCAAGTCCATAAGACTCGGCAAAGCATCCCTTGCCGATACTTATTGCACTATCGACGCCGGGGAAGTCTGGGTCAAAGGTATGTATATTGCCGAATACTTCTACGGCTCCTACAACAACCACACCACTCGCCGCGACCGAAAGCTTCTGCTTACCAAAAAGGAGATTGCCCGCCTTCAGAAAGAGAGCGAAGCCACCGGCTACACTATTGTGCCGCTTCGCCTCTTTATAAACGAGCGCGGGCTTGCTAAGCTAAAAATCGGTGTAGCTCGCGGCAAAAAAGCATACGATAAGAGGCAGTCTATACGCGAGAGAGAAGACAAGCGTAATCTGCAGCGACTTTTCAAAAAATAAAATTAATACTATCACTTCAATAACCCGTCTATTAACCAAAATGGAAGAAATCAAGCACGAATGTGGCATAGCAATGGTTCGCCTGCTTAAGCCCCTCTCCTATTATAAAGAAAAATACGGCACTCCATACCGTGGCATCAATCTGATGTATCTGCTGATGGAAAAACAGCATAACCGCGGTCAGGAAGGTGCCGGAATCGGATGTGTGCGCCTTGACGTGCCGGCGGGCAAAGAATATATATGGCGTGAAAGGGCGGAAGGCTCTGATGCCATACAGAAGATTTTCGCTTCCGTAGGCAAAGAAATTGAGAAAGCCGTTGCCTCGGGTGAAAAGCCCGAAGATGCTCCTTTTGTAGGCGAAGTCTACATGGGTCATCTGCGCTATTCAACCACAGGACGCTCCGGCATAAGCTATGTTCACCCGTTCATGCGCCGCAATAACTGGCCGGCGCGCAATTTGCTCCTCTGCGGTAATTTCAACCTCACCAACGTTGATGAGATATTCAACAATATTGCTGCTTCCGGTCAGCATCCTCGTCTTTTCGCCGATACTTTTATTCTTCTGGAACAAATCGGCCACGCACTTGACTGTGAGAATGAAGCTCTATACCGCAGATTCAAAGCTGAAGGCCTCGGTGGTCGAGAACTTTCTTCTGCCGTATCAAGAAATGTGAATGTTGCTAATCTTCTCAAGCGTTGCGCCCCCGCGTGGGACGGCGGTTACGTGATATGCGGCATCGTTGGAAATGGCGACCTTTGGGCTATGCGCGATCCTCACGGCATCCGCCCGGCCTTCTATTACGCTGATGATGAAGTTGTAGTAGTCACATCCGAACGCCCTGTGATTCAGACTGCACTCAACCTCAAAGTTGAAGACGTAAAAGAGCTTAACCCCGGGGCTGCAATCATGGTTGATTCCGATGGGAAGGTTCGCACCGAGCAGATTCTTCCGGAAGGGAAAAATGCACGTTGTTCCTTTGAACGAATTTATTTCTCCCGTGGCTCTGACTCCGACATTTATCGCGAGAGACTCAAACTCGGCGAAGAACTTGTTGGGCCTGTTGTAAGAGCTCTTGACGGTGACATCGACAACGCTGTGTTCTCCTTCATCCCCAATACGGCTGAAGTAGCATTCCTCGGTCTGGAGCAAGGCTTACAGCGATATCTCATTGAAGATAAAATTAAGTCAATAGAAAATCTTTCCGAGCTTGGACGCCTCACCCCCGAGACTATCCGACAAGTACTGTCGCGTCGCGTCAGAAACGAAAAAGTGGCCTGGAAAGATATTAAGATGCGCACATTTATCGCCCAGGGCGACTCACGCGATGATCTCGCGGCTCACGTCTACGATATCACATACAATTCCCTCCGCCCGGGTGTAGATTCGCTTGTGGTGATTGACGACAGCATTGTGCGCGGCACTACTCTGCGCCGCTCAATCATTCGCATTCTTGACCGTCTGCAGCCTCGAAAGATTGTGATAGTATCATCATCACCTCAGGTAAGATATCCGGACTGCTACGGTATTGATATGTCAACTCTTGGAGAATTCGCAGCTTTCCGCGCTGCAGTTGCGCTCCTTAAAGAGACCGGAAGAAAGTATATCCTCGCCGATGTCTACGCCCGATGCAAAGAGCAGGACAAGCTACCGAAAGACCAGATGGTCAACTGCGTCAAAGCCATTTACGAGCCATTCACAGAGGAGGAAATATCGCGTAAGATTGCCGAAATGCTTACCCCGGAAGGAACTGAAGCAAACGTGGAGATAGTTTATCAGACCGTTGAAGCAATGCACCGTGCAATTCCCGATAATCCCGGTGACTGGTACTTCACCGGCGATTATCCCACTCCCGGCGGAAATCGCCTCGTAAATCGTGCATTCATCAACTTCTTTGAAGGACACGCAGATAAGCGCGTCTGATTATCACCGACTTAGCAATGGCGCCACGGAAATTAGAACTGCTCTCTCCCGCACGCGACCTTGATACCGGAATTCAGGCTGTACTGCACGGTGCTGATGCCGTCTATATTGGCCCTGAAAGTTTCGGAGCGCGTGCGGCTGCAGGCAATTCTACTGAATCTTTGGCGCGCCTTGCTGACTTCGCTCATCAATACCGGGCAAAAGTATATGCTACGGTCAATACTATCTTCTATGACCATGAGGCAAAAAGCGTTGAACACCTGATTCGCGAGCTATACAAAGCACGTGTCGACGCAATTATAGTGCAGGATATGGGGATTTTGCGCCTCGACATTCCGCCGATCGAACTCCACGCATCCACTCAGTGCGACATTCGCACTCCCGAAAAGGCGAAATTTTTGCAGGACGCAGGTTTCTCACAACTCGTACTTGCCCGCGAGCTAACCTTGCCTGAGATAAAAGCTATTTGCGAGGCCGTAACAGTTCCTGTCGAGACCTTTATACATGGAGCTCTATGCGTAAGCTATTCAGGTCGCTGCCATGCATCTGAAGCAACTCGCCATAGAAGTGCCAACCGAGGTGAATGTAGCCAGCTCTGTCGATTGCCTTACACCCTCTCTGACGCTGACGGAAAGACCCTTATTAGTGACCGCTATCTATTGTCGCTCAGAGACTTCAATGCATCAGCATCACTTGGCGACCTGATTGCGGCAGGAGTGACTTCATTCAAAATTGAAGGCCGACTCAAAGATACGGCTTACGTGAAAAACATCACCGCCTACTACAACAGCCTGCTGAATACAGCTATAGACCAAAGCCGCGGCAATCTAATCCGAAGCTCCGTTGGCAATGTTGAACTGACTTTTAAGCCTGACCCGGCCAAAAGTTTCAATCGCGGATTCACAGATTACTTTCTATCATCGCGCCTCCCGGCTTCCATTTCTTCTCCCCTGACTCCAAAGTCACTCGGCGAAAAAGTCAATAAGTTGAGCGAGCTGCACAACGGCGACGGAATTTCATTCTTTACTCCTGACGGAAAGTATACAGGCGCTTACGTCAATGGCTTGCAAGGATCTCGTCTTCGCCTTTCCAACGACAGCAGGATTCCGGAAGGCACAAGACTTCGACGCACCTATGATATAGAATTTGAACGAATCCTCAAAAAACCGTCGGCGACAAGGAAAATTCCTCTCGCAGTCACAGTCACTCCAACCAATATTGTAGCTCGTGACGAGCGCGGTGTTGAAATAGCTCTACCAATGCCGAAAGGCGATATAGCAAAGAAACCATTCAACTTCCGCAACCAATTCGACCGTTTTGGCAATACACCCTTTATACTGACGGACTTCGCCTCTAATCTTCCCGAAGATATATTTTTCCCGGCTTCGGCAATATCAGCCATTCGCCGGAGCATAATCACCCTTCTGGACGCTACCAACACCGCAATTTATCCATTCAATTACCGCCGCCCGGAATCGAAAGAGGCGTTTTTCCCATATCGCCACCTTGATTATCGCGACAACGTGGCCAATACCTTTGCCGTGAAATTTTACCAAAGCCACGGAGCAACAATAGATCAGCCTGCATTAGAGACACAATCTAAAAAAGATATTCACAATAAAGTTGTGATGACCTGCCGGCACTGCATACTCCGCGAAAACGGCAAATGCCTGCGCCGGAACCCGGACAAAAATCTCAGATTGCCGTTGAAAATAACGAGCGGCGATCTAAATTTCCGCCTTAAATTTGACTGCGACCGCTGCGAAATGCAAGTCATTGCACCCTGACCATAATCTCCCCTATTACCAAAAATTGCGGTTTGCCACACTTTTTAGTAATATGATTATCCCTCGCCCCAAATATCTCGAACAACTCATAGCTGCCAAAGGGTGCGTTCGGTTGGGACAGCAGACTTTCAGTTTATATTCCCTCATATTATTATTAGATATTACACAATCCTGAATCAGCTAAAGTTGAAAAGTTTTGAGCATCGCTCAGCTGTGAGTTGTGGCGTTGCAGTTTTTTTTGTACCTTTGCACAACCAATATTTCATCAGATGTCCGATTTTCGCAAAGCACGTCTTATTCTCGAAGACGGCACCGTTTTTGAAGGCCAATCATTCGGGTGTGAAAAGGCCGTGACCGGAGAGGTGGTCTTCAATACCGCCATGACCGGTTATCCTGAATCTTTGACTGACCCGTCATACGAGGGACAAATTCTCGTGACAACTTATCCTATTCTTGGTAATTATGGAGTGCCGTCAGCCGATGTAAAATCGGAAGAAGGTCTTTATGACTACTTTGAATCGTCAGAAATACACTGCCGCGCCATTGTCTGTCAGGACTATACTCCGGCACCGTCCCACTGGCAGAGTGCCAGGAGTCTTGGAAAATGGCTCAAACAGGAGGGAATAGCCGGCATCTGCGGTATTGATACCCGTGCTCTTACTAAGCTACTGCGCGAAAAAGGCTCTATGCTCGGTAAGATCGTATTTGATGACAACGAAGATATAGAATTTGAAGATCCTAATAAGGAAAATCTCATAGCCCGCGTTTCCACTCCGGAGGTTCGCACTTTCGGCCGAGGCGACAAGCATGTAGTACTCGTGGACTGCGGAACTAAGCTCAATATAATCCGTTGTCTCACACGGCGTGGCGTCAGAGTAACTATGGTACCTTGGGATTACGACTTCAACACACTTGATTACGACGGTCTTTTCATTTCCAACGGTCCGGGTAATCCCGAATTTGCCGACAAGACCGTAGAGCATCTGCGCGAAGCCCTTAAGAAGGACAAGCCTATTTGCGGCATCTGCATGGGCAATCAGCTACTCTCACGCGCAGCGGGCGCAAAAATATTCAAGCTAAAATACGGCCACCGCGGCCACAATCAGCCTGTGCGTCAGGTAGGTACAAATCGCTGTTTTGTGACATCGCAAAACCATGGTTTTGCAGTTGACAACGATTCTATTCCGGAAGATTGGGAACCATTGTTCATCAACATGAACGACGGCACCAACGAGGGAATCAGGCATAAGACCAAACCTTTCTTCTCGGCTCAGTTTCACCCTGAAGCTTCATCCGGGCCGAAAGATACTGAATTTATATTCGACGACTTCATTAAAACTCTTTAAGCAGCCATGAACTCCGACATAAAGAAATTCAATAAAGTCCTTATCTTAGGGTCAGGAGCCCTGAAAATCGGCGAAGCAGGCGAATTTGACTATTCCGGCTCGCAAGCAATAAAGGCTCTTAAAGAGGAAAACATCAAGACAGTCCTCATCAATCCCAATATAGCCACCGTTCAGACATCCGAGGGTTTTGCCGACAAGGTATACTTCCTCCCGGTCACTCCTCGCTTTGTAAAGAAAGTGATTGAGAAGGAGCGCCCTGACGGTATTTTACTCTCTTTCGGCGGTCAGACTGCTCTCAACTGCGGCGTGCAGCTTGAAGAGTCAGGAGTATTTGAAGAATACGGTGTAAGGGTGCTTGGTACGCCCGTAAGCGCAATTCAGGCTACCGAGGATCGCGAATTATTTGTGGCCAAACTCGATGAGATTGGAGTTAAGACCATCAAGTCCGAAGCAGTGACCAATGTAGAAGATGCTGTCAAAGCTGCAAATGAAGTAGGCTATCCTGTCATTGTGAGAGCCGCTTACGCTCTCGGCGGCCTCGGCTCGGGATTCTGCGACAATGATGCCGAATTGCGACAACTCGTGGAAAAAGCTCTCTCATTCTCCCCACAGGTACTCGTAGAAAAATCACTAAGAGGATGGAAAGAAGTGGAATACGAGATTGTCCGCGACCGTTTTGATAACTGTATCGCAGTCTGCAATATGGAAAATCTTGACCCTCTCGGCATTCACACCGGAGAAAGTATCGTAGTTGCACCATCGCAGACACTTTCTAATGAGGATTATCACATCCTCCGCAAGATAGCTATTGAAATCGTGCGCCATGTGGGTATAGTTGGCGAATGCAATGTGCAGTATGCATACGATCCGGAATCTATGGATTATCGTGTCATTGAGGTCAATGCCCGACTTTCGCGCAGCTCGGCGCTTGCATCTAAGGCCACAGGCTATCCGCTTGCGTTCGTTGCCGCTAAGCTCGGACTCGGTTACGGACTCTTCGACCTTAAAAACTCCGTAACAAAGTCTACATCGGCCTTCTTTGAGCCGGCACTCGACTATGTTGTATGCAAGATTCCCCGATGGGATCTCGGTAAATTCCATGGGGTGCGTCGTGAAATCGGCTCTTCAATGAAATCTGTAGGTGAAGTTATGGCAATAGGACGCACCTTTGAAGAAGCCATCCAGAAGGGGCTTAGAATGATAGGTCAGGGCATGCATGGCTTTGTAGGTAACCATGACATAAAAATCTCAGATCTTGAGAAAGAGCTGTCTCAGCCTACCGATAAGCGTATCTTTGCTGTTGCAGCAGCCTTTGACCGCGGATATACAGTTGACCAAATTCACGAACTTACAAAGATTGACCGATGGTTTCTTGCAAAACTTCACAATATCATAGCTACTTCACACGAGCTTGAGGTCTACAATACTCCGGAGGAAATCCCTTACGAATTATTCAGAAAAGCTAAGCAACAGGGATTTTCCGATTTTCAGATTGCACGAGCCTTATATGGTGACCGCATGATTACAGAATCAACCGCGCTGTCAGATCTGGTGAGAAAAGAGCGTAAGAGTCGAGGTATTGTGCCGGTTGTAAAACAGATTGATACTCTTGCCGCAGAATATCCGGCAATGACCAACTATCTCTACCTCACCTACAACGGCACAGAAAATGATATTGTATACGAGCATGACGACAAATCGGTCATTGTGCTCGGCTCAGGTGCATACCGCATAGGAAGCTCGGTTGAATTTGACTGGTGCGGTGTAAATGCCCTCCTTACAGTGGCCGAGCAAGGGTATCGTCCCATTATGATTAACTACAACCCGGAGACTGTATCCACCGACTATGATATGTGTTCTCGACTTTACTTCGATGAACTCACATACGAACGCGTAATGGATATAATTGAGATGGAAAAGCCATTCGGCACCATCCTCTCAACAGGAGGACAGATACCTAACAATCTTGCAATCCGTCTTGACAAAGCCGGAGTGAAGATACTCGGCACTCAAGCTGCTGATATTGACAATGCCGAAGACCGCAACAAATTTTCCTCCCTCTGCGACTCAATCGGAGTGGATCAACCACGCTGGCGAGAACTGACCTCACTTGATGCCATTAAGGAATTTGTAGCCGAAGTAGGCTATCCTATTCTTGTAAGGCCTTCCTACGTACTGTCAGGAGCCGCTATGAACGTTTGCTCCAATGAGGAGGAGCTTACTCGCTTCCTCAAACTTGCCTCAAAAGTATCGAAGCAGCATCCTGTAGTTGTATCAGAATTCATAAGCGAAGCCAAGGAAATAGAACTTGATGCTGTGGCTCAAAACGGAGAAATTAAACTTTACGCTATATCCGAACATATAGAATTTGCCGGCGTACACTCCGGTGACGCCACCATACAGTTCCCGCCGCAAAAACTCTACGTGGAGACAATGCGCCGAATCAAAAAGATATCGGGAAAAATAGCGAAAGCACTTCATATATCCGGTCCTTTCAATATTCAGTTCCTTGCCAAGGACAATGACATCAAGGTGATTGAGTGTAATCTCCGTGCTTCACGCTCTTTCCCCTTCGTATCAAAAGTTTCCAAACAGAATTTCATTGATTCTGCAACGAGGGTAATGCTCGGACTTGACGTTGACAAACCCAACAAATCCGCCTTTGACCTTGACTATGTAGGTATTAAAGCCTCACAATTCTCCTTCTCGCGTCTCCAAGGCGCTGACCCGGTGCTGGGTGTTGACATGTCTTCAACAGGTGAAGTAGGATGTATCGGTGATGATACCTCTGAGGCAATCCTCAAATCTATGCTCTCAGTAGGTCATCGTATACCAAAGAAAGGTGTACTAATGTCAACCGGAGGAGCCAAACAGAAAGTAGATCTACTTGATTCAGCCCGCAGACTTGCGAAGCGCGGTCTTCCAATCTATGCTACTGAAGGCACTTTCCGCTTCCTAAATGAGAATAAAGTGCCTGCAATCCGCGCCTACTGGCCCGGTGAAGATGGAAGGCCTCAGATTATGGATATGCTGCACGCCAAGGATATAGACCTTGTAGTCAATATACCTAAAAATCTATCAGCAAGAGAATTGAGCAACGGCTATAAAGTGCGTCGTGCAGCAATTGATCTGAATGTACCGTTGATTACCAACTCACGGCTTGCAGCAGCATTTATCCGTGCATTCTGCGATTATGACGTGGATGAGATTAAGATAAAATCAGCCGACGAGTATTAATTCGACTGTTGATACCGAAAAAAATACCGCATCCTGATTTCTTATCAAGATGCGGTATTTATATTTACATAATTGCAAAGTGGAGCTCAGAACACATATCCGATTCCCATATCTACAAAAGCGCCGCCGGTATCGTTCATTGCGGAATATTTAGCTTGAATAGTAAGTTTGAGATTAGAAGTAATATTCACATCAAATCCACCTCCGAAATCCATGCCTGCGCGAGTTGCCGTATGATGGCCGTCAAAATTCCAGGAATTAAGAGTGAAGCCAATCAGTGGATATATATCAAATCCTTTGGCAACTCTAAAAGGCACTTCAACATCGGCACTGAATTCAAAAGCAGATTTACCATTGTTTTTAAATACGTATCCGATCTCAGGAGCAATTCTTAGATATTTAATCACATCGTATTGAAAATACAACTTACCGTACCCCCCGTTATTATAGGAAGAGAAACCGCCTGCCACGCCGAGAGTCTTATCGCCCTTATCGGCTGAAGCTGTGAGCGCGGAGCCTAATGAAATTATAGTCACTGCAAGGAGTACCAGAGTGCGGCGGAGGAAATTTCTTGTCATAAGTCTTGAATTTTAGATATTATAGAAAGCAATTTTTTTATAAAAACACTGATAATTCGCAAAATGTTCTTAACTTTGTTACATTAATGCCTGAGCTTGCTGAAGCGGTACTATGCTAAGGAGACAAACAGGCTGAATAATAGAGACTAAATGCGCAGATTCGGATATTACAAAGTAGCGGCTTGTGTGCCGGAAGTAAGAGTTGCTGATGTTGACTTCAATGTAGCATCAATCATAGCAATGGCTCGAAGTGCATACTTAAAGGGTGTATCACTGGCAGTATTTCCGGAACTTTGTATCACCGGGTATACGCCCGGTGACCTGTTTGGCCAGCGCCTTCTACTGGATAGCGCCGTAGAGGGATTGAATAAGATTGCAGCATCAACCGCCGAGCTTCCTATGGTGCTGATAGTAGGTATGCCGCTTAGAGCCGGAAATGCGCTCGCCAACGTTGCCGTAGTGCTCTCCAATGGGGAAGCAGCAGGGGTTGTGCCCAAATCTTATATACCCCAATATGGAGAATTTTATGAAGGAAGACGCTTCACTCGCGCTGCTGACCTTAGACTAAAAGAGATTGAGATCGGCGGGAAAAAAGTACCTTTCGGTACAGACATTATCTTTTCCTGCGGCGAAATGAAGATAGGTGTAGAGATTTGCGAAGACCTTTGGGTGCCTGACTCTCCTTCCACACGTCTGGCACTTGCCGGAGCCAATGTTATAGCCAACCTCTCAGCTACTGACGAGCTAATCGGGAAGCACGACTATCTGCTTAAGCTTATTGAATCACAATCAGCCCGATGTCGCTGCGCATATATATATTCAAGTGCCGGTTTCGGCGAATCCTCTACCGACTTGCTCTTTTCCGGAAATGGAATCATCGCCGAAGACGGAGCTGTGATTTCAGCCACTCAACGACTTCTAACCGATGCGCGAATGGCGGAAGCCATTATAGACCTGCAAAAACTGGAGAGCGATCGTCTCTCGTGCGGCACATTCGCCTCATGTGCAGCCACAGCCCCGGAGGTAAGGCTAATACCTCTGCCGGGAACTATTGCAGCTGACTCTGATTTACAGGAATTTACCCGCCGTATAAGTCAAACTCCCTTTATTCCTTCTGACTCAAAAGTAAGGAACGAGCGATGCGAAGAGATTGCCGACATTCAGGCCCTTTCGCTCGCCAAGCGACTCAAACACATAGGATGTCAGTCCGTTACAATCGGAATTTCCGGTGGGCTTGATTCTACACTCGCATTGCTTGTATGTTGTCGAGCTTTTGATATTCTCAAGCTTGACCGCAAAGGTATCAATGCTGTGACAATGCCCGGATTCGGAACGACACAACGAACCCACACCAATGCAGACGATCTTATGGATGAATTGTCGGTTACAGCTATTGAAATTCCTATTGCCTCAGCCGTGACACAACACTTTAGAGATATTGGCCAAAACCCGGATGCACATGACATAACTTATGAAAACTCACAGGCACGTGAACGTACTCAGATTCTAATGGATTATGCCAACAAGACCGGCGGAATAGTAATCGGCACAGGTGATATGTCAGAACTTGCACTCGGATGGTGCACTTATTCCGGCGATCATATATCGATGTATGGGGTCAATGCAGGAATTCCTAAGACTCTCGTGAAGCACTTGGTGGAATGGTACGCGACAAATGCTGAAAAATCGGGAGATAAGAGGCTGGCCTCTACACTGCGCGACATCATCGACACTCCTATATCACCGGAACTTACACCTGCCGACAGTGAAGGAAAGATAGCACAAATCACCGAAGACCTTGTTGGCCCGTACATACTTCACGATTTCTATCTCTATTATGTGCTTCGATATGGATTCACACCACGAAAGATTTTTTTCCTTGCAAGAAAAGCCTTTGCCGGTGTATATAGCGACAAGGTGCTTCTAAAATGGCTCGACGCATTCTATCGCCGCTTCTTCTCCCAGCAGTTTAAGAGATCCTGTCTTCCGGATGGCCCCAAAATCGGCTCAGTTGCTCTATCACCCAGAGGAGACTGGAGGATGCCATCCGATGCTTCTCGCACCCTATGGAGCAAAGAATGTGAAGACCTTATTAAAGAACAATATACAGTATGAATACTGAAGATTACAAAACTAAAGATTATAAATATACTAAAGAAGAGATTGAAGCTGCAGTGAAAACTCTGCGTGAAGGAGGCGTTATTGTCTACCCTACCGAGACAGTCTGGGGGATAGGATGCGATGCAGGAAATTCAGAAGCAGTACAACGCGTCTTCTCACTAAAAAAACGTACAGATTCACGCGCGATGATTTCTTTGGTTGCCAATGACGTGATGCTTGAGCGCTTTGCCGATAATATACCGGACGTAGCTTTTGAGCTCCTTGATGCTGCCGTAGAGCCTCTCACAATCGTGCTTGATCATCCCCGCAATATCGCTCCAGCACTTCTTGACGCCGACGGTTCTGCCGCATATCGAATAGCGGGCACCGATTTCTGCCGTGAGCTGGTACGCCGCTTAGGGCGCCCCGTGGTGTCAACCTCAGCAAATATTTCGGGAGAAAAAGCTCCTGCAAGTTTTGATGAAATTCCGGAAGACATACTTGCCGGTGCAGACTATGTGGTGAAAGCGGGTCGCGACGCATCAGGTACGGGGCGACCTTCATCAGTAATAAAAATATCTGACGGCGGAGTTATTCGCATAATCCGTAAATAATAGAATCTCGGAGGCAAACCACATCATGATATCTCAAAAAAAACTGCGAATAAAGTATATTATAGCCGACTTCATATCGGCTAATATAGCTTTCTTTCTTTTTGATGTGGCCCGTTTTTATCTGAATCCTAACGTATCATCCGATTTTCTCTCACTCGCATCATATCTTAACGATCCTATCATGGTATGGGAGCAGATACTTATACCGTTCGTGCTACTATGTGTATATTTCTTTTCCGGCTTCTATAATCATCCTTTTGAAAGATCGCGTCTCCAGGATCTGATTTCCACTTTAGTGTCGTCAATTTTCAATACGCTGCTAATTTATCTAATGCTTCTTGTAAATGACCAGCTTCACCTCCGCTCGGCCAATTACGAGATTATATTTGCCCTGTTCGGATGTCTTGCAGTGACTACCTATTTACCCCGCTATTTCCTTACCTTATCCACCCTGCGCAAATTCAGAAGTCTTGAATGGAGCATACCCACCATTATATTGGGGAGTACGGAGAAAGCTGTCACAACCGGCATACAACTATCTCGCAGCGGACGCGGAAGAGGGACGAAAGTAATCGGCTATGTGGCAATACCCGGTGAAACGCCTCACCCTTCGGCACGGCCGTTATTTGACTTTAATGATATATATGACGTAGTGGAGAAGCAAAATATCGCCCAGATAATAATGGTGCCCGAGACTCACCGCGAGGAGCAGACACTCAGCCTCATGGAGAATCTTTTCGGTCTTAACGTGCCTGTAAGGATACTGCCTGATACTCTCTCTTTCCTGACGTCGGCCATAAGACTCAGCGATATCTATGGAGAACCGCTAATTGACCTCACTTCACCGCGTATGACGGCAGCCGGGATGAATATAAAGCGTGCCTTTGACATTATAGCCTCAGCCACAGCACTTCTGCTACTTTCCCTGCCTATGGCCGGCATAGCTGCGGCAATCAAGGCGCAGGGCGGACCGGCATTTTATTCACAAGAGCGAGTAGGCTACCGGCGTAAAATATTCCGCATTTACAAATTCCGGACAATGAAGGTTGATGCCGAAAGCGACGGCAAACCGGCACTGTCATCAGATACCGATCCTCGTGTCACTCGGCTGGGAAGGGTGCTTAGAAAATACCGAATAGATGAGTGGCCACAGTTCTGGAATGTGCTGAAGGGAGAAATGTCGCTTATCGGTCCTCGCCCCGAACGTCCTTATTATATATCGCGTATCTGCAAGGAGGCTCCATATTATGTGCTGGTGCATCAGGTACGACCCGGGATTACTTCCTGGGCAATGGTGAAATATGGCTATGCGAGAACTGTTGACGAGATGGTCCGACGCACCCGTTATGACCTTATTTATCTGGCCAATATGTCGCTCACTGTTGATTTGAAAATAATAATATATACACTCAAGACTATCATCACCGGCAAAGGGATGTGACAATATACACCGGAATAAATGGCATATACAGAACGACATAACCGATTCACGGAAGCGTGGATGAAACTTGTACTCTGGCGTGAGCGGCATATCAAGGAGCAATCACTGCTGTTGATACTCGCCCTTGTCACCGGTGTAATATGTGGCTTCGCCGCACAGCTACTGAAGATGCTGATTCATATTATCGGCTCGCTCGTATCTTCGCATATCACCCAAAGCAGTGCCAACTGGCTTTACCTGGTGTGCCCTGTAGTGGGAATACTTATCACTTATTTGCTGGTGAAGTATGTAATTAAGGAAAACATATCTCATGGAGTGACGCGAGTATTATATGCCATCTCGCGCCGCAAATCACGTCTGAAGATACGCAATACGTGGGCGTCAATCCTGGCCTCGTCAGTAACCATAGGCTTCGGAGGTTCAGTAGGAGCCGAGGGTCCGATAGTACTCTCCGGAGCAGCCATAGGCTCCAATATAGGGCAAGCATTCCGAATGTCGCCCAAGATACTGATGATACTTGCCGGATGCGGTGCGGCAGCCGGTATTGCCGGTATATTCCGTGCACCGATTGCAGGTATGCTTTTCACTCTTGAGGTGCTTATGATAGATATGTCGGGAGCCACTGTGATGCCTCTGCTCATTTCTTCAATCACCGGTGCCACGGTAGCATACGTGCTTGAGGGGTATTCAGCTGAATTCTTCTTTATTCAGAGTGAGCCTTTCGCCACGGCAAAGATACCTTACGCCGTATTTCTTGGAATTGTCTGCGGATTCATGTCGATAATCTTCACCAAGACTATGGTATTGATGGAGGGAGTATATACCCGTTGTGCCTATCGATGGT
Source organism: uncultured Sangeribacter sp. (assembly GCA_964398625.1). Lineage (GTDB taxonomy): Bacteria > Bacteroidota > Bacteroidia > Bacteroidales > Muribaculaceae > Lepagella. The sequence continues at coordinate 6,911 of CAYNNV010000013.1, read as the reverse complement.
TAAAAATAGTGGTAGGGGGAGCAATTTTGGCACTGCTTATATTTCTCTTTCCTCCACTCTATGGTGAGGGTTATACTGCGATATCGAATATGCTGAACGGAGCGGCCTCATCGGTGGTTGACGGTTCGGTATTCTACTTTGACCGCAACGACGTGCTCTTCGTAGGAATCTACATCCTCCTTATAATGCTGCTTAAAGCTGTGGCTACTGCCTCGACCAACGGCGCAGGTGGTGTGGGGGGCACATTTGCTCCTTCGCTATTCGTAGGTGCTATGTGCGGCTTTCTCTTTTCCTATACATTAAATCACCTTCCCTTCGGGATAAGCCTTTCTACCAACAATTTCGCACTCCTTGGCATGGCCGGAGTCATGGCCGGGGTGATGCATGCACCGCTTATGGCAATCTTCCTCACTGCCGAGCTTACCGGTGGATATGACCTCTTTCTGCCACTGTTAATAGCATCAACTATAGCTTACGGAATAGCAAAAATCTTCCAGCCTTACAGTATTTATGCCACGCGTCTTGCTCGTCAGGGCGATCTGCTAACGCACCACAAGGATCGCTCCGTTCTGACTCTTCTCAAGACTGATGCTCTGCTTGAACATGACTTTAAGGAGGTGCATCCTGACATGACTCTTAAAGAGATGGTGGAGGTGATACAGACTTCTCATCGCAATCTGTTCCCCGTAACGGACGATAACGGGGCTCTTGTGGGAATAGTTTTGCTTGATGATATACGCAATATCATGTTCCGCCCTGACCTCTATCGCAAGATGCACGTGAGCCGCTTTATGACTACACCGCCGGCGGTAGTGAATCTCGGCGATCCTATGGAGCAGGTGATGAACGTATTTGATAAGACCGGAGCTTGGAATCTCCCGGTCACAGACAATGGCAAATATGCAGGCTTTGTAAGCAAGTCAAAGATTCTCAGCAGCTATAGGCGCGTCCTGCGTCACTATTCCGACGACTGAAAAGGCCGGCAGACAATATACGGTGTCAAAAAAGCGTTATATAAGTTCGGGACTTGAAGTAATAAAAGTCACTGTATTTGCAACAACAAAATTATGAAGAAGAACACGGGAAATATTGATAAAATCGTAGCCCGCGGTGTGCGTGTCAACAATCTCAAGGGGATTGACGTAGAGATACCGCACAATACCCTCACTGTGGTCACAGGGGTTAGCGGTTCAGGAAAATCATCGCTTGCTTTTGACACTCTTTATGCTGAAGGGCAGCGCCGATATGTGGAAAGCCTCTCTGCCTACGCCCGTCAGTTTTTAGGGCGTATGCCAAAGCCGGAGTGTGACAGTATCAACTCCCTGCCCCCCTCAATTGCAATAGAGCAGAAGGTGAATACAAGAAATCCCCGCAGCACTGTAGGCACTTCAACTGAGATTTATGACTATCTCAGAATGCTTTTTGCTCGTATCGGCCACACGATATCACCCGTTAGCGGACGCGAGGTGAAGAGCAGTGGCCCTGAAGATGCGGTGGAATTCGTGAAGTCACTTCCGGAAGGCACTCGAATAGCTGTAATGGCTCCAATTTATCTTCCTGAAGGGCGCAGTTTGGAGCAGCAGCTTGATATTTACCTTAAGGAAGGCTTCTCACGTCTGGAACACAAGGGTGAATTTATTGAAATAGCCGACTTAATCAATGATAATTCTCCCAAAGCGCCGGAGTATTACAATCTATTGATTGACAGACTTTCGGCGCGCGATGATGCTGATGAGATATCGCGCCTTACCGACTCGGTGGAGACTGCCATGTTTGAGGGTCACGATGAGTGTATAATTAAAGTATGGCAAGGCGATGAAGTGATTGAAGAAAGCTTTTCGAAGGCTTTCACTGCCGATGGTATTAATTTCCGCCAACCATCAGATCTAATGTTTAACTTCAACAACCCTTACGGAGCCTGCCCTACGTGTGAAGGTTTCGGCAAGGTGATGGGAGTGAGTGAAGACCTTGTGGTGCCTGACAAGTCAAAGAGCATATATCAGGACGCTATAGTATGCTGGCGCGGTGAAAAAATGAGTGAATGGAAGCGATGGCTCATATCGCTTGCATCTGACATCAACTTCCCAATTCATACGCCTTACCACCAACTCACACAAACTCAGAAAGATATGCTCTGGCACGGCAAAGGTGAGTGGGAAGGTATTGACGGATTCTTCCGTTGGGTTGACGAAAATCAATATAAGATACAGTATCGAGTGATGAAAGCGCGCTACCGCGGCAAGACTGTTTGTCCCGATTGCCATGGCACCCGCCTTCACCACGATGTGGAATATGTGAAGATAGCAGGTAAATCAATCACTGAGCTTACGTCCTTACCTATATCGGAACTTACTCCATGGATCGACTCGCTTGAATTGCCTGAAACGGAAAAACATATATCCTCTCGCCTTCTTAAAGAGATTTCCACACGACTTCACTTCCTCCTAGAAGTAGGCCTTGGCTATCTTACCCTTTCGCGCCTGTCAAACTCGTTGTCGGGTGGCGAAAGCCAACGAATCAATCTTGCCACATCTCTCGGTTCATCACTCGTGGGCTCTCTATATATACTTGACGAGCCGTCAATCGGCCTTCATCCCAGAGATACTCAGCGACTCATAGGAGTGCTTGAAAGACTGCGCGATACGGGTAATACAGTAGTAGTGGTTGAGCACGATGAAGAAATTATGCGCGCAGCTGACTATCTTGTCGACATCGGGCCTGATGCGGGACGCCTCGGCGGTGAATTGGTATTTTCCGGAAGCGCAGATGAAGCTATGAAGTCAAAGCCCGGCACTTCATACACCATAGACTATCTTCAGGGAAATCTCCACATTGCAGTACCGGAGCGCAGACTTCCATGGAGAAAATACATTCAGGTAGAGGGTGGCTGTCATAATAATCTGAAGAATATCACCGCCCGCTTTCCTCTCGGAGTAATGACAGTAGTGACCGGAGTCAGCGGATCCGGGAAGTCAACTCTTGTGCGCGACATACTCTACAACGGTCTGTTGCGTCAGCTTGGAGAAACATCAGAAACTCCGGGCTCACACTCCGCTATTACCGGAAATATTGATGACATAAAAGCTGTGGAGTTTGTTGATCAGAATCCAATAGGAACTTCTTCACGCTCCAACCCTGCAACTTATCTTAAAGCCTTTGACGAGATACGCCGCCTCTTCGCAGAGCAACCATTAGCCATACAGATGGGTTTCACTCCTTCATATTTCTCATTCAATAGTGACGGTGGTCGGTGCGAGGAATGTAAAGGTGAAGGAGTAATATCTATTCCTATGCAATTTATGGCCGATATGGTAGTACCATGTAGCGAATGTGGAGGGAAACGCTTCAAAAAGGATGTGCTTGAAGTAGAATATCGAGGGAAAAACATATATGATTTCCTTGAGATGACTGTTGATGAAGCTATTGCATTTCTTTCAGAATCAGCCGGTGCACAAGAGAAACGCATAATCAAACGCCTCAAACCGCTTGCCGATGTAGGACTCGGATATATTAAGCTCGGACAATCATCATCTTCACTCTCCGGAGGTGAGAGCCAGCGCGTGAAACTCGCCTACTTTCTGGCTCGTGAAAATGATGGTCATACTCTCTTTATATTCGATGAGCCTACCACGGGACTTCACTTCAATGACGTCTCCACTCTGCTTCGGTCATTGCGCGCGTTGGTGGAAAAAGGAAATACTATTATCATAATTGAGCACAATCTTGAAATGATAAAGTGCGCAGACTATATGATTGACATGGGTCCTGACGGAGGTAACGCCGGCGGATATATTGTAGCAGAGGGTACTCCTGAAGAGATAGCTGCAAACCCTGAATCAATAACAGGTAAATTTCTCAAAACCAAACTTATGCAATGAAACGATTCTTACTTCTTCCATCCCTGCTTCTGCTTATACTTAGCGCCTGCTCCGGCTCCTCAGAAAGCGATGAGACCACGGGCGCTGCCGATTCCCTCTTTACTCTTACTCAACAGGCTCTCAAGACGTACACCGATTCGCTCCGAATTGCCTCGGATTCGGCGTCCATATCTTCAGCCTCAACCGGACTTGAAGAAAGACTGAAGGAGATAAATGAGAAATTTCCGCTTAAAACCGACACTCAGTTGAGTGAAGGGCGACAGGATACTATCATCATGCTGACCGATGAATACCTGCGTGTGCTTGACAGTCGGCTTCATCCAAAATCAGAGCCGGATACAATAGATGCTGAAAAGCAGCGGTAGCAATGTAGATTGTAAGAAAAGACTACGACACTTTTCATGAGATGATTTCTTGTGGAAAGGGGTCTTACTACCGCGTGACAATAAAATCGTGTTTTTGATTATTCGTTGTCCAACGTTTTTTCGTTTCCCGTGGTATTAGCTTTATGATTAGAGTTGCTACAAAATTTGTATCACCTCGGTCAGTAAAGACCACCCTTCCGCAAAGCTGCCAATAAAGATTTTGTTCAAAAAAAATTTGACAATTATTCTCGTTAGTAGAGATTCCTATTGTATGAGACTGAACGAAAGATTCGCACTCCCATTCAATACTTATCTCTACTTATTGACACCGCAAAGTTACTACTAACCCGGGAAAGGAGCAAAGAAAAGCTGAGCGATTTTGGGCGAGTTTAATATGTTTAACAACATACTTTTACAACACCAGCATCCACGATGAATTCATACCGGAGTTCTTGCTCCTTATCCCTTGAAAAGCAATTGACTTCTTCTCCTCCGCATACACAAATTCAGGTCGCACCCACTGAAGGCGCGACCTGATATTATTTTAAGGATTTTGATTTATCGCACTATAACTTTGGCAGTCTCCTGTCCGCACTTCACGATATAAGCACCGGCCGGGACTTCTATCTTGCCCGTGCCGTCAATCATGCGAGTGATGACAATGCGGCCGTCTGTTGCATAGACAGTAACCTCGGCTGCAGGAGTCACAGCAACTTCTATGAATCCGCTTCCACCGCGAGCCTCAAACTTTTCTACTGATACATTTTCAACTCCGGTATAGTCTTCTATAATCTCACCCAAGTTGTTCCAGTCAGGATGTGCGCGATAAGCTTCGCCTGAACCTCCGGGTACATAGATTTTAATCTGCGACTTTGGATTACCGCCGGAGAAAGAACCGTTCAGGTCGTAGGGTTCAGGGCATTTCACGTTGATTACCTTTACACCTGTAGTATTAAAGTCGCGATCAAGTTCTATTGGATGTGACGGAAGATTCAGAACTTTGAGATAGGGAATATTGCAGAAACAATTCGGTCCTATTATCTTAGTGGTTTCCGGTATTGTGAGTTCGTCCAGGGAGATAAGATAACTAAAGGAATCTTGCCCAATCTCTTCCAGAACTCCTAAATCAAGAGTTATAAGTTGGGGAAGGTTATAACCCACTCTGTTTGAGAATTTTTTGACATTGTTCATCTTCAGAACTTTTAAATCCGGACAATCATATAACATATTACCCATTAATTCAGTCACATCTGCGGGTACAGTGAATTCTTCCAACCCACTTAAATATCTGAAACTTTGTGGGGCTATAAAATTAATAGTTGAAGGCAATTCAATCTCTTTGACATACATTTTCTCAATTCCGGTGATGTAACTTACCCCTTCATGCACAATTAATTTTTCAAGATGTGCAACGCGGGAAAAACCTGCCAGGGAATATACTGAACCGGGAATCGTAATAGAAGTAGTCTGCGAGGTTCCAAAAGAGCCGGTAGTCCAACAGCATACGCTTGTTACGGTATAAGATTTACCGTTATATTCTATCTCTGAAGGAATCACAACATCTCCGGAATAATCAATCAAATCAAACCATTTCAATTTTTCAGGATCATTGGTATAATTATACCAACAGGTGTTGGCGTATGTAGTAGCTTCATTACCTTTTTCAAGATAGAAGAAATCTATCATTTCACACTTGCCTGAGTCCTCATCATCAATATAAAAGAGCATCTTGTTATACTCAACCATCACCCCGGGGAAACATTCATAGTCCCGAGCACTCAATTTTATTGTGGAAAGCATAAATAATGCAACCACAAAAATTGATTTAACTATATTACTTGTTCTCATAGTCATTGCCTTTTTACTTAATAACTACCTTCTTTGTATCAATCACAGCACCGTCTATTACAAGTGCCACTACATAAACGCCTGATTTCAGATTCTCTACCTGAACCTTATTTGAGTCCGCACAAGAAATCCTGCGACTTTCACCCATCAAAGTAGGAGAAACAAGGATCTCTGCTGATTGACTGTGCGAGTCATCAACAACAACGGAAATTTCAAGATTTGACTCTGATGTCACACACGACTCAATCTTATCTTCGCCTTCAGACATTGCACTTGAGGATGGGGATCCAATAACGTAATATGGTCGCAGATTCGGTCCGGAAACACAATAACTTAAATTATCACCGGTACATCCAACCGGGAGATAATAAGTTTGAGAAGAAAAACCTGTACTTGTCAAAACTTCTCCTGTTTTATTATTAACAATTGTGAACGTCGCACCCGGAGTATAGTTGAAAACCATACTATTACTGCCGGGAGTTGTAAGCCCCAATTGGCAAGTTGCCGTCTCCGGTTCGCGGGTATAAATTCTTGTTGTTGGGTCTCCAAAATAATGAAAAACCATTAAATGAAATTTTCCATCTTTCCCTATATCACTATATTTTAGGTTATTCTGAATTAAAGAATTTCTGATGATATTACCCATTTTGTTAGTATAACGATAAGGTTTTAATTCTTCGGGATAAGTATCTTCTTGACCAAACATTAACAATGGAGGATATAATTCTTTTATAAGAAACTTACATATATAATCACAATTTGGATCGTATGCCTCTCTTGATGCAGCTAAAATACCAACTGTTCCTCCATTTGCATGTTT
>CAYNNV010000012.1:0-25186 GCA_964398625.1 uncultured Sangeribacter sp. | reverse complement strand
CACAATAAATTACAGCGATTTCATCCTACTTTTTTACAATTAGGCCTAAATATAGTTTAAGGGTTATTTTAATTTAATAACATTTTACATTATTTAATGGTTCGCTGCAAAAAAAATAGACCGTCATCACGACGGCCCATTCTCAGCGTCCGGCATTGCGCCGGACGGGATAGAAATTACTAATGTATATAACCCAAAATTTAGACAAGTATGTTTCTCATTGAAAAACGGTAGGAGAAATAAGGCCACAACTGCCTTGCAGTCATCACAAACAGATAAAAGATAGTAGTAAATGTGAAGAGAAAGCGCAGTGTGATTCGTCTAAAAAACTAATCATGAAAACAACATTAAAAACAAAATCAACAAGTAGAAACTAAAATTCTGCTACTTGAAAATATGAAATCAAACTGAAGTATAGTAAGTCAGCGACTCAGTACTAAACAAACGAAAATCGGGCGCCAATATTAGCGCCCGATAGTTAAAGATTACTTAAAGATGTAAGCGGCAGTTAAATAATAGCTATGACCGCAGCTTTTGAGAATTATTTCTTCTTGCCTTTACCCTTTGAAGCGGCCTTCTGCTGCTGAGCTGCCGCAGCCTTCTGATTGTTTTTAGACTGGGCTTTAGCAGGAGTCTTGGTCGGTATATTGATCTTCTGGTCAGGCTTGATGAGGTCGCCCTTTATGCCCGGATTGGCCTTGCGCAGAGCCTCAACGGTAGTGCCTTGCTTCTGTGCAATCTTGCTGAGACTTTCGCCACTTTTGACCACGTGCTGGGCAGGCGCCTGCGGCTTCTGCTTTGCTGCGGCAGCCTGTTGTTGCTTACTTTGCTTCTGATTCTTGGCATTAGCGGCCTGCTGCTGTTGCTGCTTACTCTGCTTTTGATTCTTGCCGGTGGCAGTCTGTTGCTGTTGCTGGAGGGCAGCCTGAGCATTTTTCTGAGCTTTCTTACCGAATTTACCGGCTGCAGCATTGCGAAGATATTCTTCAGTCTCCTTCTCCTTCTTCTTAGCTTCGGCAGCCGCGGCCGCTTGCTGCTGCTGTTTCTTCTTGCTGTTAACAGTCTGCTGTTGTTGCTTCTGCGGTTGCGATTGAGCCTGCTGGTTCTGCTTCTTAGAGTTCTTCTTCTGTTGAACGGGTTGTTGAGCGGGCTGCTCGGTGGCCGCAGTAGTCTTTGAGTTATTGCGGTTTCTGCGCGATGAAGCGGCCGGAGCGGCAGCTTGCTCTACATTTTGTGATGAGGTGTCTTTCACGTTCTTTGACTCCTGCTGGCGTTTTTCGCGACGTGCCTGATTGCGTGCACGCACTGACTCCGGGTCTTTATCTTTATTGCGTGAAGTAGACGCGGTAGCCTCCGAGCGCGAAGAAGAGGCAGCCTTCTTGTCCATCTTTGGCGTAGGAGGAGCTGAGGTGCGAAGCTGCTGACCTACACGGAGCGACTTGCGGCTGAGATTATTCCAACGGGCGAGATCATCGGGGTCAACACCGTAGAGATCAGCGATTGTATTGATTGATTCCCCGGCCACAACTTTGTGGTAACCATTGTCGGAGCGCTGTCCTTTGACTCCGGATTTTCCGGTAGCGGAATCAGAGATAAAGGTATCGTTAACAATCTCATCTTCATCGGCCACGAGGTCGTCTACGAGAGCGCTTTCATTGTCATCGTCATCATCATCGGCGGTGACTTCAGCAAAGGCGCGGTCAGCAGGTTTCTGTCCCGGTTCGGCACGGTCGCGGCGATCATACTGATCGCGGTTGTAGCCGCGTATCTTGTCTTCACTCATCAGATAGGCATGAATCTGCTGCTGCGGAAGCACAAGCATATATGGCTTTTTGGCTGTGCCGGGAATCACATCTGAGCGGAACTGAGGATTGAGCAGACGGACTTCATCGGCAGGGATATTCAGCACTTTTGAAATCTGATTGATATTTACGCGATACGGTATACCTATGGTATCGGTGAGAAGCGGTTTTGTGGGGAGCGACGGATATATGCCGTGCTCCTTATAATAATTCATCACGTAAGCGGCAGCCACAAACATCGGGAAGTAGCCGCGGGTCTCGCTTGGAAGATAATTGTATATTGACCAGAAGTCATGATCCTTGGGATCACCACCGGCGCGGCGAAGAGCCTTGTTGACTGTGCCCGGTCCGCAGTTGTAAGCGGCAATTACGAGCGACCAGTCGCCGTACGTGTTATAAAGGTCTTTAAGTAGCTTTGCAGCCTTTTTGGAAGATACATACGGGTCGCGACGCTCGTCAATCACGGAGTTTATCTCCATGCCGTAGCCCTTGCCGGTAGCAAGCATGAGCTGCCACAGACCTGTGGCACCGGCGCGTGAGACAGCATTAGGTTGGAGCGCAGACTCGATGATAGGCAGGTATTTGAGCTCCAGAGGCAACCCTTCCTCTTCAAGTGCCTGCTCGAATATCGGGTCATAGTAAGTAGCGAGTCCGAGCAAGCCGCTCACCATACCGCGCCCTTTTTTTGTGTATCGCTCAATGCAGGAACGCACAATAGAGTTGAACGGCATATCAATGACTGTACCGAGGCTATTGAGGCGGTCAATGATCTGCTGGTCCGTTGCGCCCGGATCACTCTTTGCATTGGCCACTTCGCTATCTTTGGCGAATGATGAATAGTTGTTGAGATACCAGTTTTCGTAAAGTGCATGTGTGTTTTCCTCAAAATCGGCGGGAATAACTACCGGCTCAGCGTCAAAACTTTGCCGGGCATCATTGACATTCCCTTTTGAAGTCTTCGCCGCACATATCCATACGGATGCAAAGATTAGTGCGGTAGCAATAATTTTTCGTTTTTTCATGTCAGTCGGTCATAGCGTTTGGCAGGCGAGGAAGGCACCTGCAAATTAAAAATTAAACGCCCAGTTAAGCCCCAAAGAGGGCTTTCTACCTCCCGGCTCAATATATAGAGCGGGCCGGACGTCGAGTGAGAGATTAGGAGATATATCAAAGTGGGCGAGCGAAGCGTCCACGTAAGCGTCAACCATACATACCAGATACAGCACTGCCAGACAGATAATACAAAGGTCGCGGTTGCGCCGGTAGAAGTCCTTGCGCGACTTCATTGTCGACGTCAGCCATGACTTGTCAAGGCTTGACTCTGTGGTAGTCGGAGGGAAGAAATTCATATATGAATTTGTATCCGGGTCATTATCAAGCAGGGCGCGATAGGCCTGCGAGTAGTCCTGAAACTGGGTATTATTCCAGGAAGTGCCGTAGCCAAGGCCAAGAAAACCGCCTATAATTATAGGGAGCTTCCAGTAACGTCGGTTGTAAATCTGCCCGAGCCCGGGCAGAAGTGCGGAAAGCCAAACGGCACGAGTTGGATCAGGATTGAATACTCTACGCCCGCTGAGGTCATATTCAGCAGCCGGATTGGGTACCATGTTGATGATAGTGTCACCATCGTGAGTTATGATTGCACCGTCAGGCACGGCCGGGATAGTGTCTTTCACTACAACGGGGAAAAGCACCTGCGCATCAACGTCAACCTCAGTCTGCGGCGGGGTATTTTCGTCCTGTTTTTTGGCCTCAATCTTTTTCCCTTTACGGCGCTTCGGCTTCTGCGACTTATTATCGCTTATTACTTCTTCAGTCTCGCTTTTTTCCTCCGTGAGGGTGCTTTCCGGCTCTGTACCGTTGGTCTCAGTCTTGACAGGCTCTTCTGTCTTCTTCTTATTGCGTATACGGTAAGCCTGGGCAACTGCATCCACTGGGAAGCAGGAAGTGATTAGGATTACTACCGCCAGCAGAGATATCACACACCGCTCCCCTCTCTGCCGGGAAATACCCGGAAGTGACTTAACGTGCCTGATAATCCGATTGAATAAGTTTGTCATTGCTCGGCGGTAAGTAGTAGGTCAGGATTTCTGTTTTATGGCATCGAAGAGTGAGACGAGCTTCTGGAGTTCATCATCATTGGCAAATGAGAGCACTATTTTCCCTTTGCCGGAAGCACTTCTGGAGAACTTGACGGGGGTTGGAAAGCACGTCTCAAGTTGGCGGCGGAAGAAGTCGAAAGAGCCATCGGAAGCCGGTTCAATCTTCTTCTTACCGGAGAACTCCGGCTTCTCCCCACGAGCGAGAGCCTCTTTAGCCTTTTTAGCCATCTCCTCAACTTTTCTCACTGAAAGATCGGAGGATAGTATGGCATTATATAGGCGGAGCTGATATTTGGGGTCGTCAAGAGTGAGGAGCGCACGGGCATGGCCCATGTCGAGCTTGTGATCGCGCAGACCGAGCTGGATCTCGGCCGGAAGCTTGAGGAGACGAAGATGATTGGCTATTGTTGCGCGCTTCTTGCCGAGTCTTTCAGATAGGCGCTCCTGAGTGAGGCGATAGGTCTCAATGAGTTTTTTGAATGCCAGAGCCACTTCTATAGCATTGAGATCTTCACGCTGGATATTTTCAATAAGAGCCATCTCGGTGACCTCAGAATCTGAAGCCGTGCGCACGTAGGCCGGCACTGAGGAAAGGCCGGCGGCCCGCGCAGCTCTCCATCGGCGCTCACCGGCAATGATCTGATAAGTACCGGTTTCGGTCTTTCTGAGCGTAAGCGGCTGCACAATTCCAAGCTCACGAATTGAAGCCGCAAGCTCCTCAAGGCGGTCAGAAGAAAATGTGGTGCGTGGCTGCTCCGGATTCGGCTCTATTGAGGCAATGGGAATCTCGCTGATAGCGGAAGAACCTTCAGTACGAATCTCCGACATCGAAATTATAGAGTCAAGGCCACGACCGAGAGCGTTACGTCTGTTCTGCATCTTGATATAAATTTAGATACCAAAACTCAGGCCTTTTTGCGGCGAGAGCTTTTGCGGTTTTTTACTATCAATTCTTTTGCCAGCTGCTGATATGATATTGCACCGCGCGAGTCAGGGTCGTAGAGTATCACAGGCAACCCGTGGCTTGGCGATTCCGACAGCTTTATATTGCGGGGAATTACGGTGGAGAAGACCAGATCACCGAAGTGGCTTTTCAGCTCTTCGTAAATCTGATTAGCGAGGCGCAGTCGGGCATCATACATTGTAAGGAGAAAGCCCTCAATTGACAACTCCGGCCGCAGGCGGCTCTTAATGATTCGTATCGTATTGAGCAACTGGGAAATGCCCTCCAGCGCAAAATACTCTGCCTGCACAGGGATTATAACTGAATCGGCAGCAGTGAGGGCATTGACAGTGATAAACCCGAGCGAAGGGCTGCAATCTATCAGTATATAGTCGTAGTCATCGACAACAGGTGCAATAGCACCGGCCAGCACCTTCTCGCGGTGCTCTTTATTAATTAGCTCCAGCTCCGCCCCCACAAGGTCAATACGGGATGTGAGAATCATCAGTCCCTCCACACAAGTGGGCTGCACTGCATCGGCTACGGGAAAATCATCAACAAGACATTCATATATGGAAGCTTCCGGTTGACGTGGATCAATACCCAGTCCGGAAGTGGCGTTAGCCTGAGGATCGGCATCAATGAGGAGTACGCGCTTTCCGGCAAGAGCCAGAGAGGTTCCGAGATTGAAGGCGGTAGTAGTCTTCCCTACGCCACCTTTCTGATTGGCTATAGCTATTATTTTGCCCATCTTTAGCAGCTTGTAATTATGATGCAAAGGTAGCCTATATATCCTCGGCAACCCAAAAATTTGTCTTAAAGTGTCTTAAATTGTTAATAAACTATATAATACATTGTCAATCAGCAAGTAATATGCCTGTTAAGGAATATTAAGTGTTCCACGATGGGGTGCGTGAAACACTTAATTGTAAACAAATGTTAACAATTTTTTTCATAATAAACAGTATAGATGAGTCGGCCGGCGGCCGAAGAATGAAAGGTTGAGAGGGGTAATAAGGTTGGTAATTCCCCCGACTCGCCGTGCGGGCTTCATCAAGGATTAACCACAATCTCATCGCTCCGCGACTCTGCTCCCCCGGATTTCAGGCTGCCGAAGCTCCGTGAGGAGCGAGGCGGCAATAGCCCACAAAGTGGGCGACGGCATTGTTAAACCGCGGATGAAGTCCTGAAAGGACGTAATCCGTGGAGAGCGCCCACACCTCCACAATGAGTCCGCGGAGCGGATGAAGGCATTGTATACCCCAGCCGGAGCTAAGCGTAACCTGGGGAAAGACAGGTACGATGTTATAGAATGACGGGGTTGATGCCCGATAGGGCGAGTCCTCGGAAAGCGTAGCAATGATGTCGTGCATAGTCGGGGCTTCACCCTTCAGCCACAGACTGACTAAAGGCAAACGATTAGAAGCTGTGTCAAAATCCATTGATTTTGACACAGCTTCACGCCTTAGATGCTGCTATACAGTAGTGATTATTCTGCTTTATAGTCCGGATTGTCAATAATCAAAGAGGGCCAGAATACCGGCTCATTTACAGGAGTATCGGCTACAAGATAAAGAGCGCCGTCAATTGTGAGAGTATAGAGAGACGACGTTTCTGCAATAGCCTCCTGCGACTGATAGGTATAGTATTTGCCGAAAGTAGCATAAATCCAAAGCTTCGTGCCCTTCTCCCAGAACATCTCTGCGTTAATATCCGAAAGGGTGGTGGGCATGGGATTGTTAAGATCAGGCACACCTTTAGACACTACCTTATAGTGCTGTATAGGACCACTATAAGTCAAGAAACCATTCTTAGCGGAGCCGTCAGTGTTAGTATTCAGGTTGTCTCTATACTGAATAAAAGTGACCTCAGGCTCGGGACAATTGGTAAACGATACTACATGATTGCCCTGAAGAATTCCGAGAATTCCTCCGTTTTCGTAACGGGCATGAATCGTGACATTCTCTACTGCACAATTGATGAATTGAGTGGTGCCGCTTCCTGAGCAACATCCGACTACCGCACCATTCTTGCCATAGCCTACAATAGTACAGTTCCTTACAGTGATATTCTCAAATACGCATCCATAGCTATAACCGGCCACGATACCTGATATGTTACCCTGATTTGGCTCACTATCAATCACTACATCTTCAATAATCAGATTCTTTACCGATGAACCGGCAGAAAGATTATTTAAGAGTCCGCGTCCATAACGGCGATGATCCATTTTATAATTGCGGATAGTGTGGCCTTGTCCGTCAAAGTTGATTTTCAGAGCCATATTTTGTACAGGGAAACTATTATAATTGTCCTCACCGTCCACATTTTCGCGACCGATACCGAGGAAAGAATTGCCTCCAAGATCAAGGTCTGAATTAAGGACAATATCAGTTACGCCATGGTCAATGCTATTATTTTTAGCATCGCCGATAGTTCTTGCAAGGCCAACTAATTCTGCAGCATTCTCAATAGTTGCCACGCCATTTTCTATCTTAGGCATTGCAGTGCTTACACCGTCCCATACAGGCACCTGAATATTATAGTCAGGCAGGGCGAAACCGGGCTTGATTTCTACATTGAATGTAGACTTGGTGGTCAGCAGAGCGCCGTATACGTTGGTCTGATAGTTGGCACGCAGCGGAAGGTTGGTCAGGTCAAGCTTGTTCACCTCGGTTGTTCCTGCCGTCACTGTGTAGGTGGCTTCTACCAGAGTAGGCGCATCAGTTGCGGGGTCTACAAGCAGATAGTTCATCTCAAGATAAGCATATTCGTTCTCTTCACCTGCGGGGAAACCGAAAGTCTTTGTAGAGAGTTCGTCAATGCTTACAGTGAACGGGTCGGTAGCTGCCGTGTATGTGTTGGTCATGAAGTTCACGCCTGAGGCAAGCCCTGTAGTTTTGAAGTCGAGAGTTGAGGAGTAAGAGCCGTTTTTCAGATGATTCTCAACAACTCCGAGGTTATAGTCGTTTGTGCCGATATTGAGCTGTGCAAAAGGACGGTTTAGCTCAATTACGTCGGTAAAAGTGGTATTCAATCCTTCCACCTTGTTGAAGAAAGCATCGTAGGCATCGGAGTTTGATGCAATCTTGGTGTAGTCGATTGACAGGTTGCCGGAAGCGACATTATATGTATATGCACCTGATTCTTCGGCAGCACTGTTGTCAGCGAAGAACACTACGTCGTAGTCATCGCCGGGGACGAGAGTAAGCTCTACTGAAGTCGTGGTCTGACCTGCGGGCCATTCCTGAGAGCCTGAGATGAGGGGCGCCGGGAGATTGCCATCAGCGTCGGCTACAGTGCCGGCCGGGAATACGGAGTAATAAAGAGTGGTGACGCTTGTGCCTTCGCCGTAGCGAGTGGCAAGGTCGCCGGGAAGCTGCACGGTGAGGGTAGTAGTGCCGTCACCCTTGGCTGCTCCGGGTTCGTCGGCCGAGCAGGAAGCCAAGGCAAATGCCGAGCCGAGAATCAGAGATGAATAGATGAATTTCTTCATGGTTACGAATTATTTTGTTTAACAAAAATTATCAGATCTCGCCCGCTAAGCTCTATTTATCACAGAACTCAGGCAATTATATGTTATTAATCAGCGGGCACCGGGGATATTAGCATCTATCCATTGGAATATTGCCGTATAGGGAGCCACTTTCTCTTTTTTTACATATTTCAGCAAGCTGTTTTCGGGCGATACGAGCACCGAACCGGACGAATATTCGTTTTTAATATTATAGATATTTTGCACTTCAGTGGCATCAATGCTTTGCTGATTAGCACGTTTGCCCGGATATTTATCTACTAATAGTTTCAGTATTGTAGCATTTCTTGCTCCCGGATTCTCCTCATATTTGAGCACTATTCTCACTGCATCACCATTGCTGTCTTTACACCATAATTCTTTGCGCAGGCTTGAGCCGGCTGCTTTCTCAATAGTATAGTTGACAGTGGGTAATGACGGATTTTCAATTGCTAAAGTAGGCATGCCTCCGTTTTTAACAGGGGCATTAAATCTCACCCAATAAATATAGTTATAGCCATCAGCTGTGGTTTGGTCAAACTTTGCAATCACCGTCTGTGCCTTAATAATATCTTTTTCTGATGCTTTGTCATATTCATCTGTTGCAGCAAAACTCTGAGCGAAGCATATAATAAGAGCTGCAATCAACATCATTGAACGCAATAACTCCTTTCTTTTAATCATTGTAGTCATCTTGTATTCTATTTTATAGGTTATAATGTTTTGCAAATGTAAGAAACTTTCTCATGTTATCCAAAAATAACTCTTCACTGTTTACCCACCAATTCTGATTTGTCGGTTATTATTAACATTCAGCTTGACGGATGGGCTGTAAGATTGCGCAGTACACGACGATAAGCGATCCAAAGCACGAGCATCACCGTGAGCAGAGCAAGACAGAAGCTATAGTATACACCTCTTGACTCCCAGCCGAAAGTAACCGCAAGCAGCAATTGCGACGGCACTCCTACAAGAATATAGCCAATCACCGATGCCACAAACAATGGGCGTACTACAGAAGTGCCTCGGAGAGCATTGGAAAGTGTGACCTGAGCCGCGTCGCAATACTGATAGAGTACCAATGGGAGCATCAACGACATGGCCGCAGCCACGACTTCGGCATTGTCATTGAATACTCCGAGCAGATGAGGGCCGGACAGAATAAATATGGCCGATGCCAAAGTAGCCATTAGCAGATTTATCCCCATGCCGGCATCTGTAGCACGGCGAATCAACTTGTAAGAACGCGTACCCATATAGTTGGCTACACGGATAGAGGTGGCGATACCAAAACTTACGTATGTGAGAAATCCGATCTGAGATATAGTATTGACTATCTGATAAGCTGCAAGCTGAATCGTGCCGAACCAGCCGCACACCACTGCCCCGAAGCTCCACAGACTCACTTCAATACAGCTCTGCAACATAAGAGGATAGCCTGTAGCAAAAACTCTCCTTCGCATCTTTCCAAGGCGGCGAGATGACTTAATTCCCTCCCTATAAGCCCTATAGCGAGGCATCATGAGCACGAGCAACAGCATCACTGCCGCCCCTGCCCAACGCGATACCATTGTGGCTATACCGGCACCGAGCAAGCCCATCTCCGGTAATCCTCCATGTCCGAAGATGAGTAGATAATTCCCTATGATATTGAGCGCATTGCTCCCCAATATCACCCACATTGGCAATGCTGTATGCGTGCAACCGTTGGCCATCTGCTGGCAAGAATTGAATATTGCCCCCGGGATGAAGGCCAACAGCAAGGTAATATAGTAACTGCGGATAAGAGGCAGTAGTTCCGGTGGTTGGCCAAGATACGGAATCAGAAAATATATCACGGTCATTATCAAAGTAATTACCGCAGCTACCAGCAAATTGAGCTGCAACGAGGCACGAAAAGCTCGACCGGTGCGATATTTTCTACCTGCCGTATAGAGAGCACCGACTATCGGAGTCAGTCCGGAGGCAAAGCCTATCAGGGTGACAATGCCTATAAGCATCACGCTATTGACAAAGGCACTTGCCGCGAGTGCATCAGTGCTGTAAGCACCCACCATAAGCGTATCGGCAAAGCTACACGCAACAATCCCGAGCTCTGTAAGAAGCACGGGAAAGCCGAGGCGCAGCAACGCCTTATATTCTGCGATGACGGGTCGCATATATTATCTTTAGTTAGTATTGCTTATATGTGGGTGACGACGGATTATTGACATCCTCCGCAGCCATCACCGCAGCTATCGCAGCCGTCGCCCCCCTCGCAACCACCGCCGCAACCGCCGCAGCAGCCTTTAGGGTTGAGTTCATCTTCTGTGGCGTCGCGCACCTCAGTCACTTCTCCTTCATATTTCACGTTTTTGCCGGCAAACGGATGGTTGAAGTCCATTACCACATTTTCAGGAGTTACTTCCACCACATTGCCGCGGATGATCATACCGCGATCGGTCTGCATCGGTATCACTGCCCCGGGCTTAACCTGCTCGGGAAATTTGCCGTCGATCAGGAAATCTTTTTTGGGGAGTGTCATCACATTCTCCTCATAGCGGGGGCCGAAAGCAGCCTCAGCCGGCAGTTCAACAGAGAATTTATCCCCTGCTGCAAGGCCCTTGAGAGCTGCTGCAAGGCCGGGCACAACGTCCTGCGTACGACCATAAAGAAGCACGTCGGGTGCATCTTTTGTGGCTTCAAAAAGCACTTTGCCATTATCAGTATCGGTGAGCTTATATGCAAAAGCCACCACTTTGTCTTTGTCTACTCTATTCATTACTATAAATTATTCTTTACATTTTATACTAAGGTCAGAGGTCATCGTCCTCCTCGGCATCATCTTCATCCTCTTCCACATCTCCGGCGGGATCGTCAGCACCCGGATTTTCATCATACTTCATAGCGTAGATCTGCTGAGGAATCTCAACATTGAAGTAAAAGCCTGCTACCGGATTTCCACGTCGCGATCGTGAAAGTTCACGATCAGGCTCAACAAGCAGATAGTCTATCCCCTCTTGCGGATATTGAGCATCAACAGCCTCATATCCGAGCAGCTGCACCATATCATATTCATGCATAGGATATATCACGTACCAGGCGTCTTCAATACTTGCGCCGGTACCACTGCTCTTGATGGCTCCCAGGAGATTTTCAAGCCGATATTCCCAGAAGCGAGCCAGATAAGTTTTACCACGCTGGCGCAATGCCCTGATTAAAAACGACATCTCGTTGAGGTCAAAAGGATTGTCTTTAAGCACGAGCACTGAGTACTTAAAGATTGTATCATATTCAGCTTGCGTAAACTTCCCCTCCTTGAGGTGAAGTCCGGCGGTCTTATCGGCATATGATGACTTGCGATAAGGATCATAATCCTCTTGAAACATATATCCGAAGTAGAAATGACGATATTCTTCCGGAGTCATCACCGTATCGTTGGCATCAAATTTCTTCTTCAGCTTGGGAAAATAGAAATCACTTTTCGGATTAAGCACCTCGCGCTTTATGGCAAGCAGATCCGGACGTTCGGATTTTATCTTCCGCGTCGAGGTGCGAGCATCGACCTCAGTGACAAAGGCCATTACTGCCAGCACCGGAAGAAGCAAAAGCGATATAAGTCGTAATGAATTTCTCATTTTAGAAATGCGTCTTGTAATTAATTCAGCGGGTTGAGGGGTATTATTCAGATGCAAAAGTAATAAAAAATGGTCTACATCGCAAATTCCCCCAAAAAGCTTAACGACAACATCCATTTCGGAGCTCAGAAGTCAGCCTGAAGATGAGACTTGTTTATCGTAGGTACGCAGAACGTATGATAGTATAAAAAGATATATGGAGTGAACGATGTGAACATAATAGTGCAAAGAGTGTGAGCGATAAACCAAATAAAACAACTATATTTGCAACAAAAAACTCTATGAAAAAGTATCTTAGTTTAGCAGTGTCAGTGATTTGCATGACTGCATGCTCATCTTCTAATACCAACGATAATTCTGATTCCACTCCTCCTAATCAAAAGGATACTCTTGCCGAAATTCATGAAATTCAGGAATTAGAGACTGCCCGACAAGACTCTATACGTCGCGACTCCATTGAAAATGTAAAGGCCGAAGAACTCAAGGTCGATGCTGATCAAGATGCTGTAGAGAGCTTCCTTCGCGATTATTATGATCATTACCTGCTTGGAAACAAAGACCCTGAAATGCTGAAAAGTCATTTCTCCAACAAGGTATTGACGCGACTTGCAAAGATTTACAATGAAGAATGGGGCGAAGATAGTGGCGCTGAACCCGGCTACGCTTTCTATGCGATGAGAGGCGACTCACAAGACCCGGCCGGCAAAGTTACAGGAATAACCCCTCTTGCCGATAGTTGGTATCAGGTGTCATTTAAGGAAAACGGAGTGCCCTATTCCATTTCAATTCAAGCAAAGGTGGTCTATGGAAAAGTTATGATCTCCGATTTCAAATCGCTGCGCTGCAAGCGGTAAAAAGCCTCAACCGCTTGACCGGTTTCCTCCGTGGCAAAACTCCGACTTACAGATCAAAGGCTGTGTCGACTCAAACGATTCGACACAGCCTTCTTATCATTCAGCAGTTAATGCTCTGAGTTACTTCAAAATTACTTTTTCAGCCTTTCCTCCGATTACCTTGATATAGAGGCCGACACCGGGATTCTGCACTTCATTGCCGAGAAGATTGTAATAGCGCGGGGTCTTAACTTCTTCACCGGCAATCTCCGCACCATTATATTCTGAATAATCTATCGGCGCAAGATAGAAGTAAACTGTCTCTCCACGCTTCGCATACATCACCACACAAGTGACATTGTAGATGCCGGCAGGCTTCTCGGCAATTCCGAAAGTATTCTGAAACTCATAGGAAGTGCCATCAGGAGTGGTAGCAAAGACCTTGCTGTTTTCTCCGGGCGTAGCATTAGTAAATGTCACCTCCTTAAGAGTAAGCACCTTGCATGCGTCAGCAGTTGTTATAGCATCAACCTGGCGGTAAGCGACTTCCACAGTCTCGGTCACATCGTCGGGAATACCACTCCAGATATTATTGTTGTAGACAGCATTATTAGTAGCAATCCAGCCTGCCGGTATCACGTCGCCGACCTTATAGAATGTCGTGGCCACAGTGCCCGTATTGTTAGTTTCGGTGGCATTTTCAAAGCAAGCAGCGTTCCCCTCGCCATCCTCTACGTATGCATTATTAAGGCTCGCATAATAAACGGTCACGGGAAACGTCACTTTCACTCTATCATAAACCTCAGGCGCCACTTCCTTCATCTGTGCGATATTAGAAGCAGAGGGAATCACTACAAGTTCATATCGGGCATTACCGGCTGCATAATAGTCATCACCATCAGTGGCGACGGTAATGAAAGTCTTTCCGGCGCCGACAAGGGATACATTCCCTTCGGCATCTACGGTAGCTACGTTTTCATCCGAGCTTGCCCAGGTTAGGCTCAGGTCATGGGGATTAGATAGTTCGGGAGCTGAAAATGTCTCGCCAAGTATTCCCTCTGCCGACGTCTCACTGAAAGCCAGCCCGCACTCCTCTTTTCCCGCAAGGTCTATGCTATAGGTCACTTCGATCGAGTGTATATAGCGAACATAATAGGTATTATTCCACTCTATGCTTACGGTCTCGCACCCTTCGTCATTGCTCCAGTTCCATGCGAAGAGGGCATCTTCCTTTTCGCCCGAAACTACAGAATTATTAAATTTCAGATCCAGACTAATCAGCCCTACATTATTATTTGACCCTGACATACTAAACTTTATGGCAGTGATTTTTCCGCCCGGCACTGTCAGATCAATATGAGGCGTGATAAACGTAGCAGGGGCTAAGCCGCTGTAGATGTATATTCCGGAGTTTGTACCCCCTGTATTAATGAGAGCAAAGCCATTTCCCGATTCGGAGCCTTTAGAAAGAGTAAATTCGATGCCGGCTTCCTTAAGGCTGATATCCGGCACAAATTCTATGTCGTTGACATTGGTGGCTGTCTGGCGCACCATACCGTAGGCGTCACCTTCTCCGTCAAAGGCAAGGGTAGTCACATTAGCCGATGCCGATGCAGTGGTCAGCAGCAATACAGCCGCAGATAGTAGCGATTTTTTCATAATTTACTTATTTTGGATTAGAGGCTGTGCCGAAAATACATGGATTTCGACACAGCCTTTGAAGATTGTAAGAATATGGCGGATATCAGGCACTGATGATACGCTCGCACAGCTTGACCGGAGCAGTATGACAATCCGTCAATCCTACCGTAATTATTATTTTACAATGACCTTTGAAGTCTTGCCATTTTCTACCTTCACGTAGATGCCGGGAGCAGGATTTTTCACTTCAGCACCGGTGAGGTTGTAGAAGCGGGGTGCTCCGGATTCAGAACCTACAGTGCTTATACCGTCAAGGTAGCTCGCATTGAAATTGAGGTAGATGAGATTATTTGCGTCAACCATGATTCCCTTGTATAGGTTGAGCTCAGCTGAATAAGTTTGGCCATCTACAGGGAAGGTCAAAGAATTACCCTTGACGTAACCCTCGTTAAGGAGCGATTCGATAGGGAACCAAAGAGCCGGAAGTCGACGCATATCGCTCTCCACGGGTTCAGGCTCATGGATCAAATATACAAATCCATCCCATTCTTCAGGCACGGCGATAGTCACTGTCACCTCTTTCTCGGCGCTTTCGCCGGTGATGACGATGTCATATTCACCAAACTGCTCGTCGAAATCGCTTTCTATTTTCAATTTATTGTCACTGAGAGTCACATCAAACGAACTGGGGAATTCCACATCGGGAGTCTCGACATCCTTAGTGGCATTGAAATTCACGATAATCATTTTGCTTACATCCACCTGGTCGCCCTTATAAAGAAGGAAAGTGCCCTGTGCAGAATTGCCGGTGACGGGGAATGTAAGAGCATTGGTCTTCTCAAATCCTTCGGTGTATGCATCGCTGATAGGGAACCATTCCGGAGCACGGTTGGCATAAGCCACTCCGCCACCCATTGTACCCATCTTACCTACGAAGCCGTCCCAGCCCTCGGGCACTTCAAGAGTGACAGTCACTTCATCAGCAGCAGTCTTACCGTTGATGAAGATATTGTGGAAGTCGGAATCAGAGGTCTGTGATACTTCAAGGCCATCGTCGCTCAAGTTTACACCGAATGAAGCAGGGAATTCCGGATCCGTAGCAACTCCTGTGTAGTCCACGTTAAAGGTGACAACGATGAAAGGCCCGGAGCATATTTCATCCCCCTTATAGAGAAAATACCATCCCTCGATATCTTCACCGTTTGCTTTGAAGTTCACAGTATTACTTTGCACTGCCGGCATCTGGTTTGTCACATCTTCAATAGGACCCATCTCCACAGCTCTGCGCATAGCGTAAGCATAGTCCTCAGTAGAATTGAAGAACTCGGTAGCATTGAGAGAATAGAAGCCGTCCCAGCCCTCGGGAGTTGCAATAGTCATAGCCACTTTACTACGATCGCTTGAGCCGGTTACTCCGATAAAATAATAACCATCATTGTTATTCATACCCTGAGTCACGGTAAGTCCTTCCACATCAAAAGACACCTGGAAAGTGGTGGGGAATTCCAACTCCTCAGCTTTTACTATCGGAGAGGCAGCCAATAAGGCTGAAAACAGTAGTAAGAATTTTTTCATGTTGTAAAATTTATATTAGACAAAAAGCAATTAATTATTTTTCAAAATTCACATCCCGATGTATCAACCGTCCCGCATCGTTTGCATTATCGCGGGCAATCTACCAAGACTTCAGCACCTTGATTTTAAATCAAAGTCTTTACATACCTTACATCGATTTCACAAAATTAAGATATTTTTTTTAATTTACACAATTATTTGTTATCTTTTTCTCTATTTTTTCGCTATCTACTCATAAAAAAATCTTTTTTGCTAAAAAAACGTGAGCCTTTTCTTACAATTTTATTAATTTTGTGCCTACTCATCTCCTTCAATTCGTAGCAAGATGATACAATTTTGACTTCGGATTTTGTCTTGCAGCATTTTGTATAATTAAATATGACGATATGAAGAAAATCTTTACCATTGCTGTAGCATCTCTGGCGCTCGTAGCGTCAGTCCATGCTGACAAAGTGAAAATATTATCCTGCGGACTCGGCATTCCGGGTATTGACGAGCCTCAGCTTATGGGGCTCGGTATCTCAGCCGACGGACGATTCGTATGCGGCGCAATAGAAGGCGGACTCGGCTATTTTGTTGCCAATGCCGAATCAGGCGATATAAAATACAATATGGCCGGCGACGATGGAGGCGAGCTGCGCCACGTTGACAATAACGGACTCGCAATCGGATTCTCCGACTTCGGAATCACCTACAATATAGCCGATGGTAAGGAGACTGAGCTCGTTGCTCCCGAAGGATACAAATATGTGCTGGGCGAGTCTGTCACCAACGATGGCAGCATCCTTATCGGATCACTCGTGGGCACAGGATTCGTTACGGAAGCTGTATACTCTACTGACGGAGTGGAATGGAAGCGCCTCCCTATGCCTTCCCAAGAGGAGCTGGGAGTATTCTACCCCAAATACGATGCCTCCGCTGCCAAGCAGATCAGCGCCGACGGCAAAGTGATTCTCGGCACTATCGGCAGTTTCTCCTCACCCATCCTTTGGTATCGCAATGACGCAGGAGAATATGAATATGACTTCTTCCCTGCAAGAATCGTTAAAGCCACCGACGAAGATATTGACAATCCTGACAAAGAGCTCTACGGACTCGGAGCATTCTACATGAATATGAGCAATGACGGCCGTTACGTTGTGCTAATCGGCGGTTTGAAAAATGATGATGATGAGCTGAATCTCATCAACGTCCCTGTAGTATACGATACTCAGGAGAAAAAATTGACTATCTACAGTGATATCGACGTCATAAGCCCCGGCTCAAATTTCTATCCTTCGGCTATCTGCAACGACGGAACTTTCATAGGGAGCATTGGGCAGCCTTCTGTTAATGCATCCGGTGCATTTATTATGCGAGCCGGCGAGACACGCGCTGAAAGATTCATTGACGCTTTCCCCGAATTCGATGATAAACTCGGAGAGGGCGATTCCATCGGCTTTAACGTGCCTTGCGGCATTTCCGCCGACGGCCAATATATCATGGGCTATACTTATTATTGCGATAATTATATGGATCCAAATGCCGACGCTTATTATGTCACTTATATCATCGACACCAAAGCTGAATATGGAGTGGAAGAAATCACGGCTGAAACTGCTGCCCCCACTCCCGTAGAATACTATTCAATCGATGGCAATCGTGTGAATGAGGATGTGCG
Organism: uncultured Sangeribacter sp.; assembly: GCA_964398625.1. Taxonomy (GTDB): domain Bacteria; phylum Bacteroidota; class Bacteroidia; order Bacteroidales; family Muribaculaceae; genus Lepagella. Next base: position 7,499 of record CAYNNV010000012.1, on the reverse strand, counting down.
CGGCATCAGATTAGTACGCTACTCCGATGGCTCAGTGCGCAAAGAAGTAAAAAGATAATCTACTAAATATTGTATAGTTGAGGCAGCATCATTTTTTTTGATGCTGCCTCAACTCATTATTCTTATTCCTGTTTATTCCGCCATGCCGACAAGAATCACCGCCGGAATCCCCATCATCATTACCGAAATGGCCACCGGGAAACCTTTTGCCGCCAGATAGCGCATGAAGTTGCCTGAGCGCAAAGATACGTCAGCCCCTTGCGGAGTATTTGTAAACAAAAGATAGCTGAATACAACACCTACTGCCACTGCCGCTACCATAATGCCGTAACGCACACTCATATCAGCCGTGACAGTATAGCCGAGCAGCCCGACGGCAAGACCGGTAAATGCTCCTATGGTCATATATCCGACACCTCGCGTCTGCTGCACCACAGGAGCCGGCTGAAGCATCGTAGCAAACATCACTACAAGAGTCAGACTGAGCCAACCGTAGATGATAGTATTATTGATCGGAAGCAACTGAAGCCCATATTCATTAGTAGCGAAACTAAGCACCCATAGCCCTACAAATGATAGCACCGGGGCGAGAAGCGGGCGTTTAAACAGAGTAAAGATACTTCCTCCCCAGCAGATTATAGCTGTGACAATGATAATAACGGCTGTAGCTGACATAGTAATAGTATTTTTAAGTAATAACACCCGATTCAGTCGGGAGGTTCAATTTCCGTACAGGCGTTAGCTTACCTGGCCAAGTTAATCTTCGCTGAAGTCACTGCCTGTCAGTTTACGGCCGGAGGAGAGCTTGGTGTCGGCTACGGTGCGCCGCTGCTTCCCCTCCGTATTGCCCTCGGCGGGTGCAATCGATGGAGTCACTGCCGTATCAGCTGCCGGTGTAGCTGCAGGCGCAGGTGTTGGAGCGGACGCTGTAGGAGCAGCCTTCTTATTCTTATCTTTATTCTTCAACTCCGGATATTCTACACGCGAGTGATAGATGGTGGCAAGGCGCTGCTTGAATGTATTTTTGATAGTCTGCACATCCTTATATGATAAGGGGGAATCCTTATACAGGCCATCTGCTATCTGCGAATCAATAATCTTATCAACTAACGCATTGACAGCACTTTGTGAATGATCTTTAAGTGAGCGTGAGGCAGCCTCCACCGCATCGGCCATCATCAATATAGTCGTCTCGCGAGAGCGGGGATTCGGTCCCGGATAAGTGAATGGAGTAGGGTCAATCTCTTCTCCGGGATGATTATTGGCCTCCGTATTATAGAAATAGCGGGTCACGGCCTTTCCGTGATGCTCAACTATAAAATTCCTTATCACCTCGGGCAACCCTGCATTTTTAGCTATCTTCATGCCATCGGTCACATGGCGTATTATCTTATGCGCCGATGTAGCCGGATCAAGACCGGCATGGGGATTGGCTCCATGTTGATTCTCCGTGAAGAAGATAGGGCTCTCTATCTTTCCTATGTCATGATAAAGCGCGCCTACCCTTACCAACTGCGCATTAGCACCGACAGCCCTGGCAGCTTCGGCGGCAAGACTGCTCACCTGCATGGAGTGCTGGAATGTGCCTGGAGCTTCTTCCGCAAGGCGTGTAAGCAGGGGATTATTAATATCCGAAAGCTCAACGAGAGTCACCTTCGAGGTAAAGCCGAAGATCTTCTCCACAAGCGCTATCATAACGTAGGCAAAAGATAGAATCACTGAATTAATGGCAAAAAGCCCGATCATACGCCATGAGAAAGACGATATCACACCCTCGGCCATGAGTTCACCCACATAGTAGGTCACCACATAAACTCCGAAGGTAATCATTGCCGAAATCAGCAACTGCGAACGGCGTGTCAACTCCTTGAGTCCGAATATGGCCAGCAGTCCGGCTGAAAGCTCCATGAAGATATATTGCAGAGGCTGGAGCGCCACCATGGCCGAAATCATCACCGTGGCGAGTAGGGCGAAGATAGCCGTACGCGAATCGTAGAACACCAATATCACCACGGGCACCGCCGCTATCGGCACAAGAAAGAGGCCGTAAGTGAAATTCTCGAAAAGCACAATAGCGAAAATCACGAAGATGGTAACGTAGGCCATAAGGAACACCAGGCGCCGCATATCATAGAAGAAACGCGGACGGTAAAGTCGCAGAAAGAGGAAGAGGATCGTCAGAAAGATGAGAGTATAAATGGTCTGTCCGAGAAAGAAGTATGTTGATTCTCGGTTATCTTCCTTAGTCTCCGACATCATCTGCTCGTAAGTACGGAGGTTAGTGTAGATCTGAGGCGTGATAATCTCACCGCGGTCTACAATTCTCTGACCCTGCTTGATTACACCCTGCGCCCCGGCAATATTGAGATATTCCTGATTGCGGAATTTAGTATCATTTACAGTATCAATTACCACGTTTGGCTTGAGCGCAAGATTTATAGCACGCGCCATTGCCGCAGTCATCGGTGCTACTGAGGGCGACGATGCACGATAGAGTGAGTCAATGCGACGGAATGCCACAATTGGCGACATCATCCTCGACGCATCCACACGACTGACGGAATTGTCAGCCTCTCCGCTGTCAGCCACCCTGAGCACCGGAGGATTGGAGCGCTGCAGAAATCCATACATATCAGGGGTGGTGATACCATCTTTGAGCACACTTTGGAGAGCAGCCGTGAGCGAGGCCATCTGCGCCGGAGTGACTGAATCCCGCAGGGCTTCGGAAAATTCCTCAAGCGACCGGGCAGCCCGCTGCACATCGCGCCTTACAAAGGGCACAAACGAATTGTCCAGTGAGTCACGAAGTTCCTTCAGAGATGTGCTGTCGCGCATTATGGGCATATCAAACGGTGCTGTGAGCAGCGGATATTTCCATGGCTGTCCCTCTTCGTAGGAATAGCTCGTATGGTCAGTATGCGGTAAGACAAGGAGAATAGCCGCGGCACAGGCAAGAAGCAGACCGAGGCGTATCATTGCTGATTTACTTATATTCTTTATCTTTATCATTGTAGCGTCAGGATATGCGTTTTGCTATTTTTATATCTTTTATCTTGCTGAGGGCTCTACAGAGTGCTGTCACACTCTCTGCCGTATCGGTAAGTATCTGCATCTCACAGTGATATACTTCATTGCTGGTACTGATATTCAGCGCCCTTATATCAATCCCCAACTTGGTCGAGACGAGCGCTATTATATCCTCCAGCATACCGCGGCGGTCAATGCCGTCAATTGAAAGAGTGGCATGAAAGCGACTGGCTTTCCCCTCCCAGCGTGTGGCCACGAGGCGCGAACCATAGCTGCTCTTAAGGCGCATCGCCGCGGGGCAAGATACTTTATGCACCACTACTTTCTCGTCATCATCCACGAATCCCAACACGTCATCGCCGGGAAGCGGCGAGCAGCAAGTATCAAGGCGGTAATTCGGATTCTTGGCATCCACACGTAGCACATATATCTGCTTGCGGTCAACAGGCGCTGCGGCTTCCGCTGTACCTAAACTCTTCTTACGGAAAGCAAATGGTACTCTCAACAGGCGCGCCAGCAGCGATGACTGTCTCTTCTCGGGGTTGCGCAAATCATCCGAGGATAGAGCTATTGTCTCCTCAGCAAGCATGGCATAAAATTCCTCAGGAGTAGCAAGATGATAATTCCCGAGGATAGTACTCATGGTCTGGGGCGTAGGCTCTACTCCCTCCTTTTCTAAAAAGCGACGATATATCTCCTCCCCTTTCTCGGCAAGCATCTTCCGGTCACGGCGCAGAAGCTGGCGCAGACGGCTGCGGGCCTTGGCTGTATTGCAGAACTCAAGCCACTCCGGACGCGGACTCTGCGATGCAGAAGTGATTATCTCCACTTGATCGCCTGAGTCAAGGCGGTAGGATAGAGGCACGAGGCGATGATTTATCTTCCCAGCAATACAGTGCGAGCCAAGGTCGCTGTGTATGGCAAAGGCCATATCCAGCAGTGTTGACCCGGACGGCAGCGTCACGAGATCTCCCTTAGGGGTGAATACGTATATTTCGGAGGAGAAGAGATTAAGTTTTATGGTGTCAAGGAAGTCAATGGCGTCAGGCTCCGGATTGGCAAGAATCTCCTTAATGGTATTCATCCATGTGTCAAGCTCGTGTTCGTCGGAATATTCACCGGTCTTGTATTTCCAGTGGGCAGCATATCCGAGTTCCGCTATATCATCCATCTTCCGGGAGCGTATCTGCACTTCAATCCATTTGCCGCGCGGACCCATAGCCGTGAGGTGGAGGGCTCGATACCCGTTTGACTTCGGATTCGATGTCCAATCGCGCAGTCGGTCAGGATGGACTGTATGGCCGTCGGTAAAGAAAGTATATATCTGCCAGCACCTTAGCTTCTCCAGAGAGTCATCATCATTCTCGAAGATCACTCTCACGGCATAGATGTCGTAAATCTCATCGAGAGATATTTTCTTCTTCTCCATCTTATTGAAGATTGAGTAAGCCGACTTTACCCTCGCCTTCATCTCGTAGCGGAATCCGGCCTCATCCAGTTTTTTTCTCACCGGAGCCACAAATTCCTCTACGAGTGCCTCGCGGTCCTTTGCAGAGCGGTCAAGATAAGCCGTTATCTCGCGGTATTTCTCCGGGTGTTCATAACGGAAAGCAAGGTCTTCCAGTTCTGTCTTTATCTTGAAGAGTCCCAACCGATGCGCAAGAGGAGCGTAGACGTAGAGTGTCTCTCCGGCTATCTTGTATTGCTTCTCGGGACGCATGGATCCGAGAGTGCGCATATTGTGAAGACGGTCAGCCATTTTTATAAGCACCACGCGCACGTCGGTCGACATTGAGAGAAGCAACTTGCGGAAATTCTCTGCCTGCAGAGAAGCCTGGTCGCCGAATATGCCGCCCGAGATTTTGGTCATTCCCTCCACTATGGAGGCTATCTTGGGGCCGAAAGCTGCCTCAATATCTTCTGTAGTAAAGTCTGTATCCTCGACTACATCGTGCAGCAATGCGGCACAAATCGAAGTGGAGCCGAGTCCTAACTCGGAAATCACAATCTGAGCCACGGCTATCGGGTGAAGAATATAAGGCTCGCCGCTACGCCTTCTGGCTCCTTCATGAGCCTTTCGGGCAAAGCGGTAGGCGCGCTCTATTTTCTCTACCTTGCGACGATGATTTGATGCCAGATATGCCTTCATCACGTCCTGAAACGCGGCATCGATCATCTCGTTCTCCTCCTGCTCGGAGAGAGTATGGGCGTTGTGACTTAAATGCATTGGCTCAATTTTGGATGGTTATGACTCTCCTTTATAGCTGAATAGATATTTATTCAGCGCAAGCAAAGTTAATACATTTTCTTCATAAAATCAAGCCTATTCGGGGAGCGAAGCCGGGATAAGGGCCTCGGAAGCTATCGTAGAGGCTATGCGGGTGTCTTTCTTAAGCCGCTCTGCAAGCTCATCAAGTGAGGCAAACCTCTCCTCTCCGCGAAGGCGCGAATGGAAAGTGAGTTGAAGCGGGCAGTCGTAGAGATTTCCTGAAAATCCCTTCAAGTGAGCCTCCACACTCAGTGGCGCACCTGCAACATCTACTGTAGGACGCCTCCCAATATTTACCGCCGCCGGGTATCTTGAGCCGTCGGCAAGAGTGGCGGTAGCGGCATAGACGCCCACTCCGGGGAGCAGCTTACGCGGATTGGTCAAGACGAGATTGGCGGTAGGAAAACCTATCTTTCTGCCGAGCTGCTGACCGGCACCGACATTTCCCCTTAGTGAATAAGGATAACCGAGGGCGGCGGCGGCTTCCTCCATTCTCCCCTCTCTTACCATCCGGCGCACGGCTGAGGAGCTGAGCGGCTCCTCAGAGGCAAGTCGCAGGCAGGGTGCTTCCGTCACCTCAATGCCGAGAGTGCTTCCAAGCCTGCGGTAATCGGCGTAAGTGGTGGTAAGAGCGTCGGAGCCAAACCGATTGTCATAGCCAACAATAAGCCTCTCTACGCCGTAATCATCACGCAGCATTTTCATAAAGTCGGCGGCGGCGAGTCGGCGCAGAGTATCGGTGAAAGGAAGAATCACGGGGCGAGCTCCTGAGCGACGTATCAACTCATCGCGCCAGTGCGGCGACAGGAGCATACCCGGCTCGCGCTGCGGAGCTATTATATGGAGCGGATGGCGGTCGAAGGTGAAGGCAAGAGGCTGCAGACTGTCCTTCTCAGCCTCTGCCGTGAGAGTCTCAAGCAGAAGACGATGCCCGGCGTGGACACCGTCAAATGTGCCTATGGTTGCAGCTGCCCTCGCACTCATAGATTCAGCAGTGAGATAAAGTCGCTCCCCTCAGCTACGCGAAGTGACTTGAGCCCGGCGTCTTCGGCAGCACGGCAATTGGCCTCGGAATCATCAAGAAAAAGGGTACGCCCCGGCTCAAGCCCGTAGCGCGATATCAGAATTTGGAAAATGCGGAGATCCGGCTTGCAGCATCCTTCGCCGAAAGAGGCCACAACACCCTCAAAATAATCATTGACGGTAAGCCCCTCGGCGCGGAAAGCCCGGGCAATCCATGAATTATACATCACCGGATTGGTATTGCTCAGAGCAAATATCCGCTTTTTGCCTCGCAACTTCCTGAGAGCCTGAAGACGCCTTACCGGAAGATCTACAAGGAAAGCGTTGAAGGCATCCTGCAGCTCAACATCAGTGGTGCCGGGACGGGCTTTGCTGCGCAGTATATCATAGAATTCAGCAGCCGTGATGCGCCCTGTCTCAAGGTCAAGAAACGGACCTTCCTGACGATAAAGTCCGAGAAGTGAGCCGGCATCCGTGATGCCCAGTTCTTCAAGTCGGTGAATGCATCTCTCGCGGTCAAGATCTATTACTACGCCACCGAGATCAAACACTATGTTGTCAAAATTTGTTAACATATACGGATGGGATTGCCACGGGTCTTATCCCGTAATCTTCGGCAAAGTTACAACGATTGCCGCTGACGGCCAAACCCCTCATACAAAATTAGCAACTATAAACAATATCTTTCGTTATGTCAAACATTAAATCAATAGGAATCCTTACCTCCGGAGGCGATGCTCCCGGTATGAATGCAGCAATCCGCGCCGTGACACGCTCTGCTATCTACAGCGGCTACAAAGTATATGGAATATATCGCGGATATCGCGGCCTTATCAGCGACGAAATTGAGGAATTCAACACTCAGAAAGTATCAAATATCATACAACGTGGCGGCACAATACTCAAGACAGCTCGCTGCGAAGAATTCGCCACTCCCGAGGGGCGGCAGTGTGCCTACGACGTACTAAAGCGCCGTGGCATTGATGCTCTCGTAGTCATCGGTGGCGACGGTTCGCTCACCGGAGCCAAAATATTCGGCAATGAATATAACTTCCCCATTATCGGACTCCCCGGTACTATTGACAATGACCTCTACGGCACCGACTCTACAATCGGCTACGACACAGCACTCAACACTATTATGGAGTGTGTGGACAAGATTCGCGACACGGCTACATCT
>CAYNNV010000011.1:0-25211 GCA_964398625.1 uncultured Sangeribacter sp. | reverse complement strand
GTTGTAACAGTAGCCCTTGCTGAACGCGCAAGAAAGCTCCATTAAAAAGGTGAACCCTTCAAATTCAACTTGTTCACCGGCGCCTCAACCAACGACCACGTCGATGGTGAGCTTGCCCGCGCCAACGCTATCGGTATGCGTACACCCTATCAAGGCCATCCCGACGCCCGCAAACTCGCTAATGCCAACGGAATGCATTATTTCGACACACATCTCTCTCACGTCTCTCAGGATCTACGCTACGGATTCTATGGAGATATTGACGTAGCTGTGATCGAAGTCACAGAGATGAGCCCCAACGGAGAAGTGATTCTTGGAGCCGGCCTCGGCATGACGCCTACAATTGCCAAGCTTGCCAAGAAAGTCATCATTGAATATTCTTCATACTACAAGACTTCCTTCCGCGGTTTCCACGATAACTATATCTCTTTAGATCCTCCTCACCGTCGCGAAATACCCATCTACAAGCCCTCTGACCGCATTGGCTCAACAGTGCTCCGAATCGATCCTGACAAGATCATCGGTGTAGTGCCTTCAAATGCCTCTGAATCTATAAAGGCTTTCACCGACCCTGACGAGGTGACTCAGAAGATCGGCGACAACGTTTGCCACTTCCTTGCCGAGCAGCTCCGTCTCGGTAAGATTCCCAAGGAATTCCTTCCAATTCAGTCAGGCGTCGGAAACGTAGCTAATGCCGTGCTGTACGGCCTCGGCGAAAATCCCGACATCCCTCAGTTCGAGATGTATACTGAAGTTATTCAGGATGCTGTGATGCACCTTATGGAAGACGGCAAGTGTAAGTTCGCTTCTACATGCGCTCTTACATTCTCCGACGATGCCATGACTCACTTCATGGACAACATCGACTTCTTCCGCGATAAGATTCTAATGCGTCCGGGCGAAATCTCCAATCATCCGGAAATCGTGCGTCGTCTCGGCCTGATAGCGATGAATACAGCACTCGAATTCGATATCTACGGTAATGTGAACTCAACCCACGTGCTTGGCTCCAAGATGATGAACGGCATCGGTGGTTCAGCCGACTTCTCTCGCAATGCCTATCTCTCTATCTTCTCCTGCCCCTCAGTGCAGAAGGGCGGCAAGATCTCAGCTGTCGTGCCCATGGTAAGCCACCTCGATCACAGCGAGCACTCCGTGAAGATTCTTGTGACCGAACAGGGCGTAGCTGACCTCCGCGGACTTGATCCTCGCCAGAGAGCCAAGACTATCATCGAAAATTGCGCTCACCCCATGTACAAAGAGATTCTTTGGGATTACGTAAAACTGGCCGAAAAGACCGGCGGTCACACTCCCCACAATCTCAGCGCCGCTTTTGCGCTCCACAGAGCTCTTCAGGAAAAAGGTGACATGCTCAAGGCCGACTTCTCAAAGTTCTAAATACATATAATATATAATTTTATATATAAACTTATAAGGCTACCTCAGGAGTGAATCTTGAGGCAGCCTTAACTCTTTCATGTAGCCGCGTTGCGCCGCCTATCCGACTTTACGGTAACATCGCTCCTCCTTTCCACGGACTCGCCCTTACGGGCTTCATCCGCGGCTAACAATGCCGAAGCCCACTCCGTGGGCTTCGCGTAGTCAGTGCTTTGAGACGAAGAAATATGACATCGTCCGCGCTGCTTTCCTCTGCGTATTCAGTGATATTAGCCCACCGAAGCTCCGCGAGGAGCGATGTGGGTCGTAGCCCCGCGAGGGGCGATGTTACTGTAAAACCGCGGATGAAGTCCTGAAAGGACGTAATCCGTAGAGAGAAGCCACCCTCCCATACATAGCCCGCGGAGTGGGCGACGGCATTGTTAGCCGCGGGTGGAGCGAAGCGCAACCCGGGGAAAGATAGGTACGATGTTATGGTTTACCGTGGGTGACGCCGATAGGCAAACCCGCGGAAATACACCATCGGAGGTGCGGACGCGAAAAATCGCATCCCGGTAAACGCCGGGATGAGCTATAGGTGTTAAAAATATATAATATGTGTTAACAATATGGGGGGGGGGTAATTAATTATTTGCTATCTTTGTGAAATATTGTAATGACAATAATTTTGTTAAACTAATAATTACCCAGTATGAAGAAATTCATCTATTCATCCCTGATCCTCGGCTCCGCTTTTGCTCTGGCTTCTTGCTCGGCCGACGAACCCGGATTGTCGAAAACCGACGGCCCGCTAACTCTTACCGTACAGCTCCCCGGCGAATCGGCTACCCGTTTTGCCACCGGCAGTTCTGTAGACATTCTCTATTACACTATTCTCAACGAGGATGGCACCACAGTACTCGCATCTGACTCGCAACCCTGGGAGAAGGGTGCTACTTCAGCAACCGTCACCCTTGATCTGATTCCATCTCAGAACTATCAGGTAGTCTTCTTCGCCATGAACTCCAACGCTACAGGCTATCAATACAACCCGGCTACAGCCGCATTCACAGTTGACTACGATCAGGTAGCTATCAATAACGACATATACGACGCATTCTGCGCTAAGGTACCCGGTATCAACACTGCGTATGACACTACCGAGAATCCCATCAACCTCTCTCGTCCTTTTGCACAGATCAATATCGGCACTAACGATTTGGGTAGCAAAATAGTCACATCTTACGGGCTGGACAATTACACCACGACTTTCGCTGTGGAGGCTACAAATCTCGCCACAGGGGTGTCATACCTTACTTCCGGCAGCAACAACATGACTTACACTCCCGCAACTGACGGCTTCTCAAAGGAAGTAACCGACCTCACCGACACCGCCGGTCTTACTGACGCATATCCTGTGGAGGGCTACAAATATCTTGATATGATGTATCTGCTCGTCAACCCGGGAACAGACACCGACGGACAGGCTCTTCTCTCCGCTACTTTCACTACCTCAATCAGCGGTGGCATTAATGTGCAGGAAGTTAATCTTTCTTCACTCCCTGCAAAAGCTAATTATCAGACTAACGTCTACGGTAAACTCCTGACTGACTCGAAAGACTTCAATGTGCAGATTGCTCCGGCCTTTGAGGGCTCTCTTCCTGAAGTTACTGTTTCTGAACCTGAAGAGGCTCTTGATGCACTCAACAACAACGAATCACTTGTATTCAATGGCACTACCGATGCTCTTGACCTCTCCAATCTCAGCAATACCGAACCGGTGATGATTACCCTCGCTAAGGGAGCTTCCGTAGGCAGCATCAAAGTAGGCTCAAAACGCTCTCTTGAGGAGACTGCGCCTGTCACCATCAAGGTAGCCAAGGATGTAAAATTCCCCGAAATTGTTGCTACTAAAGACACTCCGATATATAATCTCACTCTTGTAGGCGATCCCAATGCCCCGGTTGAAAATGCTTCTAATGGTATCAGTTTTTACGGGACTAAAATAGCAACAATCAAAAATCTGACCTTTAATGGTATACACTTCGAGGGCAACGGTATCAATACTCAATACGTTGGCCAGGGAGCCGGTAATAATATGGGAGGAACAGTTGATGGTCTTACCATCGAAAATTGCGTATTTACCAATCTTGTAAAAGGAGCATTTTCAACTCAACAATACGGCGGTTCAAATAGCTATAATACGAACTTTATAATCCGTAATAATACCATTTCTTTTGCTTCTTCAGGGGTAAATCCGAGCGAAAACGGGATTAACATTGCTCAAGCTACTCCCGGATATTTCATAGTAGAAAATAATACCATTACCGGAGCTACTTATCATGGTATAACAATATCTCCGAATAACTCTACTGCGTTCTTTAGTGAAGAAGCAATGAAAAATTCTGTATTTACTGTTTCGGGGAATACTGTGACTAATTGTGGACACGATGGAATTAAAATTGGATACCCATGCGGTACTGTAAATATATTCCAAAATAATGTTACTCCCGGTGAATATGGTATTCGTGTGACTCGCTTCTTTACTAACGCTCTCCCGACTATCAATATTTACGATAATAAGATAAACATGACCAATGTTGTGGATACTGCGAATGAGAAGTTTGGAGCTATCAATGTAAGTGCTAACGATAATCCGGGCACATTCATCCTTAACGTCTACGGCAATATAAAGAATGGTGGTAATCCCTCAGAATGGTTCCAGCTTCAGGGTCTCACTCCGGAAGCCGGTTCTAACTACTCAACTCCATTCTCTAACTGATAACCGGCATTTCCAAATCTACTGATAGTAGAAATCATCTCTAAGGGCTGCGCTGAAAATTCATCGCAGCTCTTACTCTATATTTTCTTCTTATTCTTTACGCAAAACCTACAGGCTGCGCCAAAATCAAAAGATTTTGCCACAGCCTGCATTATTTCTTTTGGTGATTTATCACTCAGGGGCGAAACGTGCCTCGTGCTCTCACAGGTACCGGTACAGGCACAGCACGCGTACCTGAAAATCCGGGAAATAGATCCTTGAGCAGTTCTGAGATTCGGGAAAGTGTTCTTGTCATAGTTTTGAGATTATCGAGGTCCGTTAATTAAGTTTACTAACTCAGGGAGGCTTTACGAGCTTCGCCCGCCTTACTCTCCGATATTATAACGAAGCTTTGGGAAAATGGTTCACACGGGCACATAATTTTGAAATACTATTTACGAAAGCCGGCTTGTCTTCTTATAGCCGTGACTGCCGGGCTGCATCTCGATATTACAAGGGAACAGACACAACGAGGCTTAGGCGCCGCTCTTAGCAGAGAGACGCCCAAGTGTAAGTTTCCTATTGAGAATAAAAATTTACTTTGCTTCGGGAGCAGCTTCCTGTGCAGCTTCAGCCTTAACGGGCTCAGCCTTTGCAGCTTCGCCGGCTTCGGCTTTAGGAGCTTCGGCGGCTGTAGCCTTGACGGGAGCTTCGGCCTTGGGAGCGGCAGCGGGTGTTGAAGCGGGAGCAGGGGCGGCGGTCACGGGAGCAGCCGGCTTGATAGCTGATTCATTTACCGGTGCCTTGATAGTGAAGGCGGCTCCGATGCTCAGAAGGCAGATTACTATTGCAAGTGTCCATGTAGCCTTCTCAATGAAATCAGTGGTCTTATGCACGCCCATAATCTGATTGCCGCCGGCATAGTTGGAGGCAAGACCGCCACCTTTTGATTTCTGCACGAGCACAACGCCGATAAGGAGCACGCAGGCCACCACGATGAGAATAGAAATTGTAATATACATATTATATAGTACTTAGGAATTATTGTCGTTTATAATCAGTTTTTTGAGGAAACGGATTTGGTCTGCAAAGTAAGTAATTTTTTCCGGATTTTTCAAGGATAATTCTGTAATAATTTCCAGAGCCTTCCGATAATTCCCCTTTTTAATCATGGCTCGCGCGAGTGATTCTGATAGTGAAGCACCTTCGCGCATTGTTACAACTCTTTTAGTTTCAGCATGTTGCCCACCTCCCTTATGCGCATCTTCATCAGCTTCAAGTTCTGCGCCCGGGGGCTGCTGTGCCGGAGCGTCAAAAGGTATTTTTTCTGACCTTGCGGGGGCCGGCCCGGCAGCCGGATGAGTAGAAAGGAAAGATTCAATGCCGCGCGATGTGGAATCATCGTTTGAAGAAGCCGGCTCATCGCCGCTCCCCGCCTCTTCCTTCTGTAAGATTGCAGCATAATCGGGCTGCGGATTGAATATCATCTTAGTCAGAGCATCGGTCTCGCGCTCGGCATTGCCACCACCATAGGTGTCAATGAATGTATCAATAGCCGATACAGTATCGGGAGTTGTGACCGTATTCTCTCCGTAGAAGTCAGATAGAAGTTCAGGCTCATCGCCTACTATCGCAGCAAGAGCAACATCATCACCCACGCAAATCGCCAGCCTGGCCTTAAGCTCAGATGGAATCGAGGCCTCAAGCCCGGGATTATCGCGCAAAGCAGCAGCCACAGGCACAATCAGCGATGGATAGCGGGCTGCAAGACTCTCTATCTGCTCCACATCGGCCGGTTCACGGCCAAGTATTATATCACTTTCGTGAGGGTTCATAATCATTACCAGTTGCCAAGAGTGGCATTGAAAATAAGGTCAACAAGTTCTTTCGATATTTCCGCACAGAGGTCATCTTGCACGTCGGTGAGCATCAGCGAGCTCGAAAAGTCGCGATAAGCTGAAAATGTCTGATCCACTGAGAATGCCGGCTGCTTATTATCGGTATATTTCACTCTTACCGTAATTGTAAGCCGGGTTTGGGTGGCGTAGGCGTCTTCACCCACAGCTTGCGGCGATAGTGAATAGCCGGTGATTTCTCCGCTCAATTCGGCATCAGCCGCGCCATCGATTACCTGCAGACGGGTCTGGCGCGTCACTGTATTGATAAGTTCATTTTCAAATGTCTGCTGTAGAGGAGGATACACAAGAGCTGCCCGGATCGGGAATTCAGCAATATTGATAGTCTTATAAATATCGTAGTTGATGGCAGAGCCATTGAGAGTGTAGCGCGGCACACAGCTTCCGAGAGGAATCAGCACGAGGCAAGCAAAAAGCAGTGCGACACAGTGGCGAAGAATATTGCAGGTATATCTCATAGTCATATATACAGAATAGTCAGTGCTGGCGGTCAATTCCGTACTCACGCAACTTTCTATAAAGAGTGCGCTCCGATATGCCGAGCTCGCGCGCAGTGGTGCGTCGGCTGCCGCCGTTCTTCTCAAGGGTATGAAGTATCATTTCTCGCTCAGAATCTTCAAGAGTAGCCGGGCGGGAGGCAATGCGATATATATCAGCTTCTTCAGAGGGCACTATCAGCGAGCGCGTAGATGGCAACTCCACTACGGCGGGGCTTACAGGCTGTGCAGCATCTTTTCCTATATTGCGTCGAAGCTCATCAATCTCACTTCTTAGCGAAAAGATAGTCTGCCAAAGCAGGTCACGCTCCGCTTCATAGTCCATAGTATTGCGGCGAGAAGCCGGAGTAGCGGGCGTAATGGCCGGGAGTATATCGGTAAGATCATCGGCCGTAATCTCGCGTCCGGCGCGGAAGAGAGAAAGCTGTTCAACCACATTCTTGAGCTGACGCACATTTCCGGGCCATGAATAGCGTAGCAGAGCTCGCCTTGCATCCTCGCCGAAAGTAATAATCGGTGTAAGATAACGCTCGGCGAAGTCAGTAGCAAATTTACGGGCAAGGAGTACTATGTCATCGCCGCGGTCACGCAGGGGCGGCACGATTATCTCCACAGTGGAAAGACGATAGAAGAGGTCAGCGCGAAATTTTCCGTCGGCCACCGCCTTGCGTAAGTCAACGTTTGTGGCGGCCACGATTCTTACATCAGTATGCTGCACCTGCGAAGACCCTACTTTCAGAAATTCACCGGTCTCAAGCACTCTCAGCAGGCGTGCCTGAGTGGTAAGTGGCAGTTCAGCCACTTCATCAAGGAAGATGGTGCCTCCGTCAGCCTCCTCAAAATATCCTTTGCGCGAAGCTACCGCTCCGGTGAAGGCCCCCTTTTCGTGGCCGAACAGCTCGGAGTCAATAGTTCCTTCCGGTATGGCGCCGCAATTCACGGCTATGTACTTTTTGTGTTTTCTCGCACCGGAAAAATGTATGATTTTCGGAAAAAACTCCTTGCCGGTGCCACTCTCGCCTACCACCATTACCGAGAGGTCAATAGGGGCAACGATCACGGCGCGCCCTATGGCTCCCATAAGAGCCGGGGAATTGCCGGCTATGGAGAAACGCTGTTTAATGCGCAGAAGTTCTGATGAATCGAGAAGTGAAGTATCGGTCATTTATATTTCAGGAATAATGGTGAATGTGATTGTGCCCTTTTCAGCAGAGGCTCCGGGCTTTTCACTCCAACGCGCAGTGCGAGCCGAAGCTACGCAGGCGTTGCGAATAGAGGCATCAGCCGTGCCGCTACGGTATGTGGCCTCAATCACCCTCCCGGAGGCATCAACCACCACAGCTACAGTTACAGTCACCGTTTGCTTGAGCCTGACATGAGGAAGAGAGCAACCGCGAAAGGTGCGACCATTAAGTTTGCCTACTGTCTGAGTGCCGGTTTTACCGGTGCCGGCGGTGCCCTCTTTACCTGTAGGAGAGCCATTTTTTGGAGAGAACTTATCGGCCATTTTCGAGCTGACCTTGGATTCCGGCTTCTCCTCCTTGGGGGGCGCAGTAGTCTTTACCGGCGAGGGCTGAGTCTGAGATACGAGTTTGGGAGTCTTGGGAGCAGGCTCCGGATTATCCCCGGGCACTACCCTCTTGGGCTGCTCTGCGGGAGCCGGTTCCGGCTCACCGGCAGGTTGCGGCTCAGCCTCCTCCTGCTTTATCTCCTCCTTTTCCGGCTCGTCACTCGGAGCCACCAGTTCCTTCAGTTCTTCGGGCTCGGGATCGATATAAATATCTTCATCGGCAGGCTCTTCCGGGATTGAAGCAGCTGCAAGCAGTGATCTCGCTCCCCCCACATCGGTGACGAAAAGCAGGAGCAGGATCAGAAAGGTCACTACAGCGGTAGCGAGTGCCGCGAATATCCTGTCGTTGATATTTGAATTATTCATTGTAGGCTTGGGATTGGCGTTATTCATCGGTATAGGCCCTGCCTACCGAGGTATTTTCTACAGTCGGAGTGCTTACGAGCTCTGCATTCGCTCCCGTAGCCGGGGCTGACTCGCGGGCACGGGTGGCCAGCACCATCTTCAAGCGCGCTTTAGCAGCGATGTCAAGCACGTCAACCACATTACCGTACTCCACGTGCTCGTCAGCAAAGAGGGCCACGGCTCTTACTGAGTCCATAGCCTGAATGCGCTCAAGCTCTGCGGCCAGTTGCTCACGGGTGACGGGATTGGCAATCTTGTTTTCGGGGACGCTGTCATTGCGGTCTATTACAAGATATAGATTAGTCAACGAGTCAATATATACTTCAGTGACCGGCTTCAGCTGAGTCTGCTCGCTGCTCTGCGGCAGAGTGACATCAACTCCGGAGGGGAAGATTATAGTGGAGGTCACCATAAAGAATATGAGCAGCAGGAATATGACGTCGGTCATTGACGACATGGAGAAGACTGCAAGGTCGTTAAATTGACGTTTAAGTGCCATGACAGAACTTTTTTAGCTGGCCGGCTCGTTGAGCAGATCCATAAATTCCATTGTCTTCCCTTCAAGATCTGTCATCACCCGATTCACGCGCGACACGAGATAATTATATGCAAATAGAGCCACAATGCCCACCACGAGTCCGGCTACCGTAGTGACGAGAGCCTGATAAATACCTGAGGAAAGAAGGGTGACATTGGCCTGAGCGCCGGCAGAGGCAAGTGAAAAGAATGCCTCTATCATACCGGTGACTGTACCGAGAAATCCAAGCATCGGAGCACCGGCAGCCGTAGTGGAAAGCCAGGTGAATCCCTTACCGAGTGATGCAACCTCCAGATTTCCGGCATTTTCGATAGTCACGAGCACATCGTTGACCGGGCGGCCTATGCGGGTAAGGCCCTTGAGGATAAGGCGGGAATAGGGGGTGTTGGTCTTGCGGCAGAGAGAGAGTGCAGCGTCAAGATCGCCCTCATGCACATAATCACGGATTCGCTTCATGAAAGAATCATCGCGACGTGAGGCGCGTCCTATCACGATACAGCGTTCTATAAAGATATAAATACTTACAAGCAGAAGTATGGCAATAGGAATCATAAGGTATCCGCCTTCCATTGTAAGCGACCAAAGATTGAGCGTATTTGCAGCAGCTGTAATCATAATTGATAATATAAGGATAAAATTACTATTTATATGTTAAGCAGGTATGTGGATACTTATGTTAGGCCTTTACTCTTCGGCCAGAGCCTCAAGGTATATGCGGATTGTATCGCGGATACCGAGATACAGAGCGTCGGAAATGATAGCATGACCGATGGATACTTCATGGAGCGGAACCACATTGCGGTGGAAATATGCCAAATTTTCTTTATTAAGATCATGGCCGGCATTTACTCCGAGGCCACACTCTGCTGCCACTCGGGCAGCTTCAGCGAAAGGCGCCACAGCACCCTCCGGATCGGTGGTGAAGGCATCAGCATAGGGCTTTGTATAGAGCTCCACACGGTCTGCGCCAAGAGCAGCGGCAGCTTTTATCTGACGGGGCTCGGGAGCAACGAATATCGACACCCTTATGCCGGCTTGCTTCAAGCGCGACACTACGGAACTTAGAAATGAATAATTATCTTCCACATCCCATCCCTCGGAAGAGGTAAGCACCCCGGGAGCATCAGGGACGAGAGTGCATTGCTCAGGTCGAATATACTCTACAAGCTCCATAAATTCTTCCGATGGATAGCCTTCAATGTTATATTCAGTCTTCACTATTTCCCGCAGTGCGAGAGCATCGCGACGCGTAATGTGGCGCTCGTCGGGGCGGGGATGCACCGTAATGCCCTGGGCGCCGAAACTCTCGCAGTCGGCAGCAAATTTCTCTACATCGGGCACATTCTCACCGCGCGCGTTGCGCAGCGTAGCCACTTTATTGATGTTTACACTCAGTCTTGTCATCTTTTAGTACTTCTTTCAGAGGGGAATGAGCGTCTTAACGCTTTTTTTATGATAATTGGCATAAAATTTGTAACTTTGAACACGCAAACAAACGCTTTACCCTCGCCAAGTGTTATTACTTAGACGCAAAATTAATTAAAATATCTGAGATTCCCCCTATTTTAACACGAATTTACAGATATAAAGCAACTCAAGGAAAGGATTTGTGAAATGAAGACAGAAGAAATGTCGCACCCTACAGCACTCGCCACACCGGAGGTAAAACTTCCCGGAGTGGATGCCGGGCTGCATCCTATTCAGCTTCTGCCTCTTCTTCTCGAATCGCCGGAGACTAAAGTATCTCTTACAGAATCAGGAGGAAAGGTAGATACTCTTGACGCTTCCGGAATGCTTCGGCGCATGGCTGAACTGCTCCCCGATCGCGATGACTCTTCTATTATGGAGCTGGAGTGTGCCGCAGCCGATTATTCTGCCGCAATGATTGCCCATGCCGTTGAATCGGCCGATACTCATCTGGTAGACCTCCTGTCGGCCACAACACCGGCCGGGACTATACGCGTCACCCTACGGGTGCGTAGGCTTGACCCTACTCCCGTTGTGCGCTCTCTTGAACGCTACGGCTTCAACGTAACCTCCGTATATGCCCGCACCTCGGCCAACGAGACTCTTATGGAAGAACGCCTTATGGCCTTAAACCGATACCTGAATGTCTGATATGCCCCTCACGCCAGCACTTAAAATCCGGAAACTCTCATTATTTGGCAGCGATGTGAGACAGGGGCGCCTGCCGGCTGTAGCCTCTCTCGCCGCCTCTCTTCTTAATGCCGGATTTGAACTTGAGATATGCAGCGATTTTGACTCGCATCTGCGTAGATGCGGCATTAATCTGCATAATGAATGTAGCCCTGTGGAGTCACCCTCCTCCGATGCCGACATGGTAGTAAGTCTTGGTGGCGACGGCACTTTTCTGCGTGCCGCGCAATGGGTGGCCTCACGCAATATCCCCATCGTTGGGGTTAACCTCGGTCATCTCGGTTTTCTCACAGGATTTGGCCTTCACGATACCGATGCCCTCATATCAGCACTCCTCACCGGGAATCTCCGTATTGAAGCGCGAGAGATGATACGCGTAGATGCTCCCGGACTTCCTGAAGATTTCTCTCCCTTCTGCCTCAACGAAGTGGCTATACTCAAGGAAGATACGGCATCGATGATATGCATTCATACAGAAATTGACGGATATTTTCTCACTGACTATCTTGCCGACGGTCTGCTGATAAGTACCCCTACAGGCACCACAGGATATAATCTTGCCGTAGGCGGTCCTATCGCCCAGCCCACACTGCGCATCAGAACTCTCTCCCCTATCGCGCCTCACACTCTCTCAATGCGGCCTCTGATAGTAGGCTCGGAAAGCGAAATCAAGGCGCGTGTAGAGTCGCGTGCCGACTATTTCCGTCTCAGTCTTGACGGAAGATCGTGTCGCCTCTCATGCGGCACACAACTGCATATACGCCGAGCCGAATTTGATACACTCGTGGCGCGCCACGCCTCAGACAACTTTGCCTCCACGCTCCGCAACAAACTCTCCTGGGGCGGCGACTCCCGCTACTCTGAAGGGCTCTGACCGGCACGATGAAGCATGGAAGGCCATCTATCAGTATGCTTTCGCGTTAGCTCATGGCGCACCGACCGACTTATTCTATTATGGTGACTGGATTCGTAAACCCGGTTGCGCTATCTGCGCTTGTAATGACGGCATTCGTCCTGTGATTTTCAAAATAGAAAGAACTGACGAAGAAGCCACCATCAACTATCAACCCGTCTAACTATTCGCCCTACATGCGATGGCCGGCTGAGTCGTCGCGATGCCCCGAAGGTTGAGGATGGGATTATAGGGGGTGAAGAGTGAGGAAGCGGCTGACGGAGGAGTCTATCTCACGACGGTTTTCAAGCTCGTCGCCCTCGAATTCTATTTCCGACTGTGAATAATATGGTTCTCTTTGATTAAGTGTATCAGCTATATAGTCCTTTATCTGCTCATCATTCATTCCGGCTATGAGCGGGCGCTTGGCGCGCTTAAGTATCAGGCGCTTCAGCAGGCATTCCCCCGTAGTGCGCAGCCAAACCGTCAGTCCCGACTGTCGCATTATGTCCATATTGTCATAGAAACAAGGCGTGCCTCCTCCACAGGCTATAACAACATCCTCCATTGCAGCCACCTCCTGAAGCATATTTCGCTCCACGCGACGAAAACCCTCTTCCCCGCGCTCTGCAAAGATTGTAGATACGGTGCGCATGAAGCGACCTTCAATGTATCTGTCGAGGTCTATGAAGTCGCGACCAAGAGCTTTGGCAAGGGCTCGGCCGAAAGTGGTCTTTCCGCTACCCGGAAATCCTACGATGAATATGGGGGCACAAGGTGTTGTCATGGCGCAAGAAGTGACATTATAGAGTCGTGAGCGGCTTGGCCGTTTCGGATAATCTCATTGAGTTGCTTTCTCTCCTCGCTGAGGTCAATACCCTTGAGACGGTCAAGAGGGAGAGCACGGCGGTCGCCGCCGGCTTCAAGATACTTCACAAGGGGCATTGCCCACATCCTCGCTCTGCGAGAAAATTCAGGAGTGAGCACGGCACGCTGCCCGGGAGCAATAGCATTGTAATATTCGCGGAAAGATAGTGAATAATCTATATCCTCAAGCAGAATCCGGAATGCCCGGGTGCGAAGGCGAGCATCACCGGTGATCTGAGACGCCGTCAGGAGTGCTTCAGCAGCATCTACGGCTTCGCTGTATACTTCTCCGCGATCTTTGTAAAGAGTGAATGGCCATGCCGCAGGGGGCAATTCACGGATTGCAAGGCCTACGAGAGCGGCACCGGCACGGGCCGAAGCAGTATCACCACGTGAAGCAATGCGACGTGCGGAGGCAAGCATCAGGCGGCGCAGGCGCGCTATCTGATCGCCGTTGACTTCATCCATGTAAACTCCCGGATTAGAAGCACCGCCGTAGCTATAGATTTCAGAGAAAAGGCGAAGTGAAGTATTATCGTCATTTTCATCCACAGCATTTGGGAAGAGACGATATACATAGCCCTGACGTGCTACATTTCCGCTCAGTCCGAGCATTTCTTCGCGCTTAATCGATTCAGAGAAATATATGGGGCGCTTCCATCCTCGTGCAGCGTTTGTGAGTATTATGTCGGCCATCAGGAGGTTTTCTCCCGTTATGGATTTGCCGAGGTTTACACATATTGAATCACCTGTCAGCAGAGATGAGGATATGCGTGGCGACATATCTCCTTGGTGGGCATAGAGTTCACGCAGCGTTGCAATGCCGTCAGCGGGAGCGCAATAACCCGGAGGGAGTACTGCAAGAAATGCGCCGTAGCCCACCTGTGCAGCAGTGACAGTGAAGGGAAGAGGGGCGGAGTCCCAAGCCTGTGTCATCAGCTGCAGCGGATACCATGAAGTATTGAGATAAGAGGTGTTCACTACCCTGACATCGCGTCGCTCTCCGAGTACTTCCTGAGCATACCAGAGGGGAAAGGTGAAGTTGTCGCCGCTGACAAATATTATCGCATCTTTATCAAGAGAACGCAAAGTATTTACAGCCCAATCGGTAGCCACCATCCTACCGGAGCGATCGTGGTCGTCATAGTTTTGAGCAAGCATAAGCAGAGGCACAGCCATACATATCGCCACTCCTGCTGCCGCCGGCAACGCTCTTTCACCGTTTCTCCGCAATATACGCACTAAAATTTTTTTCATCAGAGCGACTACGGGAATCACACCCAAACCGCACCATATAGAGAAGGCGAAGAATGAACCCACGAAAGAGTAATCCCGCTCACGCGGCTCGCAAGGGGTCTGATTAAGATATATCACTATGGCCACGCCGGTCATGAAGAAGAGCAA
Organism: uncultured Sangeribacter sp.; assembly: GCA_964398625.1. Lineage (GTDB taxonomy): Bacteria > Bacteroidota > Bacteroidia > Bacteroidales > Muribaculaceae > Lepagella. The sequence goes on along the minus strand of CAYNNV010000011.1, from coordinate 10,827 downwards.
CGCCACTACTGAAAGACCGCGCACCCCTTCCTTTCCGGCGGCACTCTGCGCGAGCAAACCTACTATACCGAGTAGCAGCGGTAGAAGGAAGTAGGCATTATGACCGGGGCTTTCTTCTCCATGTCGCTCCGGAAGCAAACTCTGCGGCCCGAGCATGGCATCGTCTATTGCGGGAAATCCGGTTATGAAATTCCCGGTGTCAATCTGGCCCTGGCTGGCGAGGTCGTTCTGTCGCCCGGCAAAATTCCACAACAGATAGCGAAAATACATATATGATAATTGATAGCCGGCAAAAAATGTGGCGTGATGTACGGTCGTAGGACGCAGTGCTTTCCCCTTATGACGCACTCCGGTGGCAGGATCAAGTCGACCCACATTGCGCCCGGCGGAGTCTACGGCAAATGATATTTCCACAGAATCCATCGATTCCGGAGTCATATTAGCCCAGCTGCGATAAGACTCTATATCGGAAGGATCGGTGCTGAAGATGCGTGGAAAGAGAGTGTTAAGCTCGGGAGCACGCTTCGCGGTGTAGCGGTAGCCGGCAGTGACGTAGTAAGGAGAAGGCGAATCGGGTGTTTTAGTGTGCCGGTCGAATTCCCGTTTTTCATTCTCGCTCCGCAGATTCCCGCGATCGGCCGCAGTCGCGTCCTTAACAGCCGGAAAGATGCGCGGCCCTTGCTTCACGAGCGCCAAATGCGTATATTCAGGATTCCCGTCGGAGTCCATGCGCTCCTCTCTCAGATAAGGAGAGTAGGGTGTATGGCCGTAGAATAATGGATGCGAACCATATTGCTCGCGGTCAAGATAAGCCTGAAATGAAAATGGATTATCCGGCGCGCCCTGATTCATGGGAGGATTGGAGGCACCACGCACCGGAAGAATAAGATAGCAGGAAAAGCCCGTCACTACCATTGCCGTGCACCAGGCCACCTCAGCCAGCCTGCGGCCGGATACGTGCAGGATTAGAACTGATGCTATTAGTGCTACAATCGCTACAGCAGCCGCTGCAGGAGTGAGTATCAGAATCGCCACTATGCAGAGCATAACAAGCATGAAGAATCGGCTTCTCGTCCGCGAGGCTATGACCAGCATTGTCAGAAGCACTGCTGTGAGTATGATGAAATATGCAGCTACCCCGCTTCCATAGTCGAGACCGAAGCGATTGACGGCCAATATCTCTGTCTCACCCACTATTTTAGGCATTCCCGGCATCATACCGAAAAGTATCAGTGCAATAGGGAGCAGCGAGAAGATAAGTGCACCTATCATCCGCAAGGGCGACACCCGCTTGTTTAGCTTATACACCATTATCATCACCAGCGCAGGAATCACGAGGAGATTGAGTTGGTGAACGGATATGGAGAGGCCTATCAGATAGGCTTCAAGTATCAGAAGACGCGAGGCTTGAGCTTCGTCACGAGTGTCATGCCAGAGCAGCATCACCCATACCGTGAGCGCTGTGATAAATACTGACAAAGCATAAACTTCCGCCTCTACTGCTGAAAACCAGAGTGTATCGCTCCAGGCGAAAATCAACGTTCCTACCGCAGCGGCGCCGTAGGAGGTTATGGCTTTCGGAAGTGGCACATCGTCATCTTCGCTGATATGAAGCATCTTACGCGCAAACCATGATATGGTGTGAAATAGCAACCCTATGGTGAGAGCTGTAAAAAATCCGGATGTAAGATTGACAAAGTGCGCTACATACTCCGGTGACGGGGCGAACGTTGCCACAAAGCGGCATATCAGCGCATATAGCGGGGCGCCGGGTGGATGATTGGGTTCAAGCCCGTATCCGGCAGCGATAAACTCCGGACTATCCCAAAACGACGCTCCCGGCTCGGCAGTAAGCCAATATGTCACAAGCGCTATGAGAGTCACAACGCCGGCGCCCAAATTATTGATTAGCCGGAATTTTTGGTATGGGATAAAATTCATCACAACAGTTTTTCATTGCAAAGATATACAAAATTTCCCAATCCCGGCAACCGGCTTAGTTGATACGCCTCTGCCGGCAGCCCGGTCAGTCGAGAGTATCGAATAGCGAGGGACGCTGTTTTAAAGCACTGACGCAATCTTGCGGATATCGGAGAGACGCTTCATAAAATTAGAGTCCGACTTCGCGACCTGCATATTATAATCAGCTTGCAGTCTTAGCCACAAATCGGCAGAAATTCCCAAAGCAGCCTCAAGCAAAAGCGCAAGTTCGGTATTTACCCTGCGTTTGCCACAGATCACTTCGTTCAAATACGAGCGAGACACACCTATGCGCTCCGCAAATTGGGCTTGTGATATTTGCCGCTCCTCCAATTCATCACGTATAAGCACACCGGGATGAGTAGGTTCAAACGGAGTGAGATTGTTGGCAATCATTGACGGGTCAACATTTGGAAGCGTAATCATATTACTTATAATGATTTGAAAGTTCAAAATTAATGAACTTCAATAAAATTCACAAATTTGTGAATCAGAAATCGCAAAAGTTATTTCCCAATCCCGGCAACCGGCTTAGTTGATACGCCTCTGCCGGCAGCCCGGTCAGCCGAGGGTATCGAATAGCGAGGGACGGCAGGGGGCATAGGAGCGGCGGTGGAGTGGCGTGAGGCCGAGGCGCAGTATGGCTTCTTTGTGCTCCGGGGTTGGGTAACCCATGTTGCGCTCCCAGCCGTAGCCCGGGTAGTCTTCCGCCATACGGAGCATATATTCATCGCGATAGGTTTTGGCGAGTATCGACGCGGCGGCGATTGACATATAGGTAGCATCACCTTTTACTACCGTAGTATGCGGTATTCCCGGATACGGGGTGAATTTATTGCCGTCAATGAGCAGATGCTCCGGGGCAATATCCAAGGCGGCTACAGCGCGATGCATGGCCTCGATTGAAGCACGGAGTATGTTGATACGGTCAATCTCTTCGGGTGAAACGAATGCTACGGCTCGGGCGAGAGCTTCCCGCTCTATTATCGGGCGTAGTGCCTCACGGCGGCGGGCGGTGAGCTGCTTGGAATCGTTAAGTTCTTCAGAGCGAAAGTCGGGTGGAAGAATCACGGCTGCGGCCACTACCGGGCCTGCGAGACATCCTCGTCCCGCTTCGTCGCATCCGGCCTCAAGTCTGCCGTGAATCATGCATGAGAGGAGCATCAGCGGTCGCGCGAGATGATGAATTCAAATATTTTGCTGAATGCCTCTTTAGCCTCACCGTCAGGAAGCGGCTCAAGACACCGCCGAGCCTCAGCCTGCATCTCGCGCATCTTGGTGAATGCATAGTCTATGCCTCCTTTTGCTATTGCAAAGTCTATGAGGCACTGAATCTCTTCGGCGGAAAGCTCTTCTTTCTCCAAAAGGGAGCGCATCGGAGCGGCTTCATCTTCCGGTGCCGAGGCAAGGGCATATATGAGGGGTAAAGTCACTTTTCCCTCGCGGAGGTCGTTGCCGGTAGGCTTTCCTATCTTTTCGTCAGAGAAATAGTCGAATATGTCATCTTTTATCTGGAAGCAAAGTCCTAACAGACGGGCATATTCCAGCAGCGGAGCATATTCCTGCTGTGAGACTCCGGATGCCTCGCATCCCATTCTCACGCAACTCACAAAAAGGGAGGCGGTCTTCTTGCGGATCACTTCCATATATCCATCCTCTGAAAATTGATGGGAGCGGGCGATAGAGACCTGGTCAATCTTTCCGAGTGAGAGTTCGGCTCCAAGCTCCGAGAGGCTTCGGATTATGACGATATGGCCGGTACGGATGCCTACTTCAAGCGCTTTCGATACGAAGAAATCACCAACAAGCACTGCCACGTGGTTGCCCCAACGGAAATTAAGCGTAGGCACACCGCGACGCAGCATTGTCTCATCAACCACATCATCGTGTATGAGCGAGGCATTATGCAGCATTTCAAGCGAGGCAGCGGCATTGAGCACATTTTCATTCACGGGAGCGAAAAGGCGAGCGCTCAGAAGCACCATAATGGGGCGTATCTGCTTCCCTTTGGTAGAGAGATAGGCGGCCACCACCTCGTTCATCATCGGATTGGAGGTGGCCAGAGCGGCATGGATTATGGCGTTCATGGCCTCAAGGTCAGGGCCCAGAAGACGTGTTATTTCAGTAAGCTGCTGCATATCTTCCCGCAAAATTACAACTTTTTTTTAACATTATTCTCTCATTTCGGCGCTTTTTAGTAAATTAGCAAAAAATTTCACTTCTACGATGAATTCCGACCGTCTCTTTCTGCTTGACGCATACGCACTGATTTTCCGTGCATATTATGCTCTTATTAAGATGCCGCGCCTCACTCGCTCCGGCTTCAATACCTCTGCTATTTTCGGATTTGTCAACACTCTTGAAGAGGTGATTCGGCGTGAAAATCCGTCGCATCTCGCAGTCTGTTTCGACCCGTCGGGACCCACTTTCCGCCATAAGATGCTGGAAAGCTACAAGGGTGAGCGTGAGGCTACACCGGAAGACATCAAGCTCTCGGTACCAATAATAAAGGAGATTGTCCGTGCTTACCGGATACCTGTGCTTGAAGTGGAGGGCTACGAGGCTGACGACGTCATTGGCACAGTAGCCACGAAAGCCGCCCGGGAAGGTATGACCACTTATATGATGACTCCCGACAAGGACTTCGGGCAGCTTGTCACTGATCGTATTCTCCAATACAAACCCTCTTACCGGGGACAAGATTTTGAACTTCGCGGTGTCAATGAGGTATGCTCCCGCTACGGCCTTGAAAATCCAAGGCAGGTGATTGACCTGCTTGCTCTGATGGGCGACAAAATTGATAATATACCGGGCTGTCCGGGCGTTGGAGAGAAGACGGCTGTGAAGCTTATCGGCGAATTTCATTCTGTAGAAAATCTCCTCTCCCATACCGATGCCCTCAAAGGCGCTCTGCGGCGTAAAGTGGAGGACAATGCTGATCAGATACGCCTCTCTTACGATCTTGCCACCATTCGCACCGACGTGCCTGTGGCCACCTCTTTTGATGAGCTGAAAGTGGAGCAACCTGACCGTGAAGAACTCTTCAGCATATTCCGACGCCTTGAATTCAATACTCTGATGGAGCGAGTGAAGCGCCGTCTGGATGCTGATGCCACTCAACCTTCGCCCTCGGCCGGTCCGGTGCAGATGAGCCTTTTCGACACTCCGGACATGGAGCCTGCAAAAGCTACGGCACCACGTGTTGAATCGCCGGTTGAGGTGATTACCGTTGATTCCCCCGAAGCTCTTGATGCGCTCTCAGAAGCGATAGTTAAAGCTACGGAATACGGATTATATATCGTCTCCGACGGTGATGGCGACGTCGGAGCCCGCTGGATTGCCACTGCCATTGCCACCGAACGGGGAAAGGCATTTATCATTCCGGCTGATTACCGCGACGGTCACGAGCTGGTACTTGACATAATAGCGCGTGAAGACGCTACAGCCTGCACTGCCTCTTCGAAACGCGACATTGTAATGGCTGTGATTGCAGGTTCACGCAATAAAATGCCTCTCGGCAGATTTTTTGACGTCGCTCTTGCCCACTATCTCCTCCAGCCGGAGACGTCACACTCAATTGAAGCACTCGCCGCCGACTTCCTGGGCAGCTCCCCGCTCCCCTTCCCGGCTCCTCCACGCCGAGGCGCACGTAAAGGAAGCATCACGGATATTCCCCTTGCTGAACTCGCCATTCCCGCCGCTCAGCGCGCTGACTCCCTACTCGCTCTTGCTCCCGTACTGCGTGAAAAGATAGAGCAATCCGACTCCCTTACGAAACTGCTCTTTGACGTAGAGATGCCTTTGGCGCGTGTGCTTGCCGACATGGAGCTTACAGGCGTAAGAATCGACACAGCCGCTCTTGCCGAAGCCGCAGAATCAATGGAGCTTAAACTTAAAGATCTTGAAAAAGAGATTCACTCTATGGCCGGCGTGGAATTCAATGTAAGCTCCCCGGCTAAGGTAGGCGAGATACTTTTTGACCGACTTGCGCTTGATCCTAAAGCCAAGAAGACACGCACCGGTCAATACTCCACCTCCGAAGATATTCTTGAGAAACTTATACCCGTCCACCCTATTGCCGGAAAGATTATTGAGTATCGACAGGTTAAGAAGCTCCTCTCTACCTATCTCTATCAACTCCCTGACTCCATCAATCCGACCACCGGGAAGATTCACACCGTATATAATCAGACCGTCACGGCCACCGGGCGCATATCTTCCTCTAATCCCAATCTCCAGAATATACCGGTGCGCGACGAGATTGGCCGTGAGATACGCCGCGCTTTCATAGCCGACCCCGGCTGCCTCTTCCTCTCGGCTGACTATTCCCAGATTGAGCTTAGACTTGCCGCCGACTTCTCAGGCGATCCGGTGATGATTGAAGCCTTCCGCGAAGGTAAAGATATTCACGCCATTACAGCCGCAAAAATCTATCATAAGCCTCTTGAGGAAGTCACATCAACCGAGCGACGAGCCGCAAAAACAGCTAATTTCGGCATACTCTACGGCATCTCCGCATTCGGTCTTGCACAGCGTCTCGGAATACCACGACAGGAGGCCAAGCAGCTGATTGACGGATATTTCGCTACTTTCCCCACCATCGAGCGCTATATGCACGATATGGTGGAGCATGCACGCGAAAACGGCTTTGTCACCACGCGCATGGGGCGACGCCGAATCCTTTCCGACATCAATTCCAAAAATCCCACAGTGCGATCCTATGCCGAACGCAATGCCATAAATGCTCCCCTGCAAGGCACCGCTGCCGATATTATTAAGGTGGCGATGGTGAGGATTGACCGCGAGATGCGTGAGCGCCGCCTGAAGTCGAAGATGATTATGCAAGTGCACGATGAACTTAACTTTAACGTACCGGAAGATGAAGTGCCGGTTATGCAGGAGCTGATTGAAAGGATCATGCCTCAGGCTTACTCAGGCGCTGTGCCTCTTCCCGCATCCTGCGGAGTCGGAAGCAACTGGCTCGAAGCCCACTAAAAAAATATGCAATTATGATTGATAGTATTTTCTCTCACCATATCTACGACACCGTCCTGCTGACTATGGCCGCGCTTGCCATAGTAGTCTATGTTGCTCTGCACTACGTCACCGCCGGATACGGCAGGATGTACACGCGACGCTGGGGACCGACCGTAGGCAACCGCCTTGGCTGGATACTGATGGAAGCACCGGTATTTTTCGCTATGCTCCTACTATGGCTCCTCTCTCCAAGGCGTACCGAGGCGGCTCCGGCAGTAATGGCCTCTCTTTTCCTCCTGCACTATTTTCAACGCTCTTTCATATTCCCTTGTCTGATTCGAGGAAAAGGGAAAATGCCGCTATCAGTGATTCTAATGGGTGTGACTTTCAATCTTGTCAATGCATATATGATAGGTGGTCAACTCTTTTACGTCTCATCAGCGGCGCAATATCCCGTGTCGTGGCTTTACTCCCCATGTTTTATAATAGGTACACTGATTTTTTTCACCGGCATGGGGATCAACATTCAGTCCGATTCTATTGTCCGCAATCTCCGCAAACCCGGCGATACCGGCCACTATATTCCACGGGGCGGTATGTTTCGCTACGTCACTTCTGCAAACTATTTCGGCGAATTCATAGAGTGGTGCGGATTTGCCATTTTATCTTGGAGTGCCGCCGGTGCAATCTTCGCACTCTGGACCTTTGCCAATCTCGCTCCGCGTGCTGAAGCACTCCATGCCCGCTACATCTCTGAATTCGGCGATGAATACCGGCGCCTCGGCAGAAAATGTATCATCCCATTTTTATATTGATTTTTTTAACTACTTATAATGGAATCTTTGCTTTTCACTCCCGCCTCCATAGGTCCTGTCACTCTCCGCAACCGCACCATCCGCTCTGCGGCTTTCGAGGGTATGGGAAAAGATAATAACCCCACCCCGCAACTCAAAGACTACCACGTGAGCGTGGCGCGCGGAGGCGTAGGAATGACCACACTTGCATACGCGGGAGTTTCCCGCTCCGCCCTCTCCTTCAATACCCAGCTTTGGCTGCGCCCGGCTATCATCCCGGCTCTGCGCGACATCACCGACGATATTCATTCCCACGGTGCCAAGGCCTCAATCCAGATTGGACACTGCGGCAATATGACTCACCGCTCCACTGCCGGCGGAACTCCGGTGGCAGCGTCAGGCGGCTTCAACCTTTACTCCCCCACCTGGGCTCGCTCCCTGCGCGATGATGAGATCAAGCAGCTTGCCCGTGACTTCGGCGATGCCGTGCGCACAGCCCGCGATGCCGGTTTTGATTGTGTGGAAGTCCATGCAGGCCACGGGTATCTGATATCTCAATTTCTCTCCCCATACACTAACCGCCGCAAAGATAAGTATGGCGGTTCACTCGACAACCGTATGCGATTCATGCGTATGGTCATGGAGGAGGTGATGACCGCGGCAGGTTCCGATATGGGTGTGCTTGTGAAGACCAATATGCGCGACGGATTCAAAGGCGGCCTGGAGATCGACGACTGTCTCACCGTGGCTCGAGAGCTTGAGAAATTAGGTGCACATGCCTTGGTTCTCTCCGGCGGATTTGTGAGCAAAGCGCCTATGTACGTCATGCGCGGCGAAATGCCTATCTACAGTATGACATACTATATGAAGCAGCTTTGGCTCAAATATGGAGTGAGGATGTGTGGTAAGTTGATGATTCCCTCAGTCCCGTTCCGGGAACTGTATTTCCTCGATGATGCGCGCCGATTCCGAAGCGAACTCAAGTTGCCGCTCGTATATGTTGGTGGCGTAGTGAGCCGCAGCGGTGCCGATAAGGTGCTTTCCGAGGGTTTTGAATTCATTCAGATGGGACGCGCCCTCCTCAATGAGCCTGACTTTGTTGATCGTATGCGCCGTGGTGAAGAGCGATGTGGATGCGACCATGTGAACTATTGCATCGCCCGCATGTATTCACGCGAAATGGCCTGCCATAAGCATCTTGACAATCTCCCGCCAAAGATTCTCAAAGAGATAGACTCAATCCGTCGCCGCGATCTTCAAAACCGTTGACCCATGGGAAAAACTGCCGACATCAAGGGAATGCTCGCTCTCGTCACCGGCGCTGACGGAGGCATCGGTATAGAGTTCTGTCGCGCTCTCGCCGCTCGCGGGTGCAATCTGGTTATGCTTTCCAACCGCGACGAATCTCTCCACTCCGCTGCCGCAGCGATTGCCCGTGAGTTTCCTTCCATCAATATCGACACCCTCACTCTTGATCTACTCTCCGAAGGATTTGAAAATAACCTCAAGAATTTTCTCAGCGTTAATAATATGGAGATCAATATCCTCGTCAACAACGCCGGAATCTTCTCCTTCAATCCTGTACTTGAGACTTCACGCAATAAGATTGACGCATTCATTGACCTCCATATATGCGCCGTCACAGCACTGACCGTCAGCATCGGCGATATGATGGTGCGCAGAAGGCGCGGGTGGATTCTCAATATGTCGTCAATGTCATGCTGGATGCCTATGCCCGGCATAGCAATGTATTCCGCCACAAAAGCTTATATCCGCACTTTCACCAGAGCATTCGCCTGTGAGGTGGATGCCGACGGGGTGAAGGTGATGGCCGCCTGTCCCGGCGGTATTGCCACCGACCTGTTCGGACTTCCGGAAAATCTCAAACGCCTTGCCCTCCGTATCGGCGCAATTGACCGTCCCGATCGTTTCGCCTCAAAGGCCGTGGCCCGACTGCTCAGGGGGCGACGCCAGTATATCAACGGATTTATCAATCGCCTTGCAATAGTTTTCATTGCCTCGCTCCCCACGGCTGCGAGAAAAAAAGTGAAGTCTCTTTTGCTTGACAAAAACATTCGCCGCCCATGACAAGTGATTTTCATTCGCTTCCGGTGCTTCTGACCGGTGCTACCGGTGCTATCGGCACTCATATAGCGCGTCGCCTTGCTGCCAAAGGATATAATCTTATACTCGGTTGCCGCAACGCCTCCAAGGGGGAAGATCTGCGACGCACTATCGCCTCTGAGTTTCCCGGTATTGAAGTCTCAACCCTAATCTTCGATATGGCTGACCGTAAGAGCATCCGCAAAGCAGAGATGCTTCTCGGCGACCGAAACCTCAGGGGACTCATTAATAATGCCGGAGTAATGCAACGCAACTTTACACTCTCTCCCTCCGGTGGTGAGATGACTCTTGACGTGAACTATCGCAATACTCGTCTGCTCACGGAACTACTTATACCTCACCTCGTGCCGGGAAGTGCTATTGTATTCACTACTTCACTTACTCGATTTGCCGGTCGGAAGCTTACAGGTGAACCAACCGATCCTACAGCGGAAAAATTCTCACAACTCGGCACATACGCCCTGTCAAAGCGCGCGCTCACTCGCTATGGAATCCTTCTGGCCGATGCTGTCGAGAAGCGCGGTATAAGAGTAAACCTCGCCGATCCGGGAGTTGTTAATACCGGGATGATTACCATGCAGAGATGGTTTGACCCACTTGCCAACATACTATTCCGGCCATTCATCCGCCGCCCCTCGCATGGAGCTATTCCCGCCGTCAGAGCTTTCCTCTCCCAACGAACTGCTACCGTCTTTTGCCGTTTTCTTACTCACAAAAGATAATATCACTTAAATTTATATATTTTAACAAATTATTAACACTATTTAACACGGGGGGGGTATATTAATTTTGTAACTTTGCGAATTATAAACTATTTGTTTAACAAAATAATTCGTAACCATGAAGAAATTCATTTACTCATCTCTGATTCTCGGCTCGGCGTTTGCCCTGGCTTCATGCTCGGCCGACGAACCCGGAGCAAAGGGTGACGGCAACGTCTCGCTTACTGTCC
>CAYNNV010000010.1:7656-25219 GCA_964398625.1 uncultured Sangeribacter sp. | reverse complement strand
CCCTTCTATAACTCTTTTTTCATCAGCCATGGGTAGATTTTTCCTTTTATAAACTTGCCGTCGGGTCCTATTTCAACCGTAGCAATAGGAGCTTCGGCGGTGGCGCCGGCTACACCCATCTTGTAGGGAGTGCAGAAATTGCCCAATGAATAGAAAATGATGTGCCCCTTATACAGCTCAGCACCTCTGACTACGTGAGGTCCGTGGCCGTAAACAATGTCAGCACCTTCATCAATTGCTGTATGGGCAAATAGCTCCACGTTGCCGCGAGCTTCACCTACGTAGGTTTCGGCTTTGTGAGGGACGTGGGTATATGCAGCTCCCTCAGCACCGCCGTGAAATGCTACTACCACGATGTCGCATTTAGCCTTCATATCTTTTACCACGCGGCGCAGTTCGTCAATATCGTTTACGTTGAGATTATTCATGCCGTGGCCAAATTGCGTGAATCCAATTTTCTTGCCGTCTCGCTCGATGATTGCAATCTCGCACTTATCCTTAAGGCCGGCATGGGCAATTCCGGCTTTTTCGAGAGTCTCGCAGGTAGACTTTCTTCCGGTCGGCCCGAAGTCATTGATGTGGTTATTGGCAATACCCATGAAGTCGTAACCGGCTTCTTTAAGATTATTAACGAATTTCGTAGGCTGGCGAAATACGAAATAACTTCGCGGATTACCCATAGGGCGTCTTTCTCCACCTTTGTCAAGAAGAGTGCCTTCACAGTTGCCGGCGGCTACATCAGCTTTCTTAATGATGGGAGCTGCGTCGCGGAAGTAATTCACTCCATCATCCGGCGGTAGGTGAGTGCCGTGAATTGAGTCAGGCCAGGTTGTGCCTTGCATGATGTCGCCGGTGAATGCGAATGTAGTATTGGGCTTTGTGATTTGATTCTTGGCTGTCTCGGTTACTGTGGAGTCAGAGTCTTTACCTGAAGAGGCAGTTGTAGCACCTGAGCATGAAGCGAGAAAAATGGCGGCTGCTATCAGGGAAAAAACATTACATTTCATATTGCAGGGAGAGATTATTTTTTACCGCCCAGTATACCTCTGAGCTTGTCAAGAGCGCTTGAGGATGAGGATGACTTGGAGTGAGAATTTCCGGTTGAGGTGTTGCTATCTGACTTAGTAGTGCCTGTGGAGGTAGTAGCGGATGAAGATGATGAACCACCGAGTCCGGAGAAGATGTCAAGGATAGAATTGCTTTGTTTTTCACCTTCCACAGAACCCGTCTTATTGAGTTTGAATCCCACGCACAGTCCGTCGTATGAATTGAGGAGATTGACGGCTGTAGATGCGATTTTGGAGCCTGATATCTTAGCGATTACATTGAGGAGAGTGATTAGTTTGTCGGCATCAAACATAATATCCATTGATTTGGACGTCTTCTGTACGTAAGCGGGAATAGTGGCGAGCTTTATTCCTCCCATCACAGAGAAAGCAAAGTCAAAGGTCTTATTTGCTTCATTCTTCGTAATATTACCGGAAAGGGAAATTTTTTTCATTTTGAGAGTGAAGGTACCATCCGTCTTGATAGTGAATGTCGCACCGTTAAGACCGTATTTATCAAAATAGGGATTGATCTTTTTCTCAATTTCAGTAGCGGCCACGGCGCCACCGGCTTTATTAAGCAGATTTTCCGATTGAAAACATACAGCTGCACCGGATGAAGTCCATTCGCCGGCCATATCTGCTACTGTAATATTTGAAGTAGCCAAAACTCCCTGTATCATATCCGTCAGAGTTCCGTCCTGCACCGCGTCAGTTACAGAACCGAATATATCCTTAATTGAAAAATCAGCTGCATTTGCGCTGCCTGCCACCATAATAGCAGCGGCAACCGGTAAAAATATTTTTTTCATATTTTGATGAATTAATTGCATTATTTATTTAGTGATGCTTTTTTGCATCAAAGGTTTAGTTTTAGGCGTTTAGAACGGTTTGCGGTATTTGTCGTTGCCATTGGCTTCTTCAAGGATTGAGAGAAACGATGAATATCGTGATTGAGCAATTCTATTCTCCTCAAGAGCCTCTCTTACAGCGCAACCCGGTTCATGAGTATGAGAGCAATTACCGTAACGGCAGTTTTTCCCTATTTCAAAAATTTCAGGGAAGAAGTGCGAAACTTCCTCCGGTTTAAAGTCGATGACACCGAATCCCTTAACTCCCGGGACATCAATGAGGCAACCGCCGTAAGGAAGCGAAAGCATCTCTGAGAAAGTAGTGGTGTGCATTCCCGTGTGGTGGAGTTCAGATATTTCACCGGTTCGGAGGTTGATGCCGGGGATTAGGGCATTGATGAGCGATGTCTTGCCGACGCCGCTATTGCCGGCAAGTAGAGAAATATTGTCGCGCGTAAGTTCCTTCAGCTCCTCAATACCGTCACCGGTTACTGTTGAAGTAAAGACTACTTTGTATCCAATGGATGAATACAGATACTTTACCGCTTCTGCAAGTTCTCGGTCTTCTTCATTCCAAAGGTCAAGCTTGTTTATTACGAGAATTGCCGGCACTGAGTAAGCCTCGGCGGTAGCGAGAAACCTGTCGATGAAGGGAAGTGGGGTAGCGGGTTCTGCAAGTGTGGCCACGAGAATGGCACGGTCTATATTTGCGGCCAGAATATGACTTTCCTTAGAAAGGTTGGAAGCGCGCCGGATGATATAGTTGCTGCGCGGAGCTATGGCCGTGATAAGATAATAATCGTGAGTTGAAGGAATGGCTTTAACACGATCTCCTACTGCCACCGGATTTGTTGTGCGTATCCCTTTGATACGGAAATTTCCCTTTATTTTGCACGACACTTCATCTCCACTGTCAAGCCTTACAATATAGAGATTCGATGAGGTGCGTATCACGGTTGCATTATAATCTGAGGTATTCATCGTTTTTTTCAAATAATCCTGTGCAAAGATAAGCAATTAATCTGAATTCATTATACATATCTTGTTCAAATTGATAGAACTTTCTTTAAATGCAATTGTTTACTAATTAGGTAGCTATAAATACTTATGCTGCTCAAAAGAAATTGTTAAACTTAAAATAAATAACCAATGGACATTCATTCAATCGGCACTTGGGCCGGCGACGTTTACAAGGCCCTCGAAAGCTCAGAGCTGCCTGCTCTTGGCCTAAAAGAGCTTAAGAAAGCTACAAAACTCAAAAAAGATTATCTGATGGCCGCTATCGGTTGGCTTGGTCGAGAAGGTAAGATTACAGTAGCACAGAAAGATGAAGATGTAGAAATCGCTTTGGTGATATGATCTCCGAAGTAATATTAAAAATTAGGCGGGCGAGTCATACTCTATTATATTGACATCGCCCTTTTTTTGTATTGGATTACCTTATTGAATTTTACATACTGCCTGAGAGCGGTAGTTGATAATTTGACACTAAAGCATGCTTATTAACTTAAATAATTGTAAAACTTCAGGGGCTGTGTTCAAAAAACAAATTCTGACACAGCCTCCTTTTGTGCATTGCCTTTGCTTCCCTCAAGTTTGACAATCGCCTGATGTATAACTAATTATTAGTGATGATATTAAAATCACATTGTTGAACTGGACAATATTTAATATCCACTTATTTCATTCGATAAAATGAGCTATTTCTCATCTGCGGAACGGTATGGTGTAAGTCAACCTTACCGGAACTGCATGGCTCCCCATTTTTCCCGGAATCCATTCCGGCATATTGCTCAGTATCCTTATGGCCTCGGCGTTAAGGCTTGCCTCTACGCCCCTAACTACCTGAACATGTGAAATTGAACCGTCAGGGTTGACAATGAATGAACATGTCACTCTACCCTGCACACGATTTTTATATGCCGCCTCAGGATAATGACGCTCGGAATTAACATAGGTTGTCATTTTGCAGTCACCCCCCGGGAAAGAGGGCTTTACAGTGACATAATTGTATTCATAAACTTCCCGGTAAATGGTGGTTCCGTCAGCCCTTACACCACAGGATACACGGCATCTTTGTGCTGAGGCGGAAGCCACGCAAATGATACAAAAGATGCTGAGGGCAATTAGATTGCGGATTATCATAAATTGGGAAGAATCTGTACTTTTTATTTTTGCAATGCAAAATTAGCTGATATTATCGGGATTATAAAGAGCATTAACATTCATTTAGACTTATTTTAATTTATTTTCATATCCTGAATAATATGACTCCCGCAAAGCATTTGATTTAACTTATATTCGCATTTTTTTTATCCCATAAAAAGTCTCCAATATACTATCGGCATAATTTTTTCGTTAAGAATATGGCCATGGCAATAAATATACGATCTAAAATGAGAAATGCCGCCATCGGAATTATGCTTCTGTCGGCTGCCGGTGTTTCTGCCGAAGACGGCGGAAGCGCTTATAGCTTTCTCAATATTCCCTCCTCGGCTCATGCGTTTGCCCTGGGAGGTGTGGCTCCGGCCATAGTAGATACAGACCTTTCTTTGGTGGAACAAAATCCGGCACTTATCGGGCCCGAGCTTGAGAAGCAGGTGCAATTCGGATACATGCACTATCTTGGTGCTTCAAACTTTGCATCGCTGCGTTACGGTCAGGCTGCCGGTGATCGAGCAGCGTGGGCCGCAGGTATCCGCTATCTCAACTATGGCTCAATACAGGGATACGATGAAAATGGCGTGGCTACAGGGTCTTTTACACCTCAGGACCTTGCTTTTGAAGGCTCTTATTCCCATGATATTACCGATCGGCTCAGAGGTGGCGCTACATTGAAGATGCTCTATTCAGCATACGAGCAATACACAGCCTTTGCTCTTGCCGTGGATCTCGGTATTAACTATTATAATGAAGAGCACGACCTCTCCTTTTCCGTAGTTCTTGCTAATATGGGAGGTCAGCTCAAGCGCTTTCAGGATGCATACAACCGACTGCCGTTTGACATAAGGATCGGATATATGCAGGGTCTTGGCCATTCGCCCTTTTCGCTTGCTATCACGGCATGGAATCTTACGCGCTGGAAGCAGCCTTTCTATAACCATAATGAGGGCAGTGAGGATGACGGAGAGCTAAAGCAAAGTTTTTTCTCCAATCTTTTCCGTCATCTTAATTTTGGCCTACAATATTCTCCTACCGAAAAATTCTATGCTGCAATTGGCTATAATTACAAGTCGCGCACAGATATGTCGGAATACAAGCGAAATTTCTTATCAGGATTCTCTATCGGAGCCGGTTTTAATACCCGCGTTGTATCCATAGGTCTGGCTTATGCCATGCCTCATAAGAAGGGTAGTGAGTTGCTTTTAAATCTTTCTATGAATATAGGCGAGTTGCTCCAGTAGCAATTCATTTTAATATCTCTCGGTTATGTCACATAACAAAATCATCATAGCAGTCGACGGCTTCTCATCATCCGGCAAAAGCACTATGGCAAAGGCTCTTGCCGCTGCTATCGGTTATAAATACGTCGACACCGGTGCAATGTATCGTGTTGTTACTCTCGCAGCACTCCGCCATGGGCTTATTAATGATGATAAAGTGGATATTGGTGGTCTTTCAGCATTGCTTCCTTATCTTAAGATATCGTTTGAAAGAGTATCTGACGGCTCTCAGCATACATTTCTCAACGGTGAAGATGTAGAGAGTGAAATACGCGGAATGGAAGTGTCCGGTGCCGTGAGCCCTATAGCGGCAATACCTGAGGTAAGGCTCTTTCTTACGGCTCAGCAGCGTGAAATGGGCATTGAGAAGGGGATTGTGATGGACGGGCGCGATATAGGCACTACTGTTTTTCCGAATGCCGAAATGAAAGTCTTTGTAACTACCGACCCGGAGATACGCGCCAAGCGCCGCTTCAAGGAGCTTCAAGCCAAAGGTATAAAAGTCGATTTTGATGAAGTATTAAGCAATATTCGAGATCGTGACCGTATAGATACTACACGCGAAATCTCTCCTCTGCGAAAGGCTGACGATGCCGTTGTGCTTGACAATGGCGGCATTACCCCGGCTCAACAGCTTGAATGGCTTATAGATCTTTATAATGAGCGATCTGAAAAAGGAGAATAAGCCACGTGTAGAAATTGATTGCCATTCCGGTTTCTGCTTCGGAGTAGTCACTGCCATACGCAAGGCTGAGGAATTGCTTGATCGCGGCGAGGAATTATATTGTCTCGGCGACATCGTGCATAATTCCAACGAAGTGGAACGTCTTCGTCGTAAAGGATTGAAGACTATCAATCACTCGGATTTGTCGCAATTGCGCAACGTAAAGGTGCTCCTTAGAGCCCACGGAGAGCCTCCTTCCACATATCGAATAGCTAAGGAGAGAGATATAGAGATAATCGATGCAACTTGCCCGGTGGTACTACAGCTTCAGCGTAGAATCAAGCGTGACTTTGAGGAGTCTGCATCGCAGTGCCCCCTTATCCTTATATATGGTAAGAAGGGACATGCGGAGGTGAACGGTCTTGTAGGCCAGACAGGAGGCGAGGCAATAGTGATACAGGATGAAAGCCAGCTTGACAACATAGATCTTTCCCGCGATATTTTCCTTTATTCACAGACTACAAAATCCCTTGAAGGATTCCGTGCAATAGTTGAGGCCATCTCAAGAAGGAAGAAAAAAGGAGATTTTAAATACTTTGATACCATCTGTCGTCAGGTATCTGGTAGGATGGAGAATTTACGAAAATTTGCAGCTGACCACGAGGCAATTGTTTTTGTTTGCGGTTCAAAAAGCTCAAATGGCAAAGTCCTCTTTGAAGAGTGTCGAAAAGTCAATCCTTGTTCGCAACGTATATCTTCAGCAGCTGAGCTTGATCACGGTGCTCTCTCAGGCGTCGAATCAATAGGAATATGCGGAGCCACTTCCACTCCCTCCTGGCTTATGAACGAGGTGAAAGACCATATAGAACAAATAATTTGTGCTAAGTAATAATATGATCGACGAATCACAGAATCTAATAGACAGGCGATACATGCAGCAGGCATTACTTGAAGCTAAGGATGCAGCTGCAAGGGGAGAAGTGCCGGTTGGAGCGGTCATAGTTTCCGGCAGCGGGGTTATTGCCCGTGCTCATAATCTCACCGAGGCACTGAAGGATGTTACGGCTCATGCAGAGATGCAGGCCATAACCTCGGCAGCTGATTATTTAGGAGGTAAATATCTGCCGGATTGTACGCTTTACGTCACGGTTGAGCCGTGTGCAATGTGTGCTGCAGCTTTGGGCTGGGTTCATATAGGAAGGATTGTGTTCGGTGCTTATGACCCCAAAGGGGGATATTCTACCTATTTCCCATCAGGCAGCCGAACGCCGCTACATCCCAAGACTGAAGTGACGGGAGGTGTGTTGGAGGAGGAATGTAAAGCTCTTATGCAAGACTTTTTCCGCTCTCGTAGAAAATGATGTATCATGGATAGTATTTCAGAAGAAAGAAACAAGCCGTCGGCGGTGAAGGCATGGATTGAGGCAATGAGACTTCGCACACTACCGGTGAGTATTGCCGGTGTGCTTATAGGCTGGGGATGTGCCTTGATGTCAGGCAAATTCCTGGTAGTTCCGGCAATCTTATGTCTTTTATTTGCTCTGATAGCGCAGATAGCATCAAATTTTGCCAATGAATACTACGACTTCAAGGGAGGTTTGGATCGCAAGGGGAGAGAAGGATTTCGCCGTGGAGTAACAGAAGGAGATATAAAGCCGGAGGATATGAAGCGAGCCACCTTCTCCTTAATCGGCATTGATGCTGTTATCGGTCTTTCTCTTCTTTACTGGGGCAGCTGGTGGTTAATACCGATTGGATTTGCTATCTTCTGTTTTGCAGTGGGCTATAGTGCCGGCCCTTATCCATTGTCGCATCACGGACTCGGCGATGTCGCAGTAGTGTTATTCTTCGGACTGGTGCCTGTATGGTTTACGGCATGGTTGTGTTCTGAAGCTACCGCAGTATGGTGGCAACCGGTACTATGCGGATTGGGCATAGGGCTTAGTGCAGCAAATGTATTGATTGTAAATAATTATCGTGATTGCGATGACGACTTTTCTGTCGGAAAGCGTACAACTGTAGTGATTTTCGGACGCAAGGCGATGGCATGGGTATATTTGGTCAACGGCTGGATTGCGGCACTGCTCATAGTACTTGGTACGCCGACTGATTATCTCCTGCTTATCATTCCATTCGCCGTGGTCTACGCCATTCGCAACACCTCCCTGCAAAGAATTCTTACTCACAGTACAGGTGCACAACTTAATCCTCTGCTCGGAAAGACTGCTGTGCTGCTTATGCTTTTCAGCATTTGTTATCTCCTTGTGTCAATCTTCGGATAAGAAGAAAACGGAGTGTAAAAATTTTTAAAAGTCAGTGAACATATTTTGCGTTCCCCTTGTTTAATAGTTAAAATTATAAAAAAATTAAGGTTATGAACGCTAACGAAAAACATGAAGCTAAGCTTCAGGAAGAAGCAAAACGAGAAGAACGTCTCGACGAGGGTAAGGAACTTCTTGCTAACGGAAAGAATAGAAAAAACAACGGAACTCAGAAGGTAAATAAACTCTGGCTCTGGCTCGGAATAATTGTACTTATCTTTATCTTATTCTATTGGCTTTGGACCATCGGACTTTTTGAAGATATTGTAGGTGTTACCAATGGATAAATAGACAGGTAATTACAAAAAATAAGGTTGAGGCATTGGATTTTGCTTCAACCTTATTTTTATACTTTTACGCTAAACCTCAGCTATCAGACAGAGGAGGCGCCGGTGTCGTCAGGAAGATTTTTGGGGAGAATGCCGCTCTTTTTTGGGAATAGATTAGCAAGATATTTTTCATTAAACCGCTGTAGTACTTCCCAGAATACCGGTACGAAGAGGGTGCCTATCAGTCCGTTGAGAGCCATGCCGAACACTACAGCCGTGCCCAGCTCTCGACGGCTGTTTGCACCTGCACCTGTAGCAAACATCATTGGCATCACTCCGAATACAAAGGCGCAGGCAGTCATCATAA
Source organism: uncultured Sangeribacter sp. (assembly GCA_964398625.1). Classification (GTDB taxonomy): domain Bacteria; phylum Bacteroidota; class Bacteroidia; order Bacteroidales; family Muribaculaceae; genus Lepagella. Next base: position 16,258 of record CAYNNV010000010.1, on the reverse strand, counting down.
TCGGGCGGAAGCGAATCATTCCCGCATCATGAGCCGCTTTCTGCACAGGCACTCCGGCCTTTCTGAAGTCCATGGCATATTCTACAATAAGAATGGCATTTTTCGCTGACATACCCAATAGTAGGATAAGGCCGATTTGGGTATATATGCTCACACTGTAATTTAGAAAAATGCACCCTATAATAGTGCCGCAGATGGCAATGGGCATACTTAACACTACCGCCAGTGGATTGGTCCAGCTTTCATATTGAGCGGCAAGCACAAGAAGCGTCATTATCACTGCAAATATGAATACGAAAGATATAGTGGTGTGGGCTTGTGTCTCTTGATATGCCTCGCCGGTCCAGGCATAGGGGAAATTCTTTCCTATCGTTTGCTCTACAATTTCCTCCATGGCTTTAATAGCTGTGGCGGAGCTTACTCCTTTCGCAGCATTTGCGGTGAGTGACGCGGTTGTATACATATTGTATCGGCTTACAGAACTTTGTCCCATGACCGGTTCGACTTTAGTGAATGTCTCAAACATCACCGGGTTCCCATCACTATTCATTACTGAAAGTTTCCTCAGATCGGATATGTGCTTGCTTGCTTCACTGTCGCCCTTCATGATTACCTGAAAGGAGCGACCGAAAATCATGAAATCGTCAACGTATGCACTTCCGAGATAGGCAGAAATGGTATTATATATCTCTTCAAGGTCAAGACCGAGTGATACAACTCTATCGCGATCTATCACAAGTTTATATTGAGGCACTTCACCCTCAAACATTGAAGTCACGGAGGCAATTCTGGTGTCATGAGCAGCTGCTTGCTGAATAGCTTTAATAGCCTTTTCAAGCTCGATAGCACCAAGATTGTTGATGTCAAGAAGTTGCATCTGCAGGCCTCCGCTGATTCCAAGTCCGGGTATTGCCGGAGGATTTACGGAGAATATCTGTGCTTGCGGAAAGTCTTCAGCACCGATCTTGTCGGTTAGAGCCATAAGGTTATCAACACTTTCTTTCTCTCCACGCTTGCTCCAAGGCTCCAATTCCACCATCAGGATTCCGAGATTGCTCCCGGCGCCGCCGGCCATGAAGGAAAAGCCTGAAATCTGCATAACATCACGCACTCCGGGTATGGCTTTGACTTTAGCAGCCAGTCCGTCAATAATCTTGTTGGTGCGTTCAAGTGAGGCATTTTCCGGAAGCTGCACGCTGGTCATGTAGTATCCCATATCTTCCGACGGTATATAGCTTGACGGCCATACGATATATCCCCAAATTCCCAGTCCCGCAATAACTGCAAATGTTAACATAGAAACTGCCGGATGATTAAGCATGACGTTGATAATCTTTTGATATAACGTGGTGCACTTTTCCCAAAATTTATTAAACCACGCAAAGAGGAAAAATTTCGCCGGTTTGCTTTTCGTGAGGAATAGGGCACAAAGAGCCGGGGTAAGTGTGAGAGCATTAAAGCCGGAGAAAGCCGTTGATACTGCTATTGTCAGCGCAAATTGTTTGTAGAGCTGACCGGTGATTCCGGAGATGAAGGCTGTAGGTATGAATACCGACATTAGGACGAGGACTTCACCTATTACCGGCCCGGTAAGTTCCTGCATGGCCTTAATAGCGGCCTGTTTTGAATTTAGAATTCCCTTATCAACAAGTCGGGCACAGTCTTCTACCACAACGATAGCATCGTCAACGACAATAGCAATTGCGAGCACGAGGCCGAAGAGAGTGAGCGTATTCAGAGAGAATCCCATCAGTTTCATCACTGCAAACGTGGCAATCAGCGATACGGGAATTGTAATCATCGGTATCACTACCGCTCTCCAGTTTTGAAGGAATATTATGATAACGATCATCACAATCAGCGATGTAAGAAGGAAGGTAGTGACTACATCGTCAAGAGATTCGCGCACAAAATTTGTAGAATTTTGTACCACACTATAATGAACGCCATCAGGGAAATATTGCGCAAGCCGCTTCATCTCTTTTAAAGAATTATCAGCTACGTCCAATGCATTTGCTCCCGGCAGCTGTTGTATCCCGATGAGCGAGGTCTCCTTGCCGTTGACTTTTGCTACTTCTGCATAGCTTGCACTGCCAAGCTCCACCGTTGCAATATCTTTAAGTCGAAGGATTCCATTGCTGTCTGATTTTATCACAATATTCCCGAATTCTTCCGCAGAATTAAGTCTTCCTTGGCTTGTGAGTGTATATTCAAAGGCTGATTTGCCCCCGTGCGGATCGCCTACAGAACCGGCTGAGACCACCATATTCTGCACTTGAACGGCATTTTCCACCTCTGAAGGAGTGATTCCCCGAGCCTGCATCTTTTGAGGATCAAGCCAGATGCGCATACTGTATTCTCCTCCACCGAAGGCTGATACACCACCTACTCCCTCAACACGGGAGAGTGGATCAACAATATTGAGCTGCGCATAATTAGTAAGGTATAGGGCATCGTAGCCGCTTCCTTCATCAGCTTCAAGAGCGATAAAGAGCACTTGATTAGATGAATTCTTGTTGACACTCAGGCCCTCTTGTTTTACAATTGTAGGAAGCGATGCCTCGGCTTCCTGAATACGGTTTTGAACTTCTACAGCTGCTTCATCAAGGTCAGTACCGTTTTCGAACGTTATGGTGAGGCTATAGTTGCCATCAGAGCCGGAATTGGAACTCATATACAACATTCCTTCTATACCATTGACCTGCTGCTCAATAGGCTCTCCGATTGTCTGAGCCACGGTGGTTGCGTCGGCTCCGGGATAACTTGCCGATACCATTACGGTAGGAGGCGTGATATCGGGATACTGTGCAATAGGAAGAGTGAATACCGTCATTGCCCCGGCAAGCACCATAAGGATGGCTATTACCGTAGCAAAGATTGGCCGATTGATAAAGAATCTTGAGAACATATTTCCGACTTCTATTATTTAACCCCCGATTTCTTGCCTGCCATTACCGGGTTCACCTTTTCTCCTGCACGCACCGTAAGCATAGCATCGGTCACGTATCGATCTCCGGCTTTAAGTCCTGTCTTTACAAGTCGTAGCGTATCGCTGTATAATTCACCGGTAGTGATAGGAGTATATACTATCTCATTTTTCTTATTGAGAGTATAGAGATATTTTCCGCGTTGGTCGGTAGAAATGGAGGCGTCCCGCACAAGGATACCGTTTTTCACCGATTGAGTCGGGAGCAGCACGAGTCCGTACATCCCGGGACGCACTTTATCTACCCCGTTACGGAGTTTACCTTTCATAACAATGCTGCCGGTAGCTTCATCAACTGAGGGTGCTTCATAGATTATATCAATAGAATAAATCACACCGTCATCGTCATTGGCCGAAGATATTTTCAGGTCAACGTTACGATAAATCTCGTTACGGAATCCATTGCCGGATGCTGAAATTTCAGCATATCTATAGTCGGGAATTGAGAACTTGACGAGCATTGATGATGTATTGTAAATAGTAACAAGAGTGACGGGCGCGCCATCTCCGTTCACGTAGTTGCCTACATCAAGAAGAGGAGCGGAGATTCTCCCTGAGACAGGCGCCGTGATACGGCAATATCCGGCTCTCAATGTTGCGTTTTTAAGTGATGCCTCGGCAGATGCTACGGATGCAGCAGCCGATTCCTTCTGCGCTACAGCCTGTGCTACTTCCATCTGCGAGACGGCGTTGACTTTATAGGCTGTCTGTAAAGCTGCGAGATGATGGTTGGCATAGTTAAGGTTTTCGCGTGCAGAGGTCAATTCGGCTTGCGCCTGCTTTACTGTGTTTTCATATTGTGAGGATTCAAGCACGAAGAGAAGTTGACCTTTTGATACATATTGTCCGTCGGAAAAATGCTTACTAATTATCTCTCCGTTAGCGCGTGCCACTACGTCTACTTGATCTGAAGATTCAAAACTGGCGGGATAAGATTCGGTAACTTCCACATCCATTATCACCAGTTCAGCCACCTCTATTGAAGGTGTTCCCGAAAGATCGGCAGAGGCTTTTTTATCATCTTTTTTACAGCCCGTTGTGAAGAAGGCTATGACGGCGCATAAAATAAAGAGTATATAAAGTATCGGTTTGCGTCGGATATTGATGTAAGTTCGCATAATATTAGTTTTTAAGTCCACCTCCAAGAGCTTTATAAAGATTGATTATTGAGTTGATGATAGCTATTCTGCAATTGATTTGTGAAGACTCATAGTTCAGCAGTGAGACTTGCGCTGAGATCACGTCGGTGAAATCAGCCAGACCGAGTTTGTATCGTTCTATGGCAAGAGTAAGCATTTCGCGGCAGTTAGAGATCACATCGTTATAAATCCGCATTTTGCGGTCAGATGCGTAAAAGTTTGTCATAGCATTGTTTACCTCCTCAACTGCGGTAGCTACCGTCATTTTGTAATCGTCTATGGCTGCTTCCATGTCAGCTTTGGCTTGAGCTACGTTAGCACTCCGTGCTCCTCCCTCAAATACCGTCCATGATAACTGTGGAGAAATAGAATAGGTGAGACTGTGCTTACCGAAAAGTCCGTCGAAATTATGTGAATCAGTACTCACCGACGCATTAAGAGAGAGAGTAGGAAGATAATCCTTTTTAGCAACCCCGATTTTGGCTGCCAATTCATCAATCTGCCGCCGTGACATTGCTATATCGGGGCGTTGTTCCAGAAGCCCAATGTCTGTACTTATTCCTGCGGGAAGGTGTAAAGTAAATGAGTTTCCCGAGTTCTGAAGGATTGCATCAAGGCGTTCAACACTGATGCCACACAGAGTGATGAGAGCATTCTTTGTGGTCTGAACTTCTGCCTCCAGTTCCGGAACCATAAGGTTAGTGGAATTTACAGTGTTCAGAGCCTGCACTACGTCAAGCTTAGCAACAAGCCCTGAGTCATAGCGCGCCTTGACGAGTTGAAGTACTTCCTGCTGTTCTGTGAGTTGCGACTTAGCCACACTAAGCAGTTCCTCATGCATTTTTAGCAAGAAAAAATCCTGAGCTATCTCTGCCTGAAGCGATAGCATAAGGGCATCATAATCCAATCGAGCTACATCAATTGCTGCATTACCGGCTTGAGCCTGTGCTTTCACACGCCCGAACACGTCAATCTCCCAGTTCATCTCCGCACCCAAAGAAAAATAGGAAGCAGTGGATGTGTGACCGTATGGCTTCACCTGTCTGCCTGAATCCTTTTCCATATCATAACCTGCATATACATCTATCGTTGGATAGAGAGCGGAATATGTGGAGCGTAGTATCTGTCGAGAAGACTCAATGCGCTTGATTGCACTTTTAAGATTATAATTATTATTCATCCCGTCGGCTATAAGTTCGTCAAGTGCGGGAGAAGAAAATTCCTTCCACCAGGTAGAATTGATGTCGCCGCTTGCCATTGCCGCCGAGCCTTCTCTCGGAAGGGGTTGATACCCAGAAATATTATCCGAAGCAACCAATTGCGCGGACAAACTTAACGGGGTAAGCATTAACAAAAATAGTCCTGCATTCAATATAATGCTACGAAAACAAGATGAGTGAGCTGATCGCAAAATGCCCATTTATAGTGGATTAGTACAATTAGTATATACTTTTTTTAATGACACGTGTAATGATATAACGCCTGCGGAACTCCTAAAGTTCAAAATTCGCCTTGCAGAGATTTTCAAAACATTCAGAAAGATACAAACGAATTTAGTGGATAAATACCCTAATTAAATTCGTTGTAAATATTTTATTAAACCGGATAATAGTCAAAATGTGAGACTCGACCGCTGAAAATCAGCAGTCGAGCCATCCAATTTTGCTTAAACCGAATTTTATCGGACAGTAATAAATGTAAATATAAAAAAGATGAGACCTAAAGCAATTTTTAAATATAATTTCATACGCTTTTTAGTTCAAAGAATTATTTATATGTAGGTTATGGTGTTCGTTTAATTCCAAAAGTTAAATCAATTTTGAAGCACTAAATTACAACTTAAAGTCATATTGACCTAAAAAGGAAATAAACTTATACCTAACTATTTCCAAACTATTTGAACTAAAATGGATTTTTTTTAGTCGGGTCGGGAATATACAAATCTTACAGTATAAGAAGCTCCGTCATATTCATTTGTATTACGCGGGGTATCATATAGAATAGAAGAATTAGATTGGCATTTTAAAGCCGGAGAATTCCAATTTCCGCCAAAAGCTCCTCCTCGGGCTGCCCAGTTTGTGTCAAAATATTTTGCCGTTACATCTTTTATGGATGATATAAACTTTTTAATATATTTATCTCTGATTTCCTCAAGTTGTTCTTCATCAAATACGGCACATAATTCTGCATAGTTTCCACTCATATCGTAAAATCCAAGTTCGTTCGCCTTTTTCTGTGCAGGCTTTCTTGCATGTCCATTTGAGTTATCTGCAAACCATGCAACATCTTCTATATCGTTACTTCCGCAATATTTGAAACCTTTGCTAAGTAATCCTCCGGAAGCTGCAAATAGCCATTCTTGAGGAGTAGGATAACGAGGAAGTACTGCTGCATTTGCAAATTTTTCCATAAATGCACGTGTCTCTCCAGCCATTATCCTATTAGAATTGGGAGATATAATATCCAAGCATCCCACAGTTTTGCCATCAATCACAAGCTCTGCAGATGGAGGTAATTCAGTTTGCATCATACTGAAACTTCCTGTAGCAAGTCCTGTGACCTTAATAAATTTGTATGTCTTCCCATCAATTGAATATGTCCCTTGTAAAGTCTCAAAGCTTTTTGTTGGACCATAAATGGTTTTATTATCCACAATAGCATATACTCTATAATACACCTTAGCTAAGTCAACAAGACCAATAATTTCTATCTCAAATCCTCCAAAACAACCCTCGATAGAAATGGTTCTGGATTGATTAGGCGGAAAATTACTATCATAGCTATACTCTACTCCCAACGAAGTAGGCATTTTACTGCCGGAATATTGTCCATAAACAGTAGCACTATATGCACGAGGTACTACTGATTTTGTCTGAATTAAACTATTTCCGGAGTTCCCGGGATTAAGAGGTTCATCAGGATCTTCCCAATCATCGGAATTTCCTCCCGGTACTTCTGAACCATTGACACGAGTAAAAGTGATAGTTTCATTATCCTCATTAATTAGCACCATGAGCTTTTCAGAAAGGACAGAAACTGAATAGTTTTGAGTCCCTTCAGAATCTAATATTGTAAAGACTTCATCTTTATAGAACCAGGCGATAGATTCTTCATCTGTCAATTCAGTATTAATATCTTGATATACTAATCTGCCGTTTCCATTTGATTTAAGAATCATATAACATATTTCAGAGTCAAATTTTGTTTTCCAAGATCCTATTAAATCAGATCTTTGATAACCATTGGTTTTTAAATCCTCATCCGATTTGCCACAGCTTTGAAGACCGGTAGTAAAAATACATACCAGTAAGCCCAAAACAATTTTAAAATAAAGTTTCATAAATTTTAATATTAATCTTTTAATAAACAGTTATAAAAATAGTGTGATTTTCCGTCGATGGATAATGTCATCCTTTCTACGTTTATATTTTCAATAATAAATTTTTTTGTGCAAGGCTGATTGTGTGTCCACCCCGGAAAGTAATCTTTTGCATAACTATCCCCACTTTGCCAATAAACGCTATTAAAATTACACGTTATTGTTTTACCCGATACAGAATATGTTCCGCTTGCATCAAGCCACACATGTCCCCATGAACCCAAAGACTTGGAGCTCCTCTCCATATATTTGATTTTGTTTGAATCGTAAAATCGAATATTTATTTCAGGATTATTATCCGCCCATCCTAATTCTGCAGCTTCCAAAATGCTCTTGTAATCTTCGGAATTTTCACCATTGGTGGGAATATCCGAAACTGTGCCACGCGTATAATTGAATACTACATTCTTTTCTGATCTAATTTGGAGTTCTGTTTTTGTAAGATTTAGCAAATCAAATTTATTTCCATTAATAAGTAAATACTTATTCAATAAATTATAGATAATTACGCCTTCTGTCTTTTTTGAATAGATATTACTTGCTGGTGAAAGAAGGGTATACTCGGTGTAGCTTGATTGATTGAGAACTAAAACTACTTCCCCGGAGCTATGGAGCCATACCCCATATAGTAATTCTGTATTATTAATTAATTCCTCACCATTTCCATCTGTCATTACAGAATTATCTTTTGTAAGTATAAATACAGTGTACTTATTTAATGGTATAAGTCTATTACCCTCAATTTTTAGCTTTAAATTAAAGTTATCATCAACATCGCCATAAGTGTTGGCATAACCTCCATTACAAGTAATTACACCATTCTTTATAGAATAGGAGAAGTACGCTAATGCGTAGGAGCCGGGGGCTTCATATTCAAGACTTCCTGATCCGTTGTTTTCAAACTTAATAGTAAGATACTGATATTTAGTGCCACCAACCGGATTGTAATAAGCACGAGTACCATACCATGAACCTGTGACACTATCAAAGTCCTCTTTTTCGCATCCCAAGAAGGCAGTAGATGCAATAATAACCAGTAAGAATGCCGGAAAAAAATTAAAAATTACCGGATTAGTACTAGCAGGGATTTGTGTGGTA
>CAYNNV010000010.1:0-7646 GCA_964398625.1 uncultured Sangeribacter sp. | reverse complement strand
ATTGAATTGCAATATCCGGCTCTCTTGTTATTGCTGATTATAAGGACTTAAAAAATAGAAAAGCGTGAGAACCGTACTTATTGTCCGTTCCACACTTGGAGGCTCTGGTATGCCCATTGCAGTAGAACGGACAACGCAGAGCCTCACGCTGAATATAACAATAGTATATGCGTAATCACTACGCACAGGCATATAGTCATATCCATCAGGCATCTACCATTGTCTCTGTTCTTGACTGCAATTTTGAAATTTACCAGATTTCCAAGTGTCAAGAAAAGAGCGTCAAGTAAAACGCTATTCTTTATGTAATCAGACTTTAAAGTCTAAATAATATGGCTTAAAGTCTTGTTTGCAAAATTACTATATAAAAACTTTATATGCAATAGTTTTTCTGTGTTTCTTAATGTTAAATTTTAAAGGAGAGCTATTTGTTTCCAGAGTTACGCTTCTTTCTCCATTAGTTCCAGGGACCGAAACTCAGCCTCATCTATTTCATTGATAACCATGCGGATTCTTTCTCCCGCCGCTACTATCTCATCGGTAGTCATCTTTCCTGATGACATATCTTCCTCAAGCTTTTTTCGCTCGGCATAAAGTTTTTCAAGGCGCTGTTCCAATTCCTCCAGTTCCTTTTTTTCTTTAAAGGTGAGACGAGGTTTTCTTTGAGGTCGTTCACGTTCCTGACCGGCTGATTTTGTCTGCTGTTCTTTCCTCTCAGCTTGTCGGAGCTCTTTTTCCTCCATTTCAACGCAATGGCGATACTCTGAATAGTTGCCGGGGAAATCTCGTACATCCCCATCTCCACGGAAGATAAAGAGGTGGTCGGCGATGCGGTCAAGGAAAAAACGGTCATGGCTCACAACAATCACGCATCCCTTAAAGCTTGACAGATAATCTTCAAGAACCGATAGAGTCATTATGTCAAGGTCGTTAGTGGGCTCGTCAAGTATAAGGAAATTAGGTGATTGCATTAATACAGTGGCAAGATATAGCCGTCGCCGTTCCCCACCGCTAAGTTTGTAGATATATTTCTGCTGGTCTTCCGGAGTGAACAGAAATCGGGAAAGAAACTGAGATGCTGTAAGGCGTGTTTTTTCATCAATCTGAATGCTGTCTGTAACTTCCTGAACGGCATCAATCACTTTTTTCTTTTCATCAAATCCTGAAATACCTGCCTGAGAATAATAACCCCACCGCACGGTTGTGCCCACGTCAAAATGCCCTGAATCAGGAGAAATCTCCCCCAGAAGCATCTTCAAAAAGGTTGATTTCCCTGCACCGTTTTCACCTACAATACCTACTTTTTCATATCTGGCGAAAATGTAATTCCAGTCTCTTAAAATCACTTTATTGCCGAAAGCTTTTGACACATTGTGAGCCTCAAAGATTTTCGAGCCTATGTAAGAGCCTTTTACGTCAAGTTCTACGCGCTTCTCCGAGAGATTGACGCGTGAGCGCTTCTCGAGATCGTGGAATGAGTCAATACGGTATTTTGCTTTTGAGCCTCTTGCCTGAGGCTGCCGGCTCATCCATTCACGCTCAGTACGCAAAAGGTTCTTCACTCGAGCCAATTCTGTTGAGAGTGCCTCAATTCTCTCCTCACGTTTTCTCAGATAATAATCAAAATTCCCGTCGTAGGAGAAAATTTGACTTCTGTCAATCTCGAAAATCTTATTGCACACTTTATCGAGAAAATACCTGTCATGGGTTACCATAAGGAGCGTGACTCTTTTGCGTGTCAGATAGTCTTCAAGCCACTCTATCATATCTACGTCAAGGTGGTTAGTAGGCTCATCAAGTATGAGCATCTGAGGATCCTTAAGTAGTACACGTGCTATGGCCGCGCGTTTTAGCTCACCTCCTGACATGCCCTCTATGTCCCGATGAGGATCAGGAAGCTTAAGCTGCGAAAGCATCCTGACTGCACGGTTTGAATAATCCCAGTCATCGTCTGACAGCTTTAAGGCCACATTGTCAAGGAGTGATTTTGAATTGTCAAACTTTGGCTCCTGCTCAAGATAGCCCACGCGAAGATCGTTGCGATAGGCTATCCTGCCGCTATCATAATCCCCTTTACCACAAAGAATATTAAGTAGAGTAGTTTTTCCCTTACCGTTTTGAGCAATAAGACCGATTTTCTCACCTTCGAATATTCCGAATGTCACATCGGAGAAAAGCATTTTGTCGCCTATAGATTTTGTAAGCCCTTCTACCTGGAGATAACTTATCATATTCACGAATTGAATAAGCGAGAGAACGAAGCTGATTCAGTTCGTCCTCTCGCTTTATGAATTTGGGAAAATTTATTATCAGATAGCTGCAATCACGTCTATTTCAACGAGAGCCTGCTTGGGAAGCTCCTTAACAGCGTATGCGCAACGAGCGGGATAAACTTCTTTAAACTCGGAGGCATAGACCTCGTTCATAGGACCGAAAAGGCTCATGTCAGCAAGGAAGACTGTAGTTTTAACCACATTATCAAGAGTGGCACCAACTTCTGCGAGAATAGCCTTGATGTTTTCAATACTCTGAGCAGTCTGTTCCTTTATGCCTTCCGGCATTTCTCCGGTAGCTGCGTTGATAGGGAGCTGTCCGGAAACAAATACAAGGTTGCCGGCTACAACTGCCTGGCTATAAGGGCCGATAGCACCCGGTGCTTTAGCACTTTTTATCTCTTTTTTCATGACGTAGAATTTATTTTTTGTAATTAAATACAAAGTTACACAAAAAAGTTGGTTCCTCGGATACAAAGACACAAAAAAATATTTGTTATGGAATTACATAGTTTTATTAAAAGTATCGTAACTGTTTCTCGCTCAGCATGAGGAGGCTCAGCATGAGGAGTATTGAAAAGATTGTAAATTCCCGAGTAAAGGAAATTAATTCTTCGTCGTTTTGAGAATATTTTAAATGTTCATGTTATGAATGGGTAAGAGAGTTGTATTAAAAGTATATGAGGTCTGAAAACATCATAGATCGCATGCTGCAAGAAAAACTGCATCGAATTGCCTATCGCCTATTGGGTGACGAAATGGACGCAGAGGATGCTGTTCAAGATGCTATATACAATCTATGGAGTGACCGAATCCCTAAGTCTTCGGAAGAAGCGCGTTTTAGACTCTTTACTATCCTTAAAAATGTTTGTCTGAACAAGTTGAAACGAAAGCGACATTTTATTTCTCTTTCAGAGTGCGAGAAGGCTATAAATTATCCTGAACTTGATGAAAGTGAAAGAATCAAGTCTCTATTGTTGGCTTCTCTGTCTCCGTTACAAAAATCTATTTTTCAAATGGCAACTTTTGAAGATCTTGAATACAATGATATTGCTGAACGTCTTAATATGACTGTAGATGCTGTGAGAATGAACATGAGTAGAGCACGAAAAAAAATGCATGAGCTTTATAATCAAATGTAAATAATGGAAATACAAGATAATTTTACACTTCAAGAACTTGAGCAATTATGTCAGGCTTATTTAGACTGTCGGCTATCGCGGCTACAGGAAAAAGAACTTGAACTCGTTCTTTTGAGTTCGGATATTTCATCCCCAATTCTTACGAAAGTTCGTTCTTTAATGGGACTAAGCACCTTGATGGTTTATTCTAAAGAACGTACTATTAAAAAAATAATAAGAGCTCTCAAATATTCCGGAACTGCTGCATGTATCGCAGTGATTGCAATATTTACTATGTACTTTTTTGGAGAATTTCGATCCAGTGATGAAGAGAATATTGATATATATGTCTGTGTTGACGGTAAAGAACTGAATGGTTATGTAGCACGAGCTGTAAGTTCTGACACCCAAGAGGAAACAATGAGTATGTTTCAGTCAATCATTAGCGATGCAGAAGAAGAACAACGCCTTAGTGAGCAATATATGAACAATATAATTGAATGATGTCCATGAAAAGATTAATTTTGATTCTGCTCTTCATTTGCACTATATCTTTATGCTATGCAACTCCGCCAAGACTGGCTTGCGAGACAGTGTTCAGTCGCAATGATATTCGCACCGAAGGGCATAAGGTGGTAAGCAATAAGAGTGAGGATAATTATTTCAGAAGTGTAACGGCTACAAACGACAAACGCTTACTTTCAGTAATAAAGAGTCTTATAGAAAGAGATAAAGCAAAGGCATCAAATGTAGTGGAAGGATATAAAAATGGCAAAGAATACATTATACTTAATATACCAAGTAACGGGTGTACCATAAATGTAGGTATGTGGTGGACCGATTCAGGTTATGTCCATCTCTTTGTTCAATCCGAGTTAAAGGCTTTCAAATAATCACTTAACAATATGAGACTTATTCCTATTTGTGCCATCCTCGTATGGATGGGCACCGGGGCATCGTATGCCCAAGCCGTAGATTCTATTTCTGCAAAACAACTTGATGAAGTTGTTGTCAATGCTAAATTAAACACAACCGATGCAAGTGGCGTTTATTTCATCCCTTCAAGTAACCAGAAAAACAGCGCTCAAAATGGCATTGATCTGTTGCGTAGGATGGCATTACCACAAATCAAAGTTAGCCTCACTGACGATAATGTGACCACTAATACAGGAGAGGTAGTGACAATCTATATCAATTATACTAAGGCTTCTGCAGAAGAACTGGAAGGTCTCAAAACTTCTGACGTACGCAAGGTTGAGTATTTCTATTCCCCTTCTGACCAACGCTTCATGGGTGAGAGAAATGTAGTTAATATCATAGTTCAGCCTTATGTTTACGGAGGCTATACAAAGTTGTCGCTGGCTGAAAAATTCTTTATAGGTCTTTCGAGTATAGCATCAGTATATTCCAAATTCACATACAAGAATATGACTTACGACATTTTCATCGGAAGCAGCAATTTTAATAATCATCACAACTCCATCGAAAGCAATAGTCAATATTTGTTGCCTAATTATGAAAACAACTATTTTTGGATCAATCGCTTACAACAACCCGAGAATTCTCGATTCGCTAAAAATATTCTACCGGTATCTTTCAGAGCCTCCTATTCAAAAAAATGCTTTCAGATGAAGAATACCGTAGCATTTACATTTCAAGATACCCCGCACAGCTACGCAGAAGGTTTACTATATTTTTCTCCTGAAATCTGGCAGCCGCAGGATTATACTTCATCAAGCAGTTCAAAGGTAAGAACATTATCATACAATGGCAATTTCAACTGTAATCTTCCCAATCAATATTATCTCACAATTACACCTAAAGTAAGCTACAGCCATAACAATCAAAATTACCGCTACGCATCTGATGAGAGCATTATTTGCAACATTGCGAAGGAAGATAGTTATTCGGCCTCAGTTATGGCAATGGGTCGTAAGATCTTTGCGGATGTTCATTATTTGTTCATAAGAGGTTTTGGCGGATATTCTAACTATAAGGTAAATTATTTCGGTTCGACTGTTTTCACTGACAGGATAAAAGAGTCGTACGCAGGAGGTTCAGTTCAGTATGGATATTATACTGACAGAATATCCGCAGATATGCTCTTGGGTATTAGGGGCGAATGGAACACAACCGATTCTCAATATGACACGGAAATCTATCCGTTTGTAAGTGCCAACATAGGATGGTCTCCCAATCAAAAACATTCTCTTAATCTATCTTTGTCCTTCTCCAAGGAACCAATGAGTTCAAACCTTAAAAGTCCGAATATTCTAAAGGAGAATGAGATGATGTATTATTGTGGAAATCCGAATCTTAAGAATTCTCCTAATTTTATTGTTAACCTTGGCTATAATTGGATACCTAATAATTGGCTTCAAATATCTCCTTTTGTTCAGTTTTTTGGAATCTTTGACCGATATGTACCTATTTACTCACCATATATGGATGGGAACGCCATTCTGCGTAAATATGAGAATGATGGCAACCATTACAGGACTCAAATAGGTGTCGCGGTGACAGCAAATTTGTTGAATGGTAATTTGCAATTACAGGTAATGCCATCGCAATTTTTATATAAAAGCACAGGATATTATAAGATGCAATATAATCCCTTTGCACTCTCCTGCTCAGTAATTTACTATTTAGGGAACTATTATGTATCAGGGTTTTATGAGATGAAAAACAGAACTCTATGGACTAATTCAGGAACAATCTACAAAGATCGCAGTCAGTTGCAATTCAGTGCAGGATGGAGTAAATCGGAATTGAACATCAGAATCGGAATTGTCAATCCCTTTAGGACTTCGTGGATATACTCAAGTAAAGACCTTTCATCACCGGTATATAAGGAGCATGTAACGTCGTACGGCACAACCGCTCACTTTAACCTTAATTTTTCAATAACCTATACCTTTGGTTACGGCAAAAGAGTAACTCGGAACAATGAAATCGGTGAGCAGTCAAATGCTTCGTCAGCAATCTTGAAATAATTCAATTGTGTATCTCATCAGTAAATAAAACAGTCTATTAGTGAATTGCCAATTATTAATGGCCAGAGATATAGTTGGCATAGTCGGTCAAAAAAAAGATATATAAAAAACAAATCGTTTAGCCCCAAAAGTGGGAATTTTGGCCTTTTTTATGCCATTTTCAGATGCTCTAAAACAGAAAAAAAGACCATAATCAACCATGTTATATGATTGATTTCCAGTCTTTTAATCTTAGAGCCGCGAGTGGGACTCGAACCCACGACCTTTTCGTTACGAATGAAATGCTCTACCAACTGAGCTATTGCGGCATTTTTTGAGTTTTTCTCTAATCGACTGCAAAGTTAATAAGTTTTACATCATTTTCCAAATTGATTATCTTGAGACGTTTATTTTTGCTAACTTTGACTTATATTTTTCTGACTATGGCGCGTGTTTTATCAAATACAAAGATTTTGGCACTGAGTGGAATCTCATTTTATATCACTGTGAAAGACGTGAAGCGGCTGTCTATGCGCCCGTCGGCTGACGGTAATCACATCTGCGTAACGGTTCCTCCGTTTGTTGCATATAGTGACGTTGTGAAGTTTATATCACAAAACCTTAATTGGGCGAGAAAGGCTTTAGAACGGACGAGGGATAATGCCGGTAATAAATACACTGTTCCAGATGTAGAAGTAATGCAGCACTTTATTGAGGATTTTAAGGATAGGCTTTTTAGGATAGCAAGGGAAATGGGGCTTCACAGCCGCATTGAAAAGGTGACCTTCCGATACATGAAAAGTCGATGGGGATCGTGCAATTATAGGACAGGCCATTTAAGTTTTAATCTCTTTCTTGTGAATTTTCCGGCAGAGTGCTTGGAGTATGTCATTATTCATGAGCTTTCGCATCTGGTGCATCCTAATCATTCTGCGGAATTCTGGAATCATGTGGAGCATTACTGTCCTGACTGGCGCAGCCTGCGTAAGGTTCTTCGCTGAGTTCTCGTTAGCAGGCATGTAATTAAGTGAATACGTGTTTATTTTGCTCTATAATGGATGATGTTTGATCGGTGATTGATAAGATGTTGTGCAAGCTTGGTAGTTTGTGAGTTTGATAATGCATTTATTGTAAATAGATTGAGGCTGTACCAAAATCTTTAGATTTTGATACAGCCTCTGTTATGTTGAGTGGGGACTGTCTATTAGATGATGCCCTGACCGATCATAGCGTCAGCAACCTTCATGAAGCCGGCGATGTTAGCACCCTTCATGTAGTTG
>CAYNNV010000009.1:0-26376 GCA_964398625.1 uncultured Sangeribacter sp. | reverse complement strand
AATTGGTGTGAGTCTTAGCGGATCCCCCTGCTCCGTAGGCGATCCGAACTCACCGAAGCCCTCTCTTGAGCCTTTCCGTGGAAAATGGCCATTGCTCGGCATCTGCTACGGAGCTCAATACCTTGCATCGCTCTGCGGCGGAGTAGTATCGCCCGCCAAAACACGCGAGTACGGTAAGGCAGAACTTGTGAGCGTTGATGCATCAGATCCTCTTATGCGCAATATTCCCACTGATTCAATAGTTTGGATGAGCCACGGCGACACAATCACCAATGTGCCTGACACTCTTAAGGTTGTAGCCTCTACACAGGATGTGAAATATGCAGCATTCCACATTGAGGGAGAACAGACCTGGGGCGTACAGTTTCATCCCGAAGTATATCATAGCCAACACGGCATGGAGCTTCTCGGAAACTTCCTTGACATCTGCGGTTCCAAACGAGAATGGACAGCTGATTCATTCGTAGAATCAACGGTAGCCATGCTCCGAGACAAACTCGGAGATGACAAGGTAGTGCTCGCACTATCCGGAGGCGTGGATTCATCAGTGGCAGCCGTGCTTCTCAATAAAGCTATCGGTGATAGACTCACCTGTATATTCGTAGACAACGGACTGCTTCGCTATAACGAATTTGAAGAAGTGCTCAAGTCATACTCTGATATGGGGCTTAACGTGATAGGCGTAGATGCTAAAGAGCATTTCTATAAAGAACTACAAGGAGTTACCGATCCTGAACGCAAGCGCAAAATCATAGGAAAAGGATTTATTGACATCTTCCAGCAGGAGGCCAACAAGCTCAAAGACGTGAAATGGCTTGCCCAGGGCACCATTTATCCTGACGTGATAGAATCTTGCTCACTCACAGGCACCGTCATCAAGAGCCACCATAATGTAGGCGGTCTCCCTGAAAAGATGCATCTGAAGATTGTTGAGCCGCTGCGCTTGCTCTTCAAAGATGAAGTTCGCAGAGTTGGCCGCTCGTTGGGCATTTCGCCGCTGCTAATAGGTCGTCATCCCTTCCCCGGCCCCGGACTTGGAGTCAGAATTCTCGGCGATATCACGCCCGAGAAAGTACGCATACTTCAAGAAGCCGATCATATCTACATACAGGGACTGCGAGAAGCCGGACTCTACGACAAAGTATGGCAGGCAGGCGCCATCTTACTGCCTATACAATCCGTAGGCGTGATGGGCGATGAACGCACATACGAGAGCGTAGTAGCACTACGCGCAGTAAATTCAGTAGACGGTATGACCGCCACCGCCTCGCTTCTGCCGGTTGAATTCCTCTCCGAGACAGCCACAAAGATTATCCGCAAAGTCAAAGGAGTGAACCGCGTAGTCTACGACTGCTCCTCAAAACCGCCGGCAACCATCGAATGGGAATAACCCGTTGCAACACACACTGATAATAACTCAATTGGAGGCTGCGTCAACAAGTCAATTGGCGTAGCCTCCGATAGTTATACAGTCTAAGTTTTTACATACGATTAAAATATATTAGACATTGATGTGGTAGGTCAGGACGTTGGTGCCGTATTCGTCACCCGTCTTTGAAAGAGTCAGAGAGATTCCATCGCCGCTAATTAATTCCCATTGTTTCGTCTGCTCAAATACTGCATAGTCTTCAATTTTAAAACCTATAACCTTAAGTTCACTCAGCCAATTTTGGAGATTTGCTTCGCCATATGAATAAAGATTAAATCCCATCATCGTTCCGTCGCCGGTGACAATAATATCGGCTATATATGAAGAACTGTTATGGGGAACTGCCAAAAAATCAGAACTAAGATCAAAATTAGACCCTCCCTTTGGATAAGATTTTGCCGAACATCCCTTTACACACACAATGGAATAGCCATACGTATCATTGAAATATGAGTTCCTATCTATGTCTGTCTTTTTAAAACCATTATCTTCAAGAGCATCAAGGAGAGAATTACAAGAGAATAAAGGATCATCAAGATCCAGCAGGATAGCTTTGATAATTTTTTGCAAAGATAACGTATTGACCTTCACTTCCTTCGTCTCTTCCTCTATTGGTGTAGGAGGCTCCTTATATTCTTC
This sequence comes from uncultured Sangeribacter sp., assembly GCA_964398625.1. Lineage (GTDB taxonomy): Bacteria > Bacteroidota > Bacteroidia > Bacteroidales > Muribaculaceae > Lepagella. The sequence continues at coordinate 24,308 of CAYNNV010000009.1, read as the reverse complement.
TACAGCAGTATGCTCAACTACAGTATCAACAGCAGTAGAGGGAGAGTCAACATAGTGGTGCTTAGACTTAATCTGAATGAGAAAGATTACAAGCAGTGCCAAGATGATAGCGATGCATCCAAGTACAATTGTTTCGTATTTGAACGCATTTTTTCTTTGAGTGGAATTTTCTTTGATAAATCTTGCCATAGCGTCAGAATTTATAATCGGGTAAATTAGATATTAGTATTTGCACACAACAGACACAAATTTATCACAAAATTATATTTTTTTTGTATTCCCTCCAATGGTGAAACCAAACTGAAGTTGATTTGGGGAATTGGGGCGTTTTTGTTAACTTTGCGTCACTTATAACGCGATTCTTTTATTCTGATATGGACATCTCTGTGGTCATTCCTTCTTTTAACGAGGCTGAATCCCTTCCCGAACTCTGCAATTGGATTGAGCGGGTTATGCATGCTAATGGTTTTTCTTATGAGATCATCATCGTTGACGATGGCTCTACTGATAATACTATGAATGTAGTTCGTGAGATTGCGTCTGTTAATCCGGCTGTTCACGCTATCTCATTTGCCCGCAACTATGGCAAATCACCTGCACTCAACGAGGGATTCCGTCGTGCTCAGGGTGATGTCGTTATTACTATGGATGCCGACCTCCAGGACAGTCCTGATGAGATTCCGGAGCTTTACCGCATGATTACCGTTGATGGCTACGACCTTGTCTCCGGCTGGAAAAAGAAGCGTTATGACCCTCTGTCGAAGACAATTCCCACCAAGCTCTTCAATGCCACAGCCAGAAAGGTTTCCGGCATCAAGAATCTTCACGACTTCAACTGCGGACTAAAAGCATATCGCAGCGCAGTCGTTAAGCACATAGAGATATACGGCGATATGCACCGCTATATTCCCTACCTGGCCAAGAATGCCGGATATAAGAAGATTGGAGAAAAGGTTGTTCATCACCGTGCTCGCAAATATGGCAAGACAAAATTCGGGCTTGACCGATTTGTAAATGGCTACCTTGATCTGGCCACGCTATGGTTTCAGTCATCATTCGGGATCAAACCGATGCATCTGTTCGGCCTGCTTGGATCGCTGATGTTTGCAATCGGATTCATTGCTATGGTGATTGTCTTAATTCTGAAATGCATATCTCTCGGCTCTGAGTCATACAATTTCTACGTCACCAACTCGGTCTACTTCTATCTCTCTTTGGCAGCGATGATCATAGGCACACAATTCTTCACCGCAGGCTTTGTAGGCGAGCTTATCACCCGCAACAGTCCGGAAAGGAACAAGTATCTTATAGCTGAAGAATTCTGACCATGCGCTCCTTAATAGTCATAATTTCCACTGCATTGGTTGCTGCATTTATTGCCTGCAACAATGATGAGTGCTACGATAATCGCAACGCTCTTCCTCTGGCCGGCTTCTATGCTTACACTACGGAAAAAGAGGGTGCCGTCACTATCGACAGCATCAGCGTATACGGTATCGGAGCACCGGGCGACAGTATACTTATAGATTCTGCGCGCAGTGTAAGCCAGGTTTATCTTCCCTTCCGAATAGACAGTGACCGCACAACCTATGTTATCCACTATCTTCAGAAAGCTCTCAACCCTGCTTTCAAACACGATACAATTACTTTCTATTATGACACCGAGGCTCGATTTGTATCGGCTGCATGCGGTGCATCATACTTATACACTATCCGCGACATAGCTACTACTCACTACCAGATTGACTCCGTGGTTTGTCCGCTTGGTTATATTGACAATGCCAATTCCCAAAATCTGAAGATATACTTCAGAACTCCTAAGGAGGGAGAGGGATTATGAACTGCATAGCAAGGATTTTTGTGGCTATAATGGCTCTACTGCCATGTAGTGTGCAGGGACTTGCTCAGGAGACAGCAGATAGCATACCTGCTGACTCTTTAGGAGTGAAGCCTGCCTCGGTGCGTAAAATCGAACGCAAGGTGACGCCGGTAGAGACTATTGACCAAACCACGGTGAAGCCCACTCTCCATTATTATGACAAACATGGAGAGCAACTTGCTGAGCCTGTACTCTTCCTTGCCGAACTTGATACCGTTCAGACTTCAAGCCGCGCAAAACCTATTTATCCGAAAATCAACGGCCTTGATATAGGCGTCAATATTTTTGATGCGATTATGGCTATTAGCGGACAGTCACACGGCAGTTATGATGCTTGGGCTTCGCTTTCAATTTTCAACTGGCTCTTCCCCACCGTGGAGATAGGCTACGGTTATGGTTCGCGCCACGACATCACCTCTAATTATAACTACCGAAGCAAGGGTGGCTTCTATCTTAAAGCCGGCTTAGACTATAACTTTCTCTATAAGTCAAATCCGGCGTATCGCGTTTTTTTAGGTCTTCGCGCTTCTGTAGGACATTCTCTATATAGTATTGACGATATCACCATCTCATCCGATTACTGGGGAGAGACAAATCATCTGAGCATCACTGACCAACGTGCTACTATGGTTTGGGGCGAAGTCCTCGGAGGCATAAAGGTGAAAATAGTTAAAAATCTTGCATTGGGCTGGACTTTCAGATATAGATTTAAGATGAAGAATTGGTGGCCTGACGCTTCCGAACCCTGGGTGATGCCGGGATTCGGAAATATCAACGGCTCAATCGGGGCTACGTTCTCAATAATCTATACTTTACCTCTTGGAAGCAAATATTCCAATTCTCCTATACCTGATCCTCTGAATGACGTTGCCAAATAAGGCCGTTTACATATTCCTTATCTCACATTTTTTTTTGCGCTTATACTTCCGTCTGCCATACGGTACACCACTATGTATCCACCGGTTTGTGGAATGCTGTTAAGCTTCATGCCGTCAAATCCGTATATATCTGTAGATAGTATGCTTTCTTCCCTTTCGCTATCTGTAAAGCTCAGCATATCAACCGCACCGGAATATCCGGCGTCGGAAGAATAACCGGTGGTGGAAGCATTGCATACATTTCCGGTATTTCCATCAATAAGGAGCGCAACAACACGGATTTTATCAGCATTTTGAATCACGTTTTCTCCATAGTTAGAAATAGCGTTGTACTGACAGACAGCATCCTTGAGCTTAATAACGCTCTCATGCCTGTATTTCTCTCCTCCTAAGATTTCAGCCGGGAGCGAACCGGGTATTCCTTGAGGTTCCGCAAAATTTATCACTACATCATCATAAATTATCCCTTTGACCCGATATGGCTGACCGCAGAACAGATCCCAATATGGCCCCGCGATATCGGCTGCGGTGTACTCATTGGCCTGTGACCAATCAGGATCGCTCATATCATCTTCAATCATGGCATACGCCACCCTATATTGAGCGTCTTTCTGATCATATACAAACTTAACTTCGGATACGGCACGGAGCGCAGTGTGGTCCTCATCATCCCAATATATTTCCACGTTGATATCAGCGGGAGCGAGTTCTCGACGCTTACGCAGCCAGATAGACTCAATGTTGCTGTAAGATATATTCTCCTTGCGGTCTTCGATATAGACCTTTGGCAAACCTGTATCTTCACTTGGCATCTTGGAAGCGGGAACGCATTGGAGATTATCCAGAAAGTGGTAAGCTATTGATAGTAATTCCTCGCCATATTTATCCCGCATCTGATGAAGAGTGACATAGACTGCCGGGCAATAGCCACACCAGAATCCGGTATAGTCTTCTATAAGTGGACTATGCTCAGGGAGAAATGGCACTACTTCCATCTGCAATGCTGAAGTACCGATATATTCATTAGGCTTACCGTTCACCTTGTCTATTCTCAATGGCAAAGAGTACTTTCCCTCCCTGTCCGGTGCTTCAAATGAGAGATCTAGAGTGGTAAAAGCTCCTGTCTGACCTGGTATTGGAGCATCAAGCGAAAGCTCCTTAGTATAAGTTGAAGCACTTTCACCTGCCCCTGAAGTGTATGAATATTCAATATAGGAGATGGGAGAAGTACCGTTGTTAATGAGATTAACGTAAACCGGACCGGATGAGCCGGGAGCTACGTAGAGAGTCTGAAGAGGCACAAAGGCTGCGGCATTCTCTTTTCTATTTCCGCGCATTATCACCCGCATAGCAAGGGCCTGATGACGCTCCTCGCTTAGGTCTGTCCATTCCGGATATTTCTGCGGCAAAGTAGACTCTCCCTTAGTGCAGTGAATCATCAGGCTCTCGGGCTGATCAATGTCACATACAGTCACAATAGGATATTTTGAAGTCCAGCCACTTCCGGGCACATTACAGTTGGTCACAGTGAGAGAATAGCCTATGTATACACCGTCAGAACCGAGAATGTAAGGTTCGGGAAACGTGAGGTCAAGACGCAGCTGAGGCTCAGCTTCTGTACCATAATTTTTAATCTCACCCTTCACCTGCTGAATATCAGGAAGATTATACTCTCCATCCACTTGCAGCGTCTTTGTAAGCCAAGCCGCCCCTGTCGGATCGCATGAGCAACCTTCTTTCGACGGAATATCAATACTGACTCCAACAATCTCAAATCCCTCAAAGGCCGGATTATTAATGCGCATGGCCGCGTCAATCTGAACACACCGTTGTATTCCGAAAAGGTCAAGTTGCGCACCTTCATAATCGTACGTGAAGACAAAATCTTCCGTCTCGGCCTTTGCTTGATCGAAAACAAAAGCTATAAGCAAAATAAGCAATGATAAATTAGCAAATCTTTTCATCTGATATAATGCATAATGATGAGACAAATTTAACAATTTTGACTAAATAGTGCAAACCATACAGCAAAATTTCATTTCATTCATTCTACACCCCCCAGTAGTAAAGGCTATCCGATGCAGGCCACACAATCAAAGAATCACGAAAACTAATCCTTACCACCGGTATGGCTTACCGGCTCGCATTTGGAATTCCAGTTTGGATTGATTTAAAAAAAATTTGGAGAAATTTTCAATTAATTTTGGAGATATAAATATAAATCATTATATTCGTGGCACAAACCAAAACCTCCTCTATATGAAACGTCAAATTTTTATTCTGATTCTGTTATTAGGATTATTCTATCCTACTACAGTCATTGAATCCAAAACTATTGTACGAAACGGTGTTTTGTGCGAATCTGACACGTTGCAGAAATCAACAAGAAGTGTGGCTGAAACAGGCAATGGAGTTTCTGTGACTTATACGGTTAGTGATGTTGCTCTGCATCGGGTCGGAAGCACCGATATTTCTCGTGTTTCTGTCCCCGGCTTTCACAAGACTTATTCTCCGGAAGCAACTCATTGACCGGAGCATTAACCATCAACACATCGGGCATGCCGAGCGGATATTATGTACTTACAATGTATGTGGATGGAGCTCCCGCAGATTCACGTACCATACCGGTGAATATGCTGATATTTCAATAAATTAATCCAACATAAATTATAACACCATAAGATTATAGATTATGAAAATATATAAGATATTAATAGGCTTGATTGCGATATTCAGTTCATCCCTCGCTGCGTATGCACAGGCTGGTGAGAATCTGGATGCATGGTATAACTCCGAACCTGAAGGGTATTTTAAATGCCCCGAGTTGGATGTGATATTTGGGTATAAAACATTAGACATGTTGAAACCATACGGCACACAGAATTATCTAATGTTGGTCAGCAGAATTTCATATCATGATATGCCGGAGTATAAGACGAGCTCAGTGTCAGGATTTTACAAAGGCGATGTTGTCATTCCTCCAAAATATAACAATTCTCCAATTTGGGGTATTTATCACATGTTCGGTGAAGATGAAATGACCTCTATCACTCTTCCCGAGAATTTAAGATTTATAAATGGCCTATATTATTGTAACCAGATTAAAGAACTTATCATACCGGATAGTGTGGAATTTGTGATGGATATTTATGCTCTTGATAATTTGGAATATCTTCAGCTCCCTAACGTGCCAATCAATAATCCCGACGTAAGTACTCGAGGTGGCATATGGAGCGTAACAGATTTCAAAAAACTTAAGAGTATAACGATACCATACGAGTCATTATTGATAGATCATGGTTTTTCCTACTGTCCTGAACTTCGGAAAATAGATATGGCCAATACAAAAGTATTTAACATTAGAAATTCGAGTTTCTGCAATTTGCCTGAGTTGGAGGAAATAGAACTTCCTTATCATCTAAAATACTTGGAGCACGTTGGTTGGGATTTGCCGAAGCTTAAAAAAGTTGTGATGCCTTTTGATAGTCTTGTGGACATAGACTATGCATTCTTATATTGTCCGGCGATAGAGGAGATCTGGCAGCGCTGCGAAACGCCATATCCCTTGGGAGAGAATTGTTTTTTAGATACTGACAAGGAGAAATGCGTATTGTATGTGCCTAAAGGCACTCGTGAAGCCTACAGAAATACAGAGGGATGGAAGGAATTTGTCAACATTGAGGAATATGACCTTTCCGGCGTGAAGGTTGCGACAACCGAGGAGGTGAAGATGACAGCCCGTGGAGGCAAAGGATGCGTCAAAATCAAAGCCGGAGAAGGAGAAAAGGTGAATATTTACAGCCTTGACGGTCGATGCATACGGACGCTGCAGGTGAATGGAGAAATCATCGAGCCTCTGGCGCGCGGAATCTATATCGTTGCAAGCGACACCGCCCGATATAAGATAGTAGTAGAATGAAGCCGGAGCTTCGCTCCGAATGGTGGTTTAAGTCGTCGCAATGCGCCGAAGGTCGATGGTTGAATGGGTTGAAAGGTTGGTGAGTGAAAGGCAACCCCGTCGGAGTCCGCAGCGCGGACGAGATAATTATTAACCGGGGATGAAGCCCGAAGGGCGAGTCCTCGGAAAGCACCCCGACTCCCACAAGAGTCCACGGAGTGGATGATGGCATTGTTTACCGTGGGTGACGCCGACAGGCAAACCCACGGATCGCATCAACCTGTCAACCTTACCCTACTCAACCTTCAGCCGCAGGCTGACTATCTCGGTAAATTGAATTAGGCTATGTCAAAATCCGGGAATTCTGACACAGCCTAATTCAATTATCTTGTCTCCGTATATCAATACATCGGTGTGAAGGGGGCTGATTTCTTGAGGTGCTTATTAGCTTCACCCACGTAATCACTTGATTTTGAAGTATCAAGTTTCATCACTGGAGCACCTTCCTTGAGATTGCATTTCCCAAGGTCAATATAATAGAGGCCATTATTAGTCACAATATCAAAATAATAGCGGAGGTCGCGAAGATTGGCAAGTGAGCGCCACTGGGTAGATGACACGTTGGGTTCACCATTTACAGTGTAAATATAAGGCACTGAAACATTTGCCATGACGGAGCGTGTTTCGGAAGCTCCGAGATCAGCATCAGCGGTAGGCTCGACATTGCGAATAAAGAAGTCGGCACGAACACATCGGTCAGCACTTCTCACTGTGCCGGGAAGCATATTAGTACCACCAACTCCACGCCAATAGTTAATTATGGCCTCCATCTGATTCCACTGCGGGTCATTCGTCATCACGCGCAGGTCCTCACCTTCGTGGATTATGATCTTTCCATGGTCAAACTCAAGAATTGCGCTGTATCCGGTTGCATCAGTTATGCCCCAGTGGAGAGCAGAGACTGTACCGCCGTCAAAAGTAGCACCTGATATTTGGAACGGAGTTGACTTAAGTGCATTTACCACTTCCTTTGTGGTAGCATTGTTATCCAGCATCCACGCTACGAATACCGCCAATGACATTGGAGGATCGTTGGAGATTGAATCGGCATTATATACCGTACCTTTGCAGAAAAGGCCATTGACTACAAGTCCCTTTTCATTCATACCCTCTGTGATTCCTCCGTCATAGCCCACAGCATAGACCGATCCATAACGGGATTTCCATTTAATAGCACCGGGCTGCGGGGAACTGATCTTCTCCATACCTCGAGGATATACATATAAGTTTGTCGGAATCGGGGTCTTCCAATCAAGAGAACGACCAACTATATAGAGCGCACTATCGCCCTTATAAACTACTCTGGAGCATGCTTCCGCTTTTGCAGGAAAGAGAGATATTATAGCGGCTGCTACAGCGGCCATAAATGCAAATTTCTTTGTTTTCATAGTGGAATTTTTTTAATATTAAAGTCTGATGTGATTATAAATTCTTCCTTTAAAGTTAAAAACGCCTAAAGGGGAAATAAGGTTGCAAAAGGGTAAAAAATTTTATATCTTTGCAATTTGAATAAGCCGCCATTCCCGCGAGATTGGTGTGGAGACAAAACAACAGGAGAAAAACATTATGGCAGATCAAGATAATATTTTCAGCGAAGTGGAGGAGATTGACGTTGCTCCCGGCCATGAGAGTGAACCGGCACAGGGAAACGGTCCTGCTGCCGGCACTTACGATGACGATTCCATACAGACACTAAAATGGAATGAGCATATCCGTCGCCGCGCAGGAATGTACATCGGACGCCTCGGTGACGGTTCGCAGGCGGAAGATGGAATCTACATCCTCGTCAAAGAGGTAATAGACAACTCTATTGACGAATTCAACATGGGAGCCGGTCAGAAGATTGAGATTGATCTTGACGAGACCGGAAAAATGCGGGTGCGCGATTATGGCCGAGGTATTCCTTTGGGGAAAGTAGTGAAAGTTGCTTCCGAAATCAACACCGGCGGTAAGTTTGATGATAAGAATTTCCAGAAATCTGTAGGCCTCAACGGTGTAGGCATGAAGGCGGTCAACGCCCTTTCCACCCACTGCACAGTTATCTCAATACGCGAAGGGGAGATGACCACTGCCCGCTTTGAGAAAGGAGAATTGGTTGGTCTCACCGAGCGGGAGCGCACTCGAGAATCCAACGGCACTATTGTGGAGTTTTTCCCTGACCCTGACATTTTTAAGGGATATAAATTCCGCATGGATTTCCTGGAGCGTATGGTGAGGAATTATTCTTACCTTAACTGCGGATTGTCTTTGGTATTCAATGGTAAACGCTATATTTCCCGCCATGGTCTGCTTGACCTTATACGCGAGAATATGACTGCCGATCCGCTATATCCCGTAATACACCTCAAAGGAGATGATATAGAGGTGGTGATAACACATACTGACCAATATGGCGAGGAATACTACTCATTCGTCAACGGCCAGCACACCACTCAGGGCGGAACCCATCTCTCTGCCTTCCGCGAAGCCGTATCGCGCACGGTGAAGGAATTTTCAGGGAAAAACTATGAGTATTCCGACATACGCAACGGTATTGTGGCCGCTATCAGCATCCGCATACAGGAACCGGAATTTGCATCACAAACCAAGACTAAGCTCGGTTCGCGCGAAGTGGCTCCCGATTCTACACTAACTATAAATAAGTTTATAGGCGACTTCATAAAGACTGAACTTGACAACTATCTCCATCGCAATCCTGATACCGCCGAAGCTATGCTGGCGAAAGTAGCGGCTTCCGAGAAGGAGAGAAAGGCAGTATCCGGTGTAGCAAAACTGGCTCGCGAGCGTGCTAAAAAAGTTAACCTGCATAATCGCAAACTTCGCGATTGCCGCATCCATTACAATGATGTGCTCAAGACCAATACCAAAGAAGATCTTCGTGACGATTCTGCAATTTTCATCACCGAGGGCGACTCAGCCTCAGGCACTATCACGAAGGTAAGAAATGCACATACGCAGGCAGTTTTCTCATTGCGAGGTAAGCCACTCAACTGCTTCGGGCTGACCCGCGAGGTGGTCTATAAGAATGAGGAATTTAATCTTTTGCAGGCTGCGCTAAATGTGGAAAACGGCATTGACGGACTCAGATACAATAAAATTATTATTGCTACCGATGCGGATGTTGACGGTATGCACATAAGGCTTCTGACGCTCTGTTTCTTCCTCACCTTCTTCCCGGATTTGGTGAGAGAAGGCCATGTCTATATTCTTCAGACTCCTCTCTTTCGTGTCAGAGACAAGAGAGCCACGCGTCGCAAATCACGCAAAAAGAATGCTTCGGATGAAAATGAGATATTCTATTGTTATACCGATGAGGAGCGTGAAAAGGCCATTGAACATTTTGGAGAACACGCAGAAATCACCCGATTCAAAGGCCTGGGTGAGATCAACGACAACGAGTTTGCTCATTTCATCGGTCCGGAGATGAGGCTCGACCGCGTGGAGCTTTGTCGCCAGGATTCGTATCAGAAGATGCTCGAATTCTATATGGGTAAAAACACTCCTGCTCGGCAGGACTTTATCATTAATAATCTGATAGTTGAAGATGACTCGCAGATCTGAGAAAATAGCATTTTACGGAGGTTCGTTCGATCCTTTCACTATAGGGCATTACTCGATAGTGCGCCGCGCTTTGGAGCTTTTTGACTCCGTAGTAATCGGAATTGGAGAAAACGTAGGAAAGAGCCACCAATCCTCTACGGAAAAAAGGATTGAGAAGATCCGCGCTATATTTCGCAACGAGGAGAGAGTTAAAGTCAGGGTCTTCAAGGGGCTGGCCGTTGAAGCTGCAAAATCCTGCAGAGCTGCCTGTATGCTTAGAGGAGTAAGATCTGTAGCTGATTTTGAAGCTGAAAGAAATATGGCCGAAGCCAATCGCCTTATTGGTGGTCCTGATACGGTGCTTCTGCTTGCTGAGCCGCAACTTGCATGCATATCGTCCTCAATGGTAAGAGAGCTTGAGCACTTCGGTGCCGACATAAGTACTTTCCTCCCAAAAGCGACAGACTAACATATATTGATATATAGATATTTAAGATAAAAAACATACAACTTTGAAAAAGATATTCATATTTATCGCCATCGCTGCTGCGGCAGCTACAATAGCCGCTCAATTCTCAGCGATGAATCCTCGAAAGAAGATAGCTCAGGCTGAGGCTTATGTAGCCTCTTACTATGTTGACTCCGTAAATGAGGAGAAACTCGTGGAAGACGCCATCAAAGGTATGCTGAAGGAACTTGATCCCCATTCAGCTTATTCCTCACCTGAGGAAACTCGTGAGCTCAACGAACCTCTTGAGGGGAATTTCACAGGTATCGGTATCACTTACAATATGTCGACCGATACGCTCTTTGTCCTCTCCACCGTAGCCGGCGGCCCTTCTGAAAAAGTGGGAATTTTGCCGGGGGATAAAATAATTGCCGTAAACGACACTTCAATAGCGGGCAAAAAACTCAAGACCTCACAAATTCAGAAAAAACTGCGCGGACCCAAGGGAACGAAGGTTGATCTCACGGTTATACGCCGCAAAGGACTCGGTTATGACACCGTTCCCTTCACCATAACGCGCGATGTGATACCAATCAACAGCGTGGATGTAGCATATATGATTGACCCCACAACAGGCTATATTAGCCTCAATAAGTTTGCCGCTACTACACAAAAAGAGATGATAGAGGCCATTAAGAAGCTCAAAAAGAAGGGAATGAAGGATCTTATTCTTGACCTTACCGACAATGGAGGAGGCTATCTTGATGCAGCCGTCAGACTGGTAAGTGAGTTTGTTGAGCCGTCGTCAATTGTGACCTACACCAAAGGTCTTAATCAGCCGGTCCACTATTACCGTGCAGATCCTTCATCACGCAATCCGCTCATGGAAGACGGTCGCATCGTGGTGATGGTAAATCAGTACTCAGCTTCTGCATCTGAGATTACGGCCGGTGCTCTTCAGGATCTTGACCGCGCTGTACTGGTAGGTCGACGCACATACGGTAAAGGCCTTGTGCAACGCCCATTCCCGTTTGAAGACGGCTCCATGATGCGTCTTACCGTCGCTCACTATTATGTGCCCTCAGGTCGCGATATTCAGAAGCCTTACAAGCCGGGTGATACCGAAGACTATTACAAGGATATTAAGTCGCGCTTTGATCACGGCGAGCTTATGCATGCCGATTCAGTTCAACTCCCCGACTCACTGCGCACATATACATTGCGCAACCACCGTCCGGTATATGGTGGAGGCGGTATCATGCCTGACGTATTTGTACCTCTTGACACTACTGCCAATACCGACTGGTACCGCAATATTGTGGCAAAAGGGTGCTATAATCAGTATATAATCAATTATGTTGATGCCAACCGAGCAAGCCTCAAGAAGAATTACAAAAATCCTGATGATTTCATTAAACGCTTCATCGTAACCGATGAAATGATTGAGGAGCTTGCTGCTCGCGGAGAAAGCGAAGGAGTGAAACGCAATGCCGAGCAGATAGCACTCAGCGCGCCTATCATCAAGATGGGAATAAAGGCTCAGGTAGGTCGCGACGTATTTGACGAAGAAACTTTCTATCGCATCTTCAATCAGCGCGATGATATATTCAAGGAAGCTTACCGAATTATCAAATCCGATGATTATGACCGGCTTCTGGCACCTCAACCACAATAAAAAGAAAAAGACTGTCACAACTCAATTAAGAATAAGGGATGACGAATATCACACGGCAGCTCACAGCTTTTATCTTCTCCGGAGCTTCGCTGCTTGCCGCGGCACAAACAAAGGACTTGTCGGAAGAGGTAGTATCGGCTGACTCAACGGCAGAGAGTTTTGTACCTCGCACTTTGCAACAGCTTATTGCAGAATTACCTGTTGACAGAAATAAAATTAGCGGTATGCAGCTCAGGAGGCCTGTCATATTTCATGGTTACCGGCCCGGAATGTCGCTATATGACTCCGCACTGCATACTCTGCCTCTAACTTGGAGCGGCATGATAAATTCGCTGAAGACAGCCGATCAACCATGGTGGAGCGCTACTACACTTCCTGAGGAACTAAATTCGCAATTTCGACTCAATGATATAGAGCGGAAGCTTGAGTATAATTACATCGTTGCTCACCCTGATTGCGGCGTACAGGCTGCATGGCTTCTCCCTAAACCGAAAGAGGTAGCAGTCATTGAGGCTAAGGCTCCGTCTTATCGTTTTTCGGATGAGATCAAAGCAATTGATACTCCTGAGACTCCCTCTTTTGCCTTTCAACCCCATAAGACCCATTGGCTGCATGTAGCCGATGCCGCTGTTCAGCTCTCACAGGCCTATCTCTCGCCCAACTGGTATCAGGGCGGTAATAATTCTCTTTCGATGCTGATAGGGCTGCTGTGGAATGTGAAACTCAATGAGGTATATCATCCTAACCTTATGTTGGAAAACAACGTGAGCTACAAGATGGCTCTCAATACCACGCCTCAGGATACTCACCATAAATACTCCTTCTCAGAAGACCTCTTCCAATGGAATCTTAAAGCCGGACTCCGCGCTTTTTCAAAAAAATGGTTCTATACTTTCAACCTTCAGTTCAAGACACAGTTTTTCCCGAATTACGTACAAAATTCTGACACGCGCTCCGCTGCTTTCCTATCTCCGGGCGAGCTGAATGTAGGTCTTGGTATGAGCTATCTGCATACATCGCCGGGAAAGACTATGAAGCTCTCAGTCTCAATCTCGCCCATATCCTACAATCTGAAGTCATGCATTGACAATGCCGTAGACCATATTCAATATTCCATCCCCGAAGATAAGAAATTTGTCTCCGAGATCGGTAGTTCCGCCGAAGCCACTATGGTGTGGAATCTCGCGCCAAACATCAGCTGGACATCGCGCCTCTTTATCTTCACTGATTATACCTACGGCTCAGGCGACTGGGAAAATACCGTAAGCTTCAGTATCAATCGGTTCCTGAGCACGCAGATCTACGTACATCTGCGCTACGATTCCTCTTCGGCACTTTCAGATAAGTGGAAACACTGGATGCTAAAGGAGATTCTGTCGTTTGGCTTCAGCTATCACTTCAGTACCAAGATATGAAAGGCTCTGTAGCAATCAGCTTAGTTACCCACATCTTTTTCTTCATCATCCTATACTTCCCGGCAGCAGCCATGGATATGGAGGAGGCGATGCTTTGGTGCAACCGGTATGCCTGTGAGCCTCTTGAGGGGATTTGGGAGTTTCCCGACGATGGAGTAGCTGTATTGATAGAGAAATCAGATGAGCACACTTACACCGCAACAGTAGTACGGACTTCTGTTCCTTCTCTGATACCGGGAACGCAACTGGCCACATTCAAAGCCACTCCGGAGGCAAGAGTCTTCACCATGGAATTCTTTACTCGCAGCAACGCAGGACGACTTCATACACCACGCAAATGCAAAGGAACGCTTACCGCTGACGGTAGGGGGCTGGTGTGCGTATCAACCGGCAAATTTTCCTTTTCGATAAACCCCACAGCACTTCTCCCGGCGTTCCGTAGCCTGATAAGACTGCGTGAGGACCGCAGTGGTCAGCCTCCTCGCGGTATTATTAAGATTTACCCGGAGGGAATCGGCACAGACCGCAGGAAAATGCTTACTCTTTAGCCTTCATTATGATACGGACACGCCAAATCATAATCTTGATCATTCTGATAACGATGATAGCAGCCGTATTGCCGGCGGCTTCAAAGCGTACCGGGCTTAAACTGAAAACAACCAAAGGTGGTAAGGAACCGATAGCTAAAGTGGATATGCCCGTTGAGGCTAAAGGCGACACCATAATCTTTGGACATGAAGTCAGCTTCCGGAGCATCAGTTTCTCAGGTTTTGACAAGCCGGCTGCTTCTGACAAAGAGACTTTTCTTATCCTCAACCACAATCCTTTGCCTCTCACCGGCCTTAAAATACAAATTTCATACTTCACCGCTTCAGGCGAATTGCTTCACCGCCGCCTTATAGACGTGAGCATTGACGTTCCTCCCGGGGAGCGACGATTGGCTGAAGTGAAAAGCTTTGATACTCAGCATAGTTATATCTATCGTGAAAGTATAGCTTCGAGGCGCCCGGCTGTGCCGTTCACGGTAAGGATGAAGATTGTATCGGCCCGATTTGCACCACTGCGCAAAAGCAATTAACATACGTTAAAAACCATCGCATTGTAAACATACTTTTACCAACTAATGTTAACAATGATGAAGAGCACGAACTTCCATTAATGCGAATCCGTGGAACTCGACGACTCTTCAAATTATAGACTATATTTATTGAAAAACACTCAGGAATCGCGTATTTATTACTATGAAAAAGTTAGCATTATTCGCGGCAGCAGTTACAGTGGCATTAGGTGCCGCAGCTCAGAACTCAGTGGTAAACAATCCCGATAACAAGGCATACCTCGGCATCCGACTTTCCGCCGACGCGCTTATTCCCGGCAACGTGAAGGCCGAAAATATCTCGGTCAAGAAGTATGGTGCAGGCCCCGGTGTCAGCCTCGGTGCAGTTTACAACATCCCTATCGTGGCCAACTTCACTGTAGAGCCCGGCGTGGAATTCTACTATGGCTCAGAGTCAATTGAGGAATCTGCACTTAATAATCTGAATTATAAGAACCGTTCACTGCGTCAGTTCGGAATGAGAGTTCCTGTGATGCTCGGTTATCACTTTGACTTCAACAACAACTTCTCACTCAACGTATTTACCGGCCCGATGCTTAATGTGGGAATCACCAACGATTACTACTTAACTACAAAACTCAACAATGAAGGTGATTCATACCATTGGTCAGGCACGATGTACAACGATGAAGGTCTTAACCGTGTATCAGGCGCATGGAGACTTGGTGTAGGCGCTACTTTCAAGCAGAAATACTACGTTGCCCTCAGCGGTGATATGGGCTTCACCAACCTGCTTAAGAACAATGCCAACGGCAATTACACTATGAAGCAGAACGCATTCCACCTGACCCTCGGATACAACTTCTGACAATCGAAACAAAGCATTAGATTACACCGGGAGGCTGTGAAGTAATTCAGTTACACACAGCCTCCCGGATTTTTGTAAGAATGATTAATCAATCTCGCGTCGCGGTAGTTTATGTCCTTTAATTCCCGGAGTTACTAACGACACCTGATAGTAGTGATTTACAGGGTCATTCCTATGATTATGTGATACGCTCCTGCCTCTCCATACATCATTACCCTCATATTCTAAAAGCCAATAATCAAACGGCTTACCACCGGCGGGATTAGTTGAAGCTATCGCTATAAAATACCTATCCTCCCCTCCTAAGTAGGCATTGCCTAACAGATTTCCTTTGAATTCAAACCATGAATCCTTACCGTCTCCATACTTCTGCAAAATTTTTTCGTAGGCAAATTTACCACGGAAGCTGCCATCGCTGTTGATGCTGTTGATCTTAAACTTAATAGTGTACTTATTATTCAAATACTGAGGACGATAATCTATTTGATAGGCCGTAAATGTTTTGCCGCCAAGCAGATTCTTTACAGCCATCACCTGATCATCGTCAAGATAGTTTAAGCCCTCGTCGCGCATCAAATCTTGCATTACCCATAAGAAATCAGAAGAAGATGCTGACGTGCTATAATGTGTCTCAGGCTGCGCCTCCTTCGCCGGTTCTGCCTCAACAGCAGCTTCCGGCTCAGAAAAGTCTTCATATTCAATCACATCGTCGGAATATCCTTCTTCACCATAATATTCATCATCTGAAAATTCATCACTAGGATTTTCTTCATCTTCGCTCACCTCTTCTATCATTTCCACTACTTCCGGAGCCGATTTTTTCTTATCAACAATCACTAAGATAATGAGGCCGATGATAGCTATAATCAGAAAAATTATTACCCCTAATAATAACTTATGGCGACCGTCAATCCCGCCGGTGCGGACTTCTCTCCGAGGCACTTGATTCGCGGCCTCTTTGATAGCAGCCCCTGAGTAATTCACCGGAGCAGATAGTTGCACCACATGAGATTCTGTAATTGAAACTCCGTCTCTCAGTAGTTCGCCAAATGGATGGATCACCATAAAGATAAAGACAAATCCCGAAATAATAAATACAAGCATCAAAATCCATTCATTCGAGGATGAACCATGCGAACTCACAAGGTATTTCAAAGTTTTAATTACTCCAATTAAAAGAATAGAAGGAACATAAATAAACCCGCGGCCAATTCCTTTTAATTTCCCCTCGAATTTATACTTTAATACGCAACCGATAATATAGCAAAATATGAAATTAAAGCATAGTACTAACAACTCGGCTCGTTCCATCTCTTCCGATTCCCCATAGAATAAAGTCAATCCTCCGATTAATCCTGACGACAATTCAATCAGTGAAAAAATAATTAATTCTACGCAGAGGGCTACACTATATGCCTTAATCCCTATTGCCGCATAATAAAAGAACACCGCCCCCAGAAAACCTGATAATAGCGTGGCAATACCATCAAAAAATGAGGAGCTATAATTTTCGCTTGATAGTACCGCAAGTTCCGATATTAATGCAAGTACATAGGCAATGATATACGCTATGCACAATTGATAAATATATTTATTGCGACACGGCAGTGCATCTAATTCTATCTTGTTGCTCATAAAATTATAGTAGCCTGAGAATATAAATCTTCCGTATTCTCAGTTTATTCTGCGGTATTCGTATATATCATTTTCTATCTCATCGCGGAGTGTAAACTCATTGTCGGAAATGCTTATAATAGCTCCTCCCTCGGTGTAATCCTCATTATGCAGATCGCGCAGTAACTCCAGCCTCATCTGCTGACGGTCGGATTTATCTATCATTTTATTCAACGACACTTTCACACTCCCCTTATCAATCTCTTGAATCAGCTTGGATTTTGAAGCATACCATGTCCCGCTATACGTCACCGTCCCCAGTGACATTTTGACGGGCGACATAGTATTCAATCGTATAGTGCACTCAAATCTGTTATCGTCGGCATCATCAGAATAATAGAAGGTCGTCACCTCTGAAAACTTCATGTTGACTCCATCTTCATCCTCCATCTGCACACACTCCCATGTGCCCTCGATTTTCTTTTCAGTCTCCGAATCGGGCATAGCATCGCATGATACACAGACCACCGCGAGCATAATAGCCACAACCGTCAATATTCCCTTCATAATCTTCATTAGACTTCAATTATATTAATTTGATAACTAATAGTAACTATTACCGGAATCTTATCAATTAAGCACAATTCAAGGATCAGTTAACCAAGGTTCCAATCGCATATATCCTCCGCTCAATCTAATTTATCATCATCTCATCCAATTCATCTTGACTTTGGGCATAGTTTCCACGTTCATAAGTTTTGTCAAAAATGCGAAAATGGTTGGGATCGTTATGCAATTCACAACTTGCTATTTTTGTACATTAACCGGCGTCAGGTATATGAATACTTGATACTCTTTCTCAGCCGTGAAATTGGTAAGGTGCTCAAGTTGTTTCACATAACCTACAGAATGCTCGTTAATAGATTCAATAATTTCCATTTCTGAAGAACCATTAGATTTCTCATGTATACGGATTATTAAATCATCTGTAATTCTTGAGCCGTTGAAAAAACGAGATGCTTGAGACATAGCCTTCACTTGTGCTACTCGGTTCATAGTGGATTCAGAATTATATTTCCCTTTATCAAGTTTTACAACCGACATAAGGTACGCTTGCTCATAATCCTCAACCAATTTGACTCCATCAAATGGAGCACTCTCATAAAGTCTGACAAGGAAATTAATCAATGCGGTTTTCTCCTGATTATAGCCTTGTGCATACCCGGGCTGAAAAGAGACAACCATCAGTAGCATTGCAATTATAATACTGCTTCTATTATATATACTGGACATCATTATTTCTAAAAAAATATATATTCATCAAATTTCCAAGGCGAAGACAACTGGCGGATGCGAATTACGAAAAAAAAGATTGAATTCAGCAATCGGAGCTGAAAAATTGAGTTTTTCTCTTGGCCTTCGGTTTAGATTATATTGAAGCTCTCTTATTTGAGCATCAGTTAAGTCATTAAATTTCATGTCTTTGGGGATGTATTGTCTGATAATTCCATTTGCGTTTTCGATAGCGCCCTTCTGCCAAGAAGCGTAAGGGTCGGCAAAGTAAACCAGCACATCGGGCAACAATTTTCTTTTCAGCCCTTTTGTGATATCGGCGTGTGCAGCGAATTCGTCACCGTTATCCGTAGTTATTGTCCTGACTCCGTCACGCCAGGGGAACAACATACGGACCACGACTTTTGCCAACGGTGCAGCTTTCTTTCCTTCTGGCAGCCGCTCCATTGATATGAAGTTGGTGCTTCGTTCTGTGAATGTAACGATTGCGTTCTGTTGTCGGTCAACAATCAGATCCATCTCCCAGTCGCCAAAACGTTTGCCGTCGGCTTCAGAAGGGCGGTCGTGAATGTTGATACGGTTAGGGATGTTCCTAACATCGGCTTTTGCATAGCCGTAGCACTTTCTGTGTTTCATGTGGCGACGGGTATGGGAAGCAAGTTCTCCGGATTTATCTGCACGTATTTCCTGATATATGTGTTCACGTGAGATTTTTATGCCTTTAAGAACAAGATAGCCCGAAATATGCCAGGGCGACCATTGTTCTTCTATAAGCAAAGTCAGGGCTTTTGATAGCACGCCGGGCTTAAGGGCGCTGTTTGTGACTATGCGGTCTCTGCGTTCCATTGCCATTTCATATGCTTTTGTGGGACTATAGTGGCCATTCCTGCACGAGTTGCGACTTATCTCATTGTAAATCGTTGACTTGTAACAGCCGACTTCTTTGGTAATCTCAATTTTTGAAACATTTCTTTTGAGTAAGGCCGAAATTACGTACCTTTGCTCCTGGGTTAACGTTTTTGACATATGGCAATACAATATTAGTTAATCTCAGGGTGGCTTCGGTCTCTTTTTTTGTATTGCCAGTAAACTTCGCCTGTAAAGCGCTCTTGGGGGCGCATTCGGGCGTCCCCGCCGTTGGGCATCACCTCCAGAGAAGAGGGAGGATTATAACTAATCGATTTTAATGTCGCCAGGCGATTTTGAATTCACGCAATGGGGCCGGAATAATCTTTATTTTGTTAATCGAATTTATTGATTTTTCCGAGATCCTCAGCTTCCCTACAAAAAAGAAAAACTCTGTACCTGCTTTAAATTTCGGGCACTCATATTTTCCACCATTGAGACTGTCGTAGTAAATTGCAAAAAATTTTGGATCTTGTATACGAAAATAACTCCCCCAACGATATTCTTCTTCATCAGAAACTTCAATAGAATCTCCTAATTTAATTACAAATTTTGAAATTATATCGTCATTTATAAACCTCGTAAGAAAATAATGAACCATATATCTGCTTTTCGATGATCTAAAATTATAATTTGTGCCTAATATATCGTTAAACCCGGAAATAAAATATCCGGGAGAAATTGATAAGGTATTTTCGTTACTATCAACCCCTTTCCCCAGAACTTTCAACGATTTGAGAAGATTATTTAGAACCTGCTCACCTTGGCTATTTAATCTTACTGTGATTTTAAAAGGAATTTCTACGTTGCTTCCAACTTCTATTTTAAAAGGGCCCTCAGGAATATCTGCACTTCGATTACTATCCCACATCCTTTCAGTTTCATTAAATTTCAGATTTTCTAACTCTATAGTATAATCAAAGCCCTCTCTGAGTCCAATTGCCGTTTCCTTTATCAAATTTTCTACAGCCGTTATTTCATTATTTCTATATAGATTTTCAAGCGCGATGTTGGCGGCCAGGTTTTTTCCGTCAAAATCACATTCTACTCCTCTACTTTTTGCATATTGCACAATTTTACCTATGCTCAGGGTAGCTTCAAGAGTAACAGAAACATTACCATTTGAAAGATTAATAACACTAATCTCTCTATAATTCTTAATATTTCCAGAAGAGATGGTAGCGATGTTATCTCTTACTATCTCATCATTTAAAATATCTGTGTTAGAAGACACAAATGCGCCGTATGTTTGCTCCACCGCCAGTCGAAGAGCATTCTTAACAGCAGCATCCTTTGTTGGTCCATCAGAAGTGACTATAAGTGTAGCCTCATTTACATTTTTTGCAATAGTTATTCCTAATGACATTATAACAACGAGCAATGTCATTATAATTCTTTTAATTAACTGCTTAGCCATGTTTTTTTGTAATAATTTTCTTGAAGTTTATTTTTGAGTTTTATTCTGTGAGGAGAAGAAGTTTACTCCGGATTCGGTTCTAAGATTATCAACTGCCCTAAAGAATTCGTTAACAAGCGATTCGTTTGAATAAACGGGAAACCATAATGGATATCTTGGGGTGGAATAAGTCTTATAATCAAATTTTAAAATTGATTCTAATTTGCCTGTCAGGTTTTCATTTTTGGTATCGTTGTTATTAATATCTACTATCCCTACATATCGTTGTTTCATATAAGAAACCACGAGCCACAATTCTTTTTCAATCCCGCTAATCTTAAATTTTATTCCCATTTCCTCCGGATAATACCAATTTAGTTCTTGCATACTATGCAGATTCCCAAGTTGGCGTTCAGATAACATTTCGTTTATCTTCTCCTGTAAAGTTTTCCATTCGTATTCATATTTAAGATTCCAGCATACGTTCTCCATCAGTTTAAGTTTTTCTATCAACTTATCAATTTTTGCGGGGTATGACTTTGAATCAGTAACCGGAATGAGTTCTTTAATATCAGCTGCTATTTTATCCTCCATTTCTAATTTCTGTTTATCAAATATGATATCAAGATATTCAACATATTGTTTTAAAGATTGCTCAATTTCTGCAAAACGGATATTCGTTCTGCATTCTTTAAGTAGATCTCTGAGCCATTGGCTGATATCTTGTTTATATGAGTATGAGAGAAGGTGGCATTTATCTTTTGCCTCTTTAAATGATCGCTCACTTGGAATATGTGCTGTGTTCCTGCACAGATACAGTACAAATATTTTACGTTTTTTACTGTCGCAGTATTTCTTTACATACCTATCTATTTGAGATAATTGATCAATTGCATTATTTATCTTGTTTTCAATAATGATTACATTATTTAAGCCTTCTATGGTAATATCTATGTTACTAGTTTCCGGCTCTAAGATTGTCCATTCTTCATTTGCAAAATCATATTTTGATAAAAAGTTTTTTAGAAATGATTCCAGTATAGTGGTATTATAAATTAAGAGATGATATATAAAACGAGTATGAGCAGTTTCTTTCAATTTATGTTTCATTGTGTAAAACAGCACATTGAAGGGTATACTTTGATTTTCAATGTGTAAATTCTCTATAATGTTGTTGATATTTACTTGATAGTCCAAATCTGACATTCCTGAAAATATTCTATATAAATAAATTTATCACCATTTTAGATATACATTTGTTTGAGGCCGACTTTCAGCCCATTGTTTGCCAACTTCACGAGCGGCAACTATAGTAGCCATTCGTTCTTTATGCTCATGTTGTTCACGAAGCTGCTGCATTTCTTTTTCATCCGAATATCTTTGCTGATCCATGGCCAATTTGTCCTTATACATTTGAACTTTAATTTGCCATTGCCGTTCGCGCTCGACTGATAGTTTAGCTGCAATCTCTTTACCAAATTCCAGACATTCACCATAAGAATTTGAATCAGGCGATACTTTTTCAAGCAAAGCCATAGCTTTTTCAGCACCATGTTCAGAATTATCCAGTGCCCATGCATTTTTTGCTTGTTGCAACATCTCCATTGCATCCCGATTAAGTTGTGTAAGGTAAATATCTACCATCACATTGTTAGCTTTATCAAAACATGCAGTGCATATATTCGGTATCGAGGAGAGGATTGCGATGGCTTCGTCGCTCTTTCCACGAGCCGATAAAGAACGCGCTTTAGAAATTAAAGATTGGCATTGACCATTATAATATTCCTCAATTTTTTCACCTGCTTCTTTCAAAGTGGAACTGATGACATCCAATCTCGGTGTTACAGTTTGGATGGCTGACTGCCATGCTTTGACTTCATTTATCCCGATTCCTTTTACCTCAATGGAACATGACGAATAAATCTTATTCTCAACTGCATCGCCAATAATAATATCTATCCCGATAATTTGAGATATGCGCACAGGAGTGGTTGGAGCCACATCTCTCTGAAGTATATTACATTTCGCCAACATCACAAATCTGTCGGTTCGGCTCATTGTTCCATAACCGTTATGCGCAACTGCTTGTTCTAAGCGCGACGTAAGCAACATTTCCGCTTGTTCAGGGATATTTGCACCGGTGACAATAACCTTATATGCCACTTGACCGAAATCTTCTGCATAAATATTCCACGTACTGAACACTAACAAAAAAATTGCAATGATTGTATTCTTCTTCATTTTTCTCCAAGTATTAAAATTGCTTCACCAAGTCCTCGTATCACAACTTTTGATGGTATATTATATGGTGCAGAAGCAAGATATTTACGAAGCTGAGTAGCAAGCGTTCGTGCATCCATTGCTTTCCCGGATCTATCCTTAAGCGGAATTCGCACTTGCTCAAATTGAGCAAACGACTCGGTTCCGTCTGTAAGATTGAAGGCAGAATTGACCGTATTTGATCTAAGCCAATCTTGAATTATATCTATAAGTTCTTCTCCATGGAATTCCGTTTCTAAATCTTTCTCCCAATTATCCCAGCAACGCACGGTGAGCAATACTTCCCTACCATTTTTTTTCTGTTCAGCAAACCATTTATCAAGTTGTTTATCAAATTCAATGATGTTCGTATTTACGGCTTTTTCAAGTGCAATCGGGAGAGCTTCAGTTGTAGGTGCGGAATTTCCTGTAGCAGTGGCAATGCGTTTGTTTGTGTAAGCATCAAAAGCCTCAAGGGTGAATGATACAATTTTTCCTCCGGGGGCTTTAGTTACGTTCCACCACAACTGAATCACTATATCCGACTTCATTCGGCGTTTTAAAATATCAAGTGGTGACTCACTAATATTTGCTCCGGAAGATTTGCTTGTCATTACATTATCTTCTGCTTGTTTCATACTCAGTGAACGTATCTCCATCTCGGCATCTTTAAGACTATAACCCATTTTTGTGAAAATAGCCCCAATTTTAGAAATCACCTGTGGTAATTCTATATCTTCTGCAAAGGCTCGTTGATAATCTGACATTTTTACCATAGTACCCTGATTATCAAAGTTTTTAATAAAGTATCTTTGAGTACACCAATTGTCACTTGGAAGCACCATTATTGTTGGCTTCTTGACTTCCTCCGCAATGCTACATATCCATATAGAAAGAATGATAATCAGTATTGATATTCTTTTCATTATAGTGCAAATTTTGTAAAGCTAAAAGGTTGATTGTATGGTAGCAATGTTATCTACAATCTATTATTTTATTTGCAAAATTAGTGGAAGTTGGGATTACGAGGCGTAATTATCGTGGTTCGATTTGGTTCGATTTTAGACTTTTTAAGATTAATTGTAAAATGGTAGGATAAAAAAGACCATTCATTTCCTAATT
>CAYNNV010000008.1:0-27608 GCA_964398625.1 uncultured Sangeribacter sp. | reverse complement strand
CGTGCCTCTTCAGCCACTCGAGCACCACTCCTTGCCGGCTTCTCTATATTTTTTAGCTATGTATATTGCCGTTTTTGCGTTGCAAAGGTAATACTTTTTTTTTATTTAGCAATACTATTCGTCTTTTTTTTGTAATTTTGTGCGCATATTTTGATGGCTCATCTTGTAGAGTCGGTTTTTTATTTATTTATGATGATTTTATCAAGCATTTTTAAATCCCGTTCACGCTCCTTTATGATGCGTATCGCGGCGGTTGCTTTTGTTGTTGCAATAGCTTGCCTTCCGTCTTGTTCCAATAAGAATAGCGGAGATAAGCAGGCTTCTGCTGACCTTTCACACCTTTCGGATACTCAGAAGATTGACTGGATTATGAAGAATATGAAGCCTGATTCTGCCGGTCGATTTCTTGGTCGTGTGCTTTTAGGAGAGGTGAAGGACGTGAAGCTCGATACTTTTGCTATGGCTATTCTTTATCTATATGATAACTATCGTGATGAAACTGTTGAGCAGTTTACTACGGGATTTGATAACTTCAAGAAGTCGCTGCCGTTGGCTAAGAAGATGGAGTTATATCTGAAATCAGGAGATCTTGACACACTGAATACCGGCTATCAACTTGGGCTTGAATATGTGGCAAAAATTCGAGATACTCACATGAAAGTCTCTGATATAGAGAAGGAAATTAATGATCTGCGCGAGACGTGTATGCGCAATCAAGATACTCTTACTTTCGGGCGCTTCACTAAAGGGTTTGTTCTTGCACTCCGTGAAGATAGCGGACGTGATTTGCGTCAGGAGGTGTATCAGCGCTTTGTAACTATGCAATAGGTCAATGCATTTAATTTTCTGATCAATGAAAAGTCTTGAGGAATATATTGCAGACGCATGCGAAGCCGTGAAAGACGTTGTCCTCTCTGAAGAAAGATGTAGCAGTCTTTACGAACCCATTGCTTATATACTTGACGGGGGAGGGAAGAGATTGCGTCCCACACTTCTACTAATGTCGTGCGAAGCTTGTGGTGGCAATGCATCTTCTGCTACGAAAGCTGCTGCCGGGATTGAGGTATTTCATAATTTCACCCTTGTGCATGATGATGTGATGGATAATTCCGACTCTCGCCGCGGACGAGCCACCATTCACAAGCTGTGGGATGAAAACCGCGCCATTCTCTGTGGCGACACTATGCTGACTCTTGCCACTCAGTTGATGATGACGGTGCCGGATAAAGCGTTGCGTCATGTGCTTGATACATTCAATGCCATGGCAATTGAGATATATGAGGGTCAAGCCTATGATGTAGAATTTGAATCGCGTAATGATGTCACAATTGATGAATACCTCGAGATGATACGCTGCAAGACCTCGGCCTTACTTGGCGGAGCGTGCCGCATAGGGGCAATCATTGCAGGAGCTTCTGATGCCACTTGCCGAGCACTTTATGAATATGGAGAGCGGTTGGGTCTTGCTTTTCAGATACAGGATGATTATCTTGATCTTTATGGTGATGAAGAGACACTCGGTAAGCCTATAGGCGGAGATATAATCAACGATAAAAAGACATTTTTACGTCTATCATTGCCTGCCGAAGCTGAGAAGCAGTTGGATTTACTCATCTCTACCCATAATTCAGATATTATTACTACAGCGAGAGCTATTATGACTTCCGCTGATATTCCCGCCATCTGCGAGCAAAGGATTCGCGAATATTGCAAGGAAGCTTTGGAGGCGCTTACACGCGCCGATATTTCCACCGAAGGAAGGGAGCTGCTTAATGAGCTTGTTTTTCGCCTTCTTAAAAGGAAGAAATAATGATTGATACCCACACGCATCTTTATCTTGAGGAATTTAATCCTGACAGTGATACTGAATCAGGACTTCCGAGAGGTGCATCAGCCGTGAAGCGGGCTCTTGAAGCCGGTGTGTCACATCTTATTTTCCCTAATGTGGATTTGGCATCTTATGCTCCCATGATTGCTCTTCATAATCAATTCCCTGATAATACCTCGGTTGCCATAGGATTGCACCCCACAAGTGTGGGAGAAGACTTTGAAGCTGATCTGAATGATACTCTCGAGCTTATTTCGTGCAATTCGGATATTGTGGCAGTGGGCGAGGTGGGGATTGACCTTTATTGGGACAAGACTTTCCGCCAGGAGCAGATGGATGCGTTTCGACGCCAAATTGAGGCAGCCTCTTTAAGTGATTTGCCGGTTATAATCCATTGTCGTGAGGCTCTTAACGACACTCTTGAAGTCTTGAGCGAGTTTGGGGATAAACTTCCGCCTGTAGTTTTTCATAGCTTCACAGGCAGCCAGTCTGATGTGGAGGCCATAAGAGAAGTGGCCGATGCACGATTTGGTATCAATGGTGTTGTGACATATAAAAGTGCCGGCGGCCTGCGTAGCGCATTACCGTCAATTGGTCTGGATCGTATAATGCTTGAAACAGATTCCCCTTACTTGTCGCCGGTGCCAAAACGCGGACGGCGCAACGAAAGCGCAAATATTCTATATGTGGCTGATTGCATAGCGGCTACACTCGGCACAACCCGGCAGATCGTGGAGAAAGCTACGGACACCAATGCGCGTGATTTTTTCAGACTTCATCAACTGTAAATATATACTTAGAGGCTATGTCAATATTGACACAGCCTCTAAAATCATGCCAGCCTCAATGGGCTGATATGTATGAGTGATTACTTGCTTGCCATGTGGTCTGACACTGAAAGGCTCTTACGGCCTTTAGCGCGACGACGGGCGAGAACCTTGCGACCGTCTTTGGTAGCCATTCTCTCGCGGAATCCATGCTTATTCACTCTTCTACGATTGGAGGGTTGAAAAGTTCTTTTCATTGTATTTGGTATTTTTCGATTATTCGCATTTTTCGGAGTGCAAAATTAATAAAAGAAATTCAAATCCAAAAACTTCAGGATAAAAAATTTAGAATTAGCATTGATTTTTCAGTTTTTTAAGATTTTTTCTTCCCGATAATCTGTAATAAGGGTGATGATGCTGTTCCGATTATTCATTCTCAAGACAGGAGTCAAGCTCTTCTGATAATTTCTCCGGGTCAAGATCGCGTCCTATGAATACAAGCTTTATCATGCGGTCGCCGTAGACGTCATCCCAATCCTTTAGTATGCTCGGATCATTTGCAATAATATCGCGCAGCTCGTCCTCCGGAGCAGTAGCATACCAATAACCGGCCTCCTTGACTGATTTCTGCACAGAAGCTTGTTCAAAAAGTATTGACATATCGCGGTTCTGGCTGAAATACAATACTCCCTTAGTACGTATTATATTCTTTGGCCAGTGATTGACAAAACGGTCGAATTTCTCAAAATTAAAAGGTTGGCGACGGTAATATACAAAAGTGCCGATACCGTATTCTTCCGTCTCGCCACCTTCGTGATGATGGTGGTGATGATGGTGATGACAATCTTCGTGATCGTGTTGCTCCTCCTCATGGTGGTGATGATGCTCATCCTTATGATTATTATCATCTTCTATATCGCGCTCTATCTCCTTTACCCACGTAGCGGAAGTGGCTACTTTCCCGAAGTTGAAAAGGTTGGTGTAAAGAAGATCTTCAAGGGGTACATCGCAATAATCGCAGTCGATAATTTCGGCTTCCGGCTGAAGAGCGCGTATAACGGCGTGAATATGGCGTGCTTCATCGTCGGTCACTTCCGAAATTTTATTCAGAAGTACAAGATTGCAGAATTCTATTTGCTGAATGATAAGATTCTCTAAATCCTCTTCTTCTATATTCTCCTTTGAGAGATTATCGCCACATCCGAATTCATGCTTGAGACGCAGGGCATCGGCTACAGTAGCTATACAGTCAAGACGCGGACGAGGAATTGTATCAGCTACATCGGCAGGAATCATCTGCTCCATGCTGCAGATAGTCTGCGCTATCGGTTCCGGTTCGCATACGCCGCTTGCTTCAATCACTATATAGTCAAACAATCCGCTTTTAAGAAGGTCTGAAATCTGACGCATCAGGTCGCCGCGCAAGGTGCAGCATATACATCCGTTCTGCAGCGCAACGAGATCACCGGAATCGTCATTACCTACAATTCCACCTTTCTGAATGAGAGAAGCGTCAATATTTACTTCTCCTATATCATTGACTATCACTGCGAATCGTATGCCGTCGGCGTTAGTTAGTATTCGATTAAGCAGTGTGGTTTTGCCTGAGCCGAGGAATCCGGTGAGTAGCAAAACGGGAACTTCATTTTCCATAAGTGTGTATTTTAGATTCAGTTATAGCAGTGCAAAATTAATCTGATTTTGCCGAAATTTTCATGAATAAAATATTATTACTAAATTTGTGGCGTAAAAACTGCAACATATTAACAACAAAATAATACCGCTAAAAGTTATGATGAACGCCCAAGATATTAAGAACGGCACCTGTATCCGCATGGATGGCCGTCTTTATTTCTGTGTAGAATTTCTCCACGTAAAGCCCGGCAAGGGGAATACTTTCATGCGTACCAAGCTGAAAGATGTAGTAGACGGTCGCGTTATTGAACGCCGCTTCAATATCGGCGAAAAGCTCGAAGACGTGCGCGTGGAGCGTCGTCCCTATCAGTTCCTTTACAGCGAAGGTGGTGACGACATTTTCATGAATCAGGAGACATTTGAGCAGATTCCTATCAGCAAGGATCTCGTAACCGGCGCTGCTTTCATGAAAGAGGGCGACGTGGTAGAAGTAGTATCCGACTCTTCAACTGATACCGTGCTTTATGCTGAAATGCCTATGAAGACACGTGTGAAGATCACTTACACCGAGCCGGGCATCAAAGGCGACACCGCTACCAATACTCTCAAGCCGGCCACAGTAGAGACCGGCGCAACAGTGCGTGTGCCTCTCTTCGTCAATGAAGGTGAAATCATTGAGGTTGACACTCGCGACGGTTCATACGTGAGCCGTGTGAAGGCCTGATACTGATTAGTATACAGCAATGCAACGCCCGGCATTCTCTATCATTGTCCCGGTTTACAATCGGCCTGATGAGATAAGAGATCTCCTTGCCTCCCTTGCGGCTCAGACCATTAAGGATTTTGAACTTGTGCTCGTGGAAGACGGCTCAACACTGCGTTGCAGCCGGCAAGCTGAGGATTACGCCGAGGCCTTTGCTCTTAAATATTACTATAAGGACAACGAAGGGCGAAGCATTGCCAGAAATTATGGCATGGACAGAGCCGACGGAGATTATTTTATCTTCGTCGACTCTGACTGTATATTGCCACCTGACTATATAGAAAAAGCTTTACTTGCGCTCAAGAATCATCCCTCTGACTGTTTTGGTGGCCCTGATGCTGCTCATGAGTCATTTTCATCGCTACAGAAGGCTATCAACTATTCTATGACCTCATTCCTCACAACCGGAGGAATAAGAGGAGGAAAGATTCAGCTTGAGAAATTTGTGCCACGTACCTTTAATATGGGATTCTCCCGAAAGGTATACGAGAAAGTAGGAGGTTTCCGGGAGATGTTTTCTGAAGACATTGATATGAGCACAAGAATACGCAATGCCGGATTCTCAATAGCGCTATTCAGGGATGTGAAAGTTTATCACAAGCGGCGTGTTGATCTCAGGAAATTTTGGCATCAGGTTCACGTTTTCGGCATGTCGCGCATCACTCTCAAGCTTCTTTATCCAGGCTCCATGAAGGCCGTTCATACACTGCCGGCACTGTTCGTGATCTTCTCTGTTGGCATGATAATAGGAAGTTTCTTTAAATGGTGGCTAATACTTCCGCTCGCTGTATATATGCTTGCCGTCTGGATTGCGGCAATGGTAGAGATGAAGAGTGTGCGTCTCGGCTCACTCGCTGTAATCACGTCGCTCACTCAGCTTTTCGGCTACGGCACCGGATTCCTCCGTGCATATATATGGAAAATATTGCTGCGCCACGGTAGAGATGAACAGCAGGAAATAGATATGCGCCGTGGAAAATAACAGCATATACCCTGACATAAATGCTATTTCTGATGCAACTGAATCCGGACAGCAGTGTCAGCACCTCACTCTAAAGCAGCTTCATAGCGAAGCCCAGCCGAGAGAGAAAGCTCTGAGCAAAGGTATCGGTTCGCTCACACTCGCTGAGCTATGGGCCATAATTCTTCGTGTAGGCTCCAAAGGATTAAATGTGCTCGAACTTGCTGATGAGCTGCTCAGGCGAAATGACTATAAATTACGGAGACTGGAACGTCGCTCACTCAAGGAGCTTATGCTTCTCAAGGGGCTTGGGCAGACCAAAGCCATACAGGTGATGGCTGTTATGGAATTGATTAGGCGTTATACGACTGAATCACTTCCGGAAAAAACAAAGTTCACCACATCCGAAAAAGTCTATGATCGCATGCGTCCGTATATTGGTAATATTGACCATGAGGAGATATGGGCTATAATGCTTGATAGAGCTCATGCTGAGGTAGCAAGTCTGCGTCTTTCCAGCGGCGGAAAAAGTGGAACAGTATTTGATCTAACTATGCTGCTGAAGCATGCACTGCTTGAAGGAGCTTCAGCAGTGATATTATGCCACAATCATCCAAGCGGGCAGCTAAAACCCAGCATTGAAGATGACCGCATCACCGGTAGTTGTAAAGACGGTTGCCGTGCTATAGGCATAAGGCTACTTGACCATGTGATAGTAACTTCCGGCGGCTTCTATAGCTATTGCGACAACGGTCGCCTATAATCAGACCCACCACAAACTTCTGATTTCACTTGTTTTCCGCAATAATCGGTTTCTTTATGAATAAACATCCGGGATACGCTTTCATTTCCCAACTATTCACTAATCCGACATCAACAAGGAATTCGAGGATGAGCAGATGGTTTCAGAGCGCGTTATTGATGATATTCATAGGTTCTTGATCCGTAATCGGCAAATACATACGTCCGGAATATTACCATAAGCGATGACCGGATCCTTAAACTTCAATTTCAATCGGCAAGTGGTCGCTTAAGGCAAGCCAATTCCAACGCGCATTTATCTTCATTGATTTTACGAGCTTTGGATTGGCGAGACAATGGTCTATGTGGTAAGGCTTGTCAAGATGTCGATAGAGGTAAAATGTTGGTACGCGCTCATTACCTTGTTTTTCTTTAGAATAGTAATGCCAAATGTCATGCAATCCTAATGAAGATAATTTTTCAAGACACAACGCATAGCTCTTCCCGGATTTGCGAATATGCTTCTTGTCTAAAACTACATTACTATTGAGATCGCCGATTATGATCGTATCACCATTGATATTGGGCTCTGCTACTTCAATCCAATCAAACAATTCTTCACAATAAGGGTTGCAAGCCCAGGCGGCAACAAGGGTGAAAGTGTCATTAACTCTAATAGGCATGAAGTAACGCTTCCCTTCATCTTGCCAATCAAGCAATTCTAATTTAACGTCATGCCGTGTAGTGAATACAAGCATACCCTTGTATTGATAGCCGCCAACCCAAAAGCCATTCCTTACCGTTTCTCTAAAAGCCGCATCTTTTATGCTGTCGGGATTCTCGCTTTCCTGTACAATATAAAGATCGGCATCTAATGACAATAAGTCCTTATATTTCTTTCGGAATGCGCCATTGGCATTCCAACTTACGATTTTCATCTGCAACGTATTCTTTTAGATTGCAAAGTAAACCATTTTCAGTGAAATAGTCAACGGTGAACCCAAATCTACAAATTGTGTCTACAAATTGTTAGGAACGCATAGATAATTAGTACATTAATATTTAGGGATTTACATTTCGAAAATTATGATTAGGCTTTTTGATTTTGCGGTTTTGGATTTTTGTATTAATTTTGCAGCCGAAAACGCAATCTCTGACCGGACGCAGGAGCCGATTATATTGCAGTATTAACGTTAATATCTTTTATACAATGGATTTAATCAAGATTGCGGAGGAAGCTTTTGCAACTCCTAAGAAAGATTTTGCTGAATTTGGCCCCGGTGACACCGTGACGGTTGCTTACCGCATCAAAGAGGGTAACAAGGAACGTATCCAGCAGTATCGCGGTGTAGTAATCCGCATTAACGGCCAGGGCGACAAGAAGCGCTTCACAGTGCGTAAGATTTCTGACGGAATCGGCGTAGAGCGTATCTTCCCCATGGAATCACCCTTTATCGAATCGATTACTGTAAATAAGTATGGCAAGGTGCGTCGTGCTAAACTTTACTATCTTCGTGCTCTTACCGGCAAGAAGGCTCGTATCAAAGAGCGCCGCGTAGTTAAGAAGGCCTGATCAGCTATCGATTTAAGCCCTAAAGGTGGCAATGTCATGATGCACAATATTGTACATAATGACAAACCTTAAAAAAAGACTGTGTCTTAATCTCATTGATTTTCGGCACAGTCTATTTTTTTATGACAACCGCTCCTATACTATCGGCGGCTTAGATAAGTCTGTATGTCAATGCTCACCGGATTTCCATTTAGAGTAAAGGAAAGAGTGCAGTCATCAAATTTTTTAAGTTTCTTAAACTCCAGAATGATGGTGGAATTCTCGCCCCAAATTGCATCTACTTTTTTAGCTTTAAGCATCTGACCATTATTATAGAGCTTGACATTATCAATCGTCAGGCCATCCGAGGCATCGCGGTCGGAAGTGGGAATTTCGACTTTGATTGTAGTTTTGCCGTTTTTATTGTTCAGTTCCTTGAATTGCGGCGAAGCGAGAGCGCTGCCAAATGAGAGTAAGGCTAAACTAAGTGAGATAAATAGAGTCTTCATTTCTTTAAGTATTTGTGTATTAATCAATAATTCAATTATTTCTTTGGCCGCCCTCCGAGCACGAATCCGAGCGTCAGGCTGAAGTTATTATATCCCTTTCGGCATATATTAAATTGAGCCATTAGTCGGATATGATAAATAAACTCAACACCGACCCGAGGCGCGAAAAGCATAGAAGTGCCTTTACCGGGGAAGTATTTATCGCCTACAACATCATTGAATGCAACGCCTAAGGCTGCTCCGGCAAACGGGTTTATTTTGGAGCCTTGTCGGAAGTTGTATTCGCCGGTTGCGGCAAGAGCTAAAGTGCGGTTACTTTGCCAGCGGTCAAACCTGTCATTATAAAGGTGTTCAAATCCACGTCGCGCGGTTGATAAATCCAGCATCAATCCACAATCCCAAGGAGTTCCTTTGAAATTATAGCGCCCCTCAATGCCGAGAGTCCCGCTGACTTGAGCTTTTCCTGTATGATAGCCTCCGAGCGGAGTGGTCAGGCCTCCTCTGATTTCCCCTTCCAACATCTGTACTTCGGGCGTTTCTGCTTGAGCAATAAGAGGTAAAAATGCCGCAATCACCATCAAAAATCGCAAGATATTGAGCATAGGATTAGATAATTTAAAGTTTGAGTTCTTATTATGGCACAAAGTTACTGAGAACTTAAGTAACAATTCTCAACAAATGTTGATACTTTAAGTTCCGATCGCTATCTTGACAGTAATTCTTTGCGTATCCGCGACAGGTGAGTCGGAGTAATATTGAGAAATTCCGCAATTTCCTTTTGAGGAATGTCTTGCTCAATCTGAGGATGCTCATTAATGAGATTCATATAGCGCTCCAATGGACTTCCGGCAATAAAAGAGCAATAACGGTCGATCAAAGAATTATAAGCTGACTCGGCAAACTTAAGCAAGTGCCGTAATAACTCCGGTGATTCCTCACAAAGAGAGAGCAGCATAGAGGCATTCATAATCCATACCTCGGTTTTTCTGCCGGCGATGATGTCAAATCTTGCCGGAAGATTATGCAAACAATTCGGATAATCACCGAATAAGGCTCCGGGGAAAGCGAAACCTCCTATCTTTTCAGCTCCCTCCAGTGTATATTTTAAATATCACGATTTCACATATCCTAACAAGTGGGTTGGCCTTTCAAAGCGGCATACAAACTCACCTTTGTTAAGGGTGAGAAATTCCCCATGATTCTCAATTATGTCATGCCAGAAATTGAGATCGATACCCTCGATATGTCGGTTAAAATGTCGTTTCATAGATATAAAAATACGTGAGCTAACTATGCTACGTCATAACTTGAAGGTCGTAGGAAACCATTTGCACAGATGTAACAATAGTAGCCCACGCTATACGCGTGAGAACCACTATGCTATCTTTGTGCAATTTGAAAATTTCCTACGTTTTCAAGTTAAAGATAAGCATAATGCTTCTAATTATTCAAATAGAAGAGGAGATCTTTTATCTCCACCGGCAAAGTTAGTGATTATTTGTGAAACTCTATGTTACTTACAGAGCGAAAGTATAATATCCCGGATTTATATTTTGAGCTGACTCCTCTATGGTTTGGAGCCGACGATCATATCTTCTTCAGCATAAAGACCGAATTTTGCTATCTCTTCTTGCCCGGATGGAATAATTTCAATTCTAAATCCGTGAGATTTAAGTTTATCGTAATAATCAAGTCCATACTGCCTTACGTGGTCGAACTGTCCGAATAGCCTTATCCTTTCCTCCGGCGAGAGTATTGTTCCCACCGGCTCTTCAAGAGTCACTTGCAGTTCCTTGTCAATCGGAATGAGCAAGATAGCACGTCCTCCGGGGCGAAGCACACGAAAAATTTCCTGTATGGCCTGAGCATCATTCTTGACGTGCTCCAGTACATGATTGCATATTACTACATCAAAGGAATTGTCTTCAAAGGGCAGTGACGTAATATCTAAATCAACTACTGATTTTGGATATCTATAGCCTTTGGCATGCTTATCTCCGGCGGTGTAACTCACATTCGGAATTGCTTTCAACCATTTGTAAATCTGCAATTCAGGAGCGATATGCAGTATTTTCCTCCCCTTGATGATATCATTGAAGTTAGTCTCAAGATAATCCTTAAGCATTCTCATGCGCGGATGAGAATCGCAGTACCAGCAGGCGCCCACCGGTTTTTCACCATAACCTAAGTATCTGAACGCCCTGAAAGAATGTCCGCAGCAATTGCAGGTGACTGAGCTTCCGTGGTGAATCATCGTATTAATTCTTCTTTTCACCGGGCGCAATACGGATTTAAGGGAATTGATAAGCTTATCAGATGTTGAAGTCATAATTCTTTGGTAATGAGGCAAGTGATCAAAAGGTGAGCGAGGCGGAGATGGCGAAATTATGTCCGTCGGAGAGAGGTGTAAGAGAAAGATTGTGCTCGCGGGCAAAAGGGCGCGTAAAGATATACGCTGATCCGGCTCCGATGGCAGCCCCGGCCAACACGTCCCACCAGTCGTGCTTCTTGGCATACGTTCTTCCCCAGCCGGTATATGCAGCCAGAGCATACGCCGGTATTCCCCATTTCCATCCGTATCGCCGTTGTACAAATGCGGCTGTGGCAAAAGTGACGGATGTATGGCCCGACGGGAATGAGTGGTAGTCCGACCCGTCCGGGCGCCTCTTGTGGACCGCATATTTCAGGATAATGGTGGCGCCCGCCGTTGCAGCGGCAGTGAATACACCCTCCTTGAGTCCTTTCCAATCTTTAGTAGCAAGTACGAAGGCTAGGGTAGCTACAGGCAACGCTATCGCTGCAACATCGGTTGATATTTTCACATTTTTCTGCGAAGTCGAGAGTTGCAACGGTAGGTCGGCCTCAATCTCAGTCTGTGCCGAGATATAAGCCGGCTGCGCGGTAGTCACAAGCAATATGAGTAGAAAGATTAATTGTCTCATACCAAAAGATTTATGATTTTGGGTATGAAGATAATCAGGCCAACTGCCAAAGCTGCAAAGGCCATCATCAGCACGGCCGCCGCTGCAATATCCTTTGCTCGCCCAATGAGTGGATCGTGGGTCTTGCATACTTTGTCGGCAAGTGCTTCTATTGCTGAGTTCGCGGCTTCTGCTGAGACGACAGCACCGATAGTGAGCATGATAATAGCCCATTCAATTGTCGAAATTGACAATGCGACCCCGGCTACAATCACTATAGTCGCTGCCGAGGCATGAATCCATGCGTTGTGCTCAGTCGTAAAAAGCATTGCGATCCCTTTAAACGCATATTTAAAGGAGCGTGCTCTTGCTTTCCAACTGAAGGGGCGCGGGGTATTCATAGAACGAAGGCTTTAGTAGTCGTAGCTTAGTTCGAGTTGATCTACGTAGAGAGTTGCTCCGGTTCCTCCTGTGAAGAAATCACCGTATTTAGAAGCGGCGCATGTGACCAGTATATACTTTGGCCTTCGGCTTGTGGATCGGTACTGAAGAACTATCTCAAATGGCACGTAACCTCCGGTGTTGTCTCCACGAATCAGCTCACCATAGGCTATCACCTCCGGAGAATTTTTATTGAAAAGGTGTAGATTATTTGGGTTTGTCCGAATCTCGTAAGGCTCCGTCCAATCTGTTAGAGCAATATATATATGGCAGGAATCGGGTCTGTCCATCAAATATTTATATTCTGACGAAGCATAGTTGATGGGTGCAGTGGTATACTGGAAATATCCGCGTAGCTTTGTAGGGCGCAGTGTCCATGGTCGTCCGAAATCAAGGATGCCGTTGGTGCCGTCAATCTTCTTGAAAGAACCGGTAAATATACTGCCGGCCGCGAGTTTTCCAAGAATTCCGATGCCCACGAAGCGCGTCTCAAGACAAGCTGCCAGGCCTTGTCCGTCCGGAGTGTGGTCGGATGGGTAGACATTTGACTTTCCAAGCGTAGAGGCACCGGTATTACCCGTGTCCCAGTAGGGCGTGCCGTCTTCTGCCCATGGACACCATATCTTATTGTTCTTCAGCCACCAGTTGGAGAAACTTCCACCCGGTAATATCTCGGTTGCCTCAGTGGTGAGCGACATTTCTGAGGAATACTGATCGTCGTATTTAGCCTGTACAGAGTAAGTAGTGAGGGGAGTGAGATGATCTATATGGGTGCGGAAAGAGCCTCCATCGACAGTGATTGCCTCTGCCGGCACATCGATCCATTCCTGACTGTTTTCCTCACGGTATCGGAAGCCGTATGTGCCTCCTTCCGGCGCTGAGGCATAGAGCCATATCACCTGCGACCAGGCGTCTGCTTCAGTAATTGATACAACTTCTTCAGTCACATCAGCGTAAATAGTCCAGTCCTCAGTATGGCCGAAAATCGTTACCTCAAGATGAAGCGGTGAAGAAAGGTCTATCGTACCGGGTTGAATGTCCGGAGTCACTGTAGTGAGTCCTTGCGGACCGAGCTTAAAGTCAAGAAGAGTGAGGCGCGAAAGATCAGCAGATGAAGGCACGTTCACTATAATACGTCTCCCCGGAATGTCTATAACTGTTTCTCCAATCTGTCCGGCTACAGAAAATTTGCGTGATATCTCTTGCTCTGCTGTTATGGTCCATGTATAGGTTTGGTAAAGAGAGAGGTCTATAGTCAATGGCTTAGTCAGGTCGTATGAGCCCTCAAGAAGATTTATGCTACATTCAGCTCCTTCAGTATAAGTGAAGTCGGAGAATTTTACTTCATAGGGATTGGTGGTCTCATCAAGAGAGAGGAGGACAGTGAGATTTTCAGTATCTATCTCAGCTTTGGAGTTTTCTCCTACAGCAGCTATGGATAGTATCTCCT
Organism: uncultured Sangeribacter sp.; assembly: GCA_964398625.1. Taxonomy (GTDB): domain Bacteria; phylum Bacteroidota; class Bacteroidia; order Bacteroidales; family Muribaculaceae; genus Lepagella. Next base: position 14,040 of record CAYNNV010000008.1, on the reverse strand, counting down.
GAGGGATGCGTGGAAATGGAAGGTCATTTTTAATGCATCCCGTCAGTAATAATATGAGCAACGGGTATAATCGACAAAAACGGTTCATAGAATCAGATGAACACTCCGAGACCGAAGTTGATGTTGAAAATATTGAATCGGAAATTGGCACCCGATGTGAATCTGGACCCTCCTTTTTCTCCATCAACAATCTGCTTCTCATTGTGGAGATAGAACCCGAAGACTCCGAACGACACGTTGAATGCCACATTCTTCATCATAAAGACTGTCACACCGGGCGAGAAGTTGATTTTTGCATCCATATAAGTGGTATGAGTGTTTTTAGGAACTCCGGCATAATTTCTCGTAAAGTCGGAATATCCGGAGCCGAAAGCGAGTTCCACCTCATTGAATATGCCAAATCGGGAGTTGCGGCTCAGTCCAATATATTGTCGCGAAAGAATTGCTGCACTATATGATTCATTGTTATAAATAACGTCGTGAATGTCTATGTTAAGGTCTTCCATTACATCCATGCGCAGGCTTCCCAGCGAGCCTTTCATCTGAGTATATGCGAGACGAAAACCTATTGAGACGTTATTCTTTACAAAATATTCGAGATAGGGGCGAATGGAGAAGGTATGTACGGAGAAGTCAATCTCCGGAATCACTTCCATTATTTTCAGATCCTCCGCAGAGTATTCTCCGTATGAGGCCGTGAGACCGAATTGCCATGTACCTTTTCCCACAAAGAGCCAATTGTAGAGTCCTCGGTCGTATCTTCCGAGGTTGCGATCGCGTGATACTACCGGTACTGTGTCACCTCGAACTATGATTGTCTCCGTAATATCAGGCTTGGAATCATCTCGCACCAGCTTCATCTTCCCTTCAAGCAACTTTTCAACTCCTTCGGCAAGTGAATCAGGGATAAAAACGAGCTTGCCTCCGTCTACAGTCATAGTGTCGGACTGACATTGCGCACTTTTATCTCCGGCTATTGCCTTGCCGCAGCTGAGTATTAGAATCATTATGAGTGTAAAGGCAAGTCTTCTCATATTTTTCATAGATAAAATGCCATTCCGAAGGAGATGGAGAAGAGGTTGATTTTAAAATTTGCCTTTTTTGACTTCAGATGTGCCACATATACTCGGTCGGATACCTGTCGTGTATGTGTATAGTTGAAGCCAAGCACTCCTATGTTTACCTCCATAGCGGAGTAGTTGTTGAGGAAGAGTGCCAGTCCGGGGGCAAGGCCGATTCCGACTTTGAAATTTCGGGCGTAAATACCCGACAGATTATCCCCAACTCCATTCTTCATGATTGATTGTCCGCCTCCAAGCTGTAGCTGAATCTCATTAAAGAACCCGAACCTCTTTGATTTCCCGATTGAGAAATAGTTTCTCATTACGGCTATACCGTAATAATCATGGGAAAGATTGTAAAGATGGTCAATGTCGGTTGAAGTCTCGGAATCCAACACTATATCGGCTGACTCAAGTTTGGTAAGTGATCTGTTGTAAGAAAATCTTCCGCCAAGCACGAGGTCATCTCGAACTGCGTACCCTACAAGAGGGCTCACCTTGAATGAATAAGTATCTCCTGAAATCCCTTCTACAATCAGAAATTGATAGTCGCTCTGGTTTGATTGAGTATAGTTTATGCTGGCCCCTACAATCCACTGGCCTTTGGGGACAAAAACCACAGACTCAAACTCCGGAGCGAACTCCTCCTGCGCTCTCAGCTGTAGAGCCGAAGCGAGGAGAAGTATCAGGGATAATATCCTTAGGAGTTTATTCATATGTGAGTTCAAAATCGTCAATTATTAGCGTACTTCCTTCACCGCCGGAGAAGAAGTCTCCATATTTCGATGCCGAGCATACTACTACAATATAAAGCGGACGCAATGTAGCGGCAGATGACTTGTAGACAAGTGGTATCTCGAAGCGTTCAAGACTTCCGTCAGCGCCAAAATTGCCGTCAAAGGTGAGTTCTCCATAGGCCACTACTGAAGCATCTTCAGGATCAAACAGCTGGCGATTGGATGCCTTGGTGCGAATTTCGCGCGGCATAGTAGTGAGAGCCACATAAATCTGCGCTTTATCAGTCTCTCCTACGCCGATATAGTTACTGTCTGCACCCTTACCGCTCACTCCGCGCCCGGGACGATAGTTAGCCCATCCTACAAGCGATGAGGGATGAGTGGAATTATAACTGCGTCCGAATTCAAGGATGCCGTCAGTTCCGTCAGTGCCCTTATAGCTTCCGATGAAAATATTGCCGGCGGCAAACTTCCCGATAGAACCTATTCCTACGAATTGCGAAACAAGGCTGGCGGCGTGTTTGCCGGAATGAACGGGTGAATCCACGCTTTGAGTGATATTCTTGTTCATTGTAGCCGAACCGTGATTACCTGAATCCCAGAATGTGATGTTGCCACCGGCTGCCGGTATCAGCACCTTGGTGTTTCCGCTGTAATTGCTCCAATCTTCGAAAGATGCATTCGGGAATACAAATATCTCTTCAGTGGTGAAGAGCAAGGTCTTCTCATTGGCTATACCATCGGCCATAGCCTGATATTCATAAGTAGTACCGGGCTCAAGGCCTGTGAGTTCTATTGAGTATACAGTGCCCGCATTCATTACTGAGGGATAATCTACTGTAGTCCATGCTGATGTACCTGACTTGCGATAGCGCATGGAGAGCTTGCCTATTCCGTCTTTCAACACTGATGCAGATATTGTAGCTTTGCGGGCACGGATATTGGTCCAATCAGTTGCTATTGGTGCTACGTTTGATCTGTCAGGATTGAAAATCACAGTTACCTCTGAATATTTGCCGTAAGCATCTGTAGCCCGTATTACCACGGGATAAGTCCCCATTGTGAGGCGATTGAGCATATTTTCCGAGAAGGTAATGTAGGAGGTAGAAGTGTCAGAGGCATCATTATAGCCTGTATTCCATGATATTCCGGCATTGCGGAGCGATACGGTAGCAGCTTCAGACAAATTCAACAGGTCTATTTCCTTCTGGGGCAAGCCGAAAGCGGCATAATCGTCAATGCTTAGTGAAAGAGAGGTAAGCATGCCGAAATTGTAAACTGCAAAAGTCTTTTCCGTAAAATCTCCGGGTTCAGCCACAATAGCTTTATCTGCGTCAAAGTCAAGACCTTTCACTACCGGTTTGCCAAGAAATATGCCCTCGTCTTCTATGAGCAGTTCCCGATCATCAATGCTGACGGTTATAAAAGCACCGCCAACATCATTAGGATTCTCTGCTGGATTATAGCCGAGATTAACCACATATTCGTGAGCACGTTGCACTCCCGGAATTACTCCTTTCTTCTCAAAGGCTACCCCGGATGCACTTTCGCCTCGTATGGTCCATGAAAGTTCGTTCTCTCCGTCAGGCATCATGAAGTAGCCTTTTGCGTCAACCACATTTTCCGGAGTGAAATCAAGGCCTCCACGCGTATTGCTTACTGTAATAGTCCAGTTCTTCATCGCATCCGGGTCAATTGAATTACTGTTTATAGAAGCTACTACATTGGCTATCTTACAATTAAGAGTGACTTCAGTTGTACCACCGTTGATTTCAAAGGGCTCGTAGGCTCGATAAAACTTCTTGTCGAAGGATGCAGATACACTGTCGCCTGTCCAGGCTTCAGCTACGTAAGTTCCATTCTTCATAGGAATCACTGACGGCACATTACCAATGCCCTGATACTTATGAATCAATCCCTTAGTAGAGGAAATATAAATCACGCACTTCTCAGAAAGCTCTGCCTCGTCAGTTACGCTACGGGTGACATTGCCATTGATTACCATTTTCATTGACAGTCCGCCTTCACCTGCGATATTAGGCTCCTCAGCCACACATCCTGTCAGAGCAAAGCCTGCAAGTGCTAAAATACTGAATAATATCTTTTTCATTGGGCCGAGGTATTAATTTGTTCTGAGTTTAAGTGTCTTTACAGTCTTGCCGTCACCGTCGGTCACGGTAAGTATGAAGTTGTGATTAGCAGCCCCGTAGATGCCGAGCAGATCGAGGAATGAAGTGATGTCAAATTCCACTTTCTTCGAGCCTTTTACATCATTACCTACAGGGAATCCGAGACTTTCAAGTCCTTCACGAAGATCCCCGGGATTTATGAGGTCAAGGTGTGTGGCAAGACCCACGTCACCAAGTACTGAGGCTGTAAGTGTTTCGGAATCAATATCTACCGTAAAGCCTTCAATGCCGGTTTCTGACTTCACATAGAGCACACATTCCATACCCGGAACTACAATATTCACGTTATCAAGATCAATTGGAGCCTTAGCTGTTATTTCCGGGCCCTCTTCGCCCGGTGCCGGGCCGGGATCATCTCCCTGACTTGGACGGAGGTCATCCTCTATAGTGTCATCCCCTGAGTCCACGCTTATCGTCATATCGTCAACGGTGACTGAGGCATCAATCCGCAGGTCGGGACGATCAAGCGAGCCTTCTCCCGATGTTCCCGGCGTGCGCAGCCGGAAGGTGATTCGGTAATGATTGCCGGGTCGCACATCGGTATGAATCTTAGTCATAGTCTGTGCGATACCCTCTATATTCCCGCTGAAGCGCGCCACAAGCGAAGGGCTATCCTCAACGTATGCGAAATAGCCCGAGCGTGTTTCGCCGGGGGTGAAATCAAGATTGCCGTTTTCGCCAACTACTACGTTGACTTTTGAATCTTCGGAAAGTACAGCTGATAGAGCCTCATCATAAAGGATAGTGACCTTAACGTTAGCGAAAGTTGCCACGATAGGCTCAACCTCATTCACTTCGTTAGCTCCCACATTGAAGTCTGAAGAGCCTTCGAAGTAGGGTGTGTTCCAACCCTGTGCTTGCTCCTTATTGCCATAGTAAGCCACAGCCTTGTAGCTCCCTTCGCGGAGGTCAACTACTGAGGGCATATCGCCATATCGGAATGACTTTTCCAAAACTCCGCCACGTCGAAACTCTACAATGAAATCATCAAGGTTGATATCTTCACCGGCTCGCGTGGATTCTATGATATTTTCCTTATTTAAAGCATCTATTTTGAGTTTGGATAGTGAGACACTGTAATGAGCGGCTTCATCTTTACCATTATCAAATGGATCATCTTTGCTGCATGAGGCAAGGTGGAAAATGACGGTTGCCGCGCAGAGGAAAGAAAGGAATTTATATATCTTTTTCATTGAGTTCTGCTTTAATAGTTAAATACTACGTTGCTGATTTTAAGCGTTGAACCGGTACATAGCGACTTATAGGCATTGGTGCCGATGGTCTGTCCCGATAGCGAGGTTGTATTGGTGACATCCTGGAAGTTCGACGGCACCGGTGCCGCTGGGGTTGCCGCTGTGGATGAGCGGAAACGTATCATCAGTGTCTTTGCCTTTGAGCCAAAAGCATAATTTAGCGGTAGGCGTGCTGATTGGCTTGATGAGGTTGCTTCCACTTTAAATGTATAGCTTCCAATAACTAAGCCTGATGCATCAAGAAGTGCAACGTAAGCCTCGCCTGTTTCTCCGTTCACAGGTGAGTAAGTATAGTTGAATGTAAGCGACGTTGGGCGCGAAGTGAATGAGATGCCGTCTTTTCGTGAGGCTGTTCCGTTGAAGGAATACGTTCCGAGGAAGAGCTCACCGGCACTATATCCGCTCCATGAGCCCGGAGCATTTCGTGAATATTTAGCCCTTACTGATAGCCCGTGATTATCAAGCGATGGAAGTGTGCCTGCATGATCGTAGGCCACATTGCGCAGAGTTACTTCCGAGCCTTGCTGAAGAGTTGACGGTACTACAAACCATGTATTCATTTCGCTCGAGCCGGTATAGCAGGTGAGCTGGTTGAGTGAGGCCCAGCCTACCGGCTCGTTTACGAGTATTGATGATTTATTTTGCATCGTAGTAGCACCATACTTATATTTTCCTCCTGCATTAATCGGGTTGATATTAATAGTAGTCTCACTTGCTGAGAAGGAGCCGTTAGGCACCGCATTCATTGATTCAGTGGTGATTACCCTATAGTTTGAGTAGAGAGCATCATCGCCTGATCCTATGCGAGCCTGCACTGTGTAGTCACTTTCGGGCTCAAGCGGTCCTGCAATTAGTACTCCTGAATCAGCGTCACTGCTCATCACCGAAAGCTCGGTATCACCACAGAACACCTTTATTTCTCCCATCCTGTCGCGTACATTGGGAGAAACGCGAAGTGCTACACGGCGGGCGTAGGCATCAGCTTCAATAGTGAAGTCTGCTGTCATTAAAATTGTTCCTGATGCCACCTTATGTCCGGCATAATAAATGTTGACAGGCGCATCACGACTTACTGAGGGGAAAGATATATTTATATCGCGTCGCGATATTGGGAAAACACCTGAAGCATCAGCAGCTCTGCGTCTGAGAGTCTTGGGTGAGCCGATTCCTTCTATTACGCACTCACGTGCGGCTCCGAAATCATCAAGTACCTCAATACGGAGGTTTTTATCAAGGTTCAATCCGTTGGTTGCCAGAGATAAAGTTGCGCGAGTAGATGAATTCCTAAGCATCGATGCTTCCTCTATCGACATCTCAAGAGGATGAACCACAGCTTTGAGTATCACCGGTTCATTTACGCGAGTCAGCGGGTCTTTCACCACCATTGATAATTCATGCTCGCCAACCGGCATATCTGCTACAAAATCTGATACTTCTACCGATCCGATTTTGTCAGGATTTCTTTCAAATCCGAGTGTCTTAATTCCGGCTGACGACAAGAGCGAGCGAGTATTGTCGTCGGTTGATATGAGGTCTACTTCATTACCGAAGGCGGGAGTATGCGTAGAATTGACAGTGAATATTGCCTTTGCTATTCCTCCCAATGCCATAGTAGTGAACTTCAGTGGCGTAGGAGTCCATGATAGCACGTCAACCGGTGTTGATGAGGTGAATCCGATTGGTGTGACTTTCGGAGCCGGAGCTGTCATCAGTTCATCTGTGAGATCAATATCTACAGCATGGCTATCATCAATCGAATCATCGAATGATATTTTAAGCACCCCTTCACCGTTTGCTCCGTTATTGACGTCAAGCGTGATATGATAGTGATGGCGTGCCTCAGCCACAAATTCTGCCGGCTGAAAAGTTGCAGCCACACCATTAAATTTTTCTAATGACAACTGCAGAGTTATATTTCCCGGGGCAAGATATACCGGGCGTTCTTCAGTTGAGGCCACATCAATATAGGAGTGTCCTTCAGAATGTAAGGAAGCTGAGTAAGTGCGGAAAAACTTCTTGAAGTCGTCCGTGTATTCGAGGCTGACAAGGGTGTTGGCAAGTGTGGCCGTCAGGCTCACCTCGTTTACTCGGTCGGCCATAAGAGAGAAGTTGCGTGATGCATAAAAGAAGGGTTTCTCAAATCCCTCATCCTCAATATTGCCGTAAGAGGCTTCTATGGTATAAGTACCGGAACGGAATGATTCTTCGGGGGAAAATTTAGAGAGTGTCTCCCATGTCTTTGAAAATGTACCGTCCGCGCGTGTAAGCGAAATCTTGAATTGCTCGGGAATTGGAGCTTCCACTAAATCTTCACTTCTCAGTTGCGGCACTGCGTCCACGACTTCCTTATCGGCTAAGAGTGAAATTCGTAATCCTCCGTTGGCACATGAATTGTCCCACGGCGAATCCTGCGAGCAAGAGCTCAAAGCCAGCAGTGTAGCCGGTATGAGCATCAGTAATGCCCGACTGAAAATCGTTTGTTTCATAGATGATGATTTCAAGTTTGTCTTGGCTATATATAAGCCGTCGGCAAAATTACTAAATTTATTTCCACACCCAAAAAAAATTTCTATTATTTTTAGAATCCAATTACGGAATTTAATATTGCTATTTAAGTTTTTGCTGATTATTTTGCGTCAAGTTGGTAAAATTCATTATTTTTGCAGTGAATTTAATGCCGGCTTACTCCGGATATTAATTCCCCGACTTGTGCGGATTTAAGCCGGGTATGTTTATTTAAATTTTTTTTCGATAATGTTTTCTGGAATTGTGGAAGAAGCGGCGCGAGTAGTGGCCGTGGATAGAAATGATGGCAACATCAATCTCAGAGTAAAATGCTCTTTTGCTGACGAACTGACTATTGATCAGTCTCTTGCTCACAATGGCGTTTGCCTTACGGTAGTGGCGCTTCATGGCGACGGCACCTATACAGTAACTGCTATTAAGGAGACTCTGGAACGCTCAAACCTCGGCGATCTGAAGCCCGGTGAGCTCGTCAATCTTGAGCGAAGCCTGCGTCTCGATTCTCGACTTGACGGTCACATTGTCCAGGGACACGTTGATACCACTGCCATCTGTACAGCTACTGAAGATGCTGACGGCAGCAGGTATTATGCCTTTAAATATGAGGTTAGTAAAGAAATGGCGCGTAGAGGATATATGACTGTGGAAAAAGGCTCGGTTACAGTAAATGGTGTTAGCCTGACTGTATGTGATTCAGAGCCCGATTCTTTCCGTGTCGCAATCATTCCCTACACCCGGGACCATACGAACTTCTGCGAGATTGAGGTTGGAACGAAGGTGAATCTTGAGTTTGATATTCTTGGAAAGTATCTGGCTCGTCTTCGCGAAATAGGATAATCTTAACGCATCGCCGTATGAATAGATATAAGAACAAAATTCTCGCTCTTTGTCTGGCCGTCTGTACAGGTGCGGGTGCTTTATTTGCCAAAGATCTGGTGATCCTACACGCCAATGACACACACTCACAGATTGATCCGATGGCCAATGGCCTGGGGGGTGTGCTTCAGCGCAAGGCTATTATCGACAGTGTGCGCAAGGCTGAGAAAAATGTTATTCTCGTCCATGCAGGCGATGCAGTGCAAGGCTCGCTCTATTTCCGTTTCTTCCGCGGTGATGTAGAATATCCTCTTATGAATATGGAAGGCTATGACATCAATATACTCGGGAATCACGAGTTTGATAATGGTATTGATGAGTTGGCCTCTCATTATAAGACTCTGAAAAGTAAGCGACTAAGTGCAAATTACGACTTCTCCGGAACCCCTCTGGAGGGTCTGTTTGAGCCTTATACAATTAAGAAAATTGATGGTAAAAAAATCGGTTTTCTTGGTCTCAATGTGGATCCCGAGTCTCTCATCGCTGCTGAAAATATCCCGGGAGTGAAATTCAACGATATCATTGAGTCCGCCAACCGCACGGCTGAGTTTCTCAAAAAAGAGAAAAAATGCGACCTCGTTGTAGCCGTCACTCACATTGGCTATAACTCAAAAAGCGGTAAAACCTCAGATGTTGATCTCGCGAAAGCAAGTCGTGATATTGATATCATCATCGGAGGCCACAGTCATACTGTAGTTGATCCCGCTCATCCCGAAGTTAATCCGAATCTTGTCAATAATCTTGACGGTAAGCCTGTTATGATAGCTCAGACAGGTAAATACGGACCCTATCTGGGCTATATAAAGATTGATCTTGACAAGCTTAATTCTTCAGATGCAAGCGATTATAAGCAATCGTTAATCCCTGTTACCGACCGTTTCCCTGTAGAGAAGCTCGACAAGAAGATGGTCAATTTCTTAAGCGGGTATCGCCATAAAGTAGATTCCGTAAATGCGCGGGTTATCGGTAGCGCTCTTTATGAGCTGGATGGCGACAACCGTACCGGAGGTTACCCTAACTGGATAGCTGACTTTGCCCGAGACTACGGACAATTTATACTTGACTCCATTCATGCTGCCGATCCGTCATCGCAACTTCCAGGCTCTATTGACTTTGCTATAATGAATGTGGGCGGTATTCGTTCCTCCATGCCTAAAGGTGATATTACTGAAGGCGCCATGCTTTCTACTTTCCCATTTGCAAATAAGATGGTGATAATGGAGATTTCCGGTGCCGATGTGCTCAAGGCTTTGGAGGTGGCTGCTCGCAAGGGAGGTGAAGCGGTGAGCTCTGAAGTGAGAGTGGCTGTTAATTCCGATGGTTCGGTGCGGGGGGTCAGGATTGGTGATAAACTCCTTGATTCTGACAAGACCTATACAATCTGCACGATTGATTATCTTGCAGGGGGTAATGACGATCTTCGTTCGCTTGCTAACGGAAGTCGCGTATGGACTGATAGTATCGATATGGCATATCCAATTCTTGAATACATCGAAAGTTTTACTGCTGCCGGTTTGCCCATCGCTCCGGATCCTACCCCTCGATTTCTTAAAGCTATTGGTGAGTAAAATGACGTAACCCCTATTTTAATAGCTACTAAGTTCTATTTAATATTCCTTTTTTATGAAAGAGCACGGGGCTGTATTGATATTATCTTTGGTTCTGATGCTCTTTTGTAATTGTTCAGGAAAGCAGGCGGTAAAGAGTGAAGATTCTTTTTCTTCTACAGCAAAGGCTGATATTACCGATGAGCTCAAAGCGCAGGCTGATTCTATTGTAGCATCAATGACGGTGGAGCAGCTGGCCGCTCAGCTCGTCATGCCCGGAGTCTTTTCCTCCGCCGATGAAGCTAACTTGAAGCTCGTAGAAGAATACGCTTCAGAACTTAAACTCGGTGGTCTCGTGCTTCTTAAAGGCACCTCGGAAGGTGCAAAAGCCGTTATTGACCGTATGGTGGAGGGGAGCGCTACACCACCATTCATATGCATTGATGCCGAGTGGGGGCTTGCAATGCGTTTGAGCGATATGCCCGCGTTGCCTCGTTTCAGTGAAATACCTTTGCGTACTTCTGAGCAGACAATGTATGATTATGGTGCTCAACTTGCCGATTTATGTCGCGATTTGGGTATTAATGTTGTTCTCGGGCCTGTGGCTGACGTGGCTCCGGATCGTTCAGGTGTGATGTGGAGTCGTTCGCTCGGAGGCGATCCGGAGAGAGTGGCGGAATTATGCGCTGCATATGGGCGCGGATTGGAAGACGGGGGAGTGATGGCTGTAGCAAAGCATTTCCCCGGCCATGGCCGCCCTGCTGAGGATAGTCATAAGACTCTTCCGCGCATTGACGGCAGTCTGCACTCCTTGATGAATACTGACCTTCTCCCTTTCCGACTGTGGATAAGCAGGCAGATGAGTGCCATTATGGTAGGTCACTTATGGATGCCGGCAATTGATCCTGTGCAACGCTCAGCTGCCTCATCCGAAATTGTAATGTCTGATTTCTTGAGAGGTGAGCTTAAATTCAAAGGATTGATTATCACTGATGCGATGACAATGGGTGGAGCTCAGGTCAACGGTGCCGGTATTACAGAGGCGCTCAAAGCCGGTGCTGACATGGTGCTCGCACCAAAAGATACGCCTGGTCAAATTAGAAAATTAGTTGATGATGTAAATCGCGGTGTCATTTCCCGATCCGCTCTTGAGGATAAATGCCGCCGTGTACTCTTCTATAAATTCCGTTTCACTTAGCTTACTCAACAGTTATTCATCGGGCATCATTTTCTGAGTATTCTTGCCATCAAGCCGGCAGTTTTCTTTAGTGGTGACAACAGCCATTGCAGATGAGGGCCGAGTGTGAAAGCCAAGGACCCGTTTCTCCATGCGTATCTGTGACCTGACAGATGCGATACTCTGATTTTTTCTACAAGCGGTTTTTCTCGTTGTGAAAACTTACTAATCGTAGGAAGAAACTGATACTCCGGTGCTTCTGCAAATTCTGCCGCTCGTCGCAGCACAATTGTCGTTACCCTGTCAGTATTGCGATATAATCGGTTTTTTATAAAAATCGCGGCAAATTTCCTGCATGCTTTGATATGCTCTTCAAGGGCCCGTTTATGTGTGGCGTCGTCGTTCGGCGTGGTGGTCACAGGCAGTATTGTGCTCCCATCATGGCGGTATGAAATGGTTCTCCCCTCGTCAGTGACGCAGAAGTATTCTTCAAGAATATCACCCATTCTCGTGATGGCACCGATACCCTTCTGGTCCGGATATTTTTCATCGTAAATCCACGCACGGTAGTTTCCGGCCTCCTTTATGGATTTTCTGTCCCGCAGTACTTCAAAATAATATGCGTCCACCTCAGGCAATCCTTCTGTGCGAAGCAATGTGTTGATGGATTTCTGTGAAGCTCTTGACCCTCGAAGGTCAACTATCGCCGCTTTTTTGTCGTGGTTGCCTATTCCCGATTGTCGCAGGTAATCAAGCAGCAGACTCCGTGATGATAAATAATACTTATTAAGTTTCTCTCCGGCTTCCGGGTGTTGCAATAGATTATTCAATTGCTCTTCCGCATCTTTCCCCTCAGGTTGCGGGTAGCTTTTCTGAATGGATAGGAGCACATCGTGAGGTAAAAAATTCTTCAGAATGCTGTATATTTCGTTCCCCTTAAAATCGTGCTGCGCAAGCTTCATAATTTCGTTAGCCGTAAGTCTCTCAAGACCCGGCAGATAGAGCGATGTTCTCGACATCTTCACATATTCGGACTTCAACGACGGATATAGTGGAGCCAATGCGAGTGCTATTTCATAGAATATTCTTCCATCTCGCGCCAGGAAACAAAGCTTGTCTACACCTTTATTTTGTGCATCCTCCATGACGGAAGCCACGAATCCGGTGAAAAGCGGTGCTATGACCTCCGCTCCGATTAAGTAGTCAGAATCATCATTTCCGGAAAGCCTCACCGCTCTTGAGGCCGCTGCAAGAAGGTGGCCGGTATTGTGCCCGGTGAATGACTCGGAGATGTTGCGTTTCTCTATATTAGAATAGTTATGTGTGATGTGCTTGGTGCGAATCCCTTTTTTGCGGGCCATGCGGATATCGCTATACTTGTTATCACCGCTGTGAATCCATCTTCCCGGAGCAATCTTATTTTCTTTGGCTATTAGATCATAGAGTGTCCCTGTACGCTTTGTAGCACCCGTTGAAGCCGATACGTAGAGTTTATCCCCCTCCTTCCAGAATCCCTTGTCTCTCAGCATCTTCATAAACCATTCGTCAGGCAGATACATATCGGAGATGTAGTAGACTGACTCGCCTCGATCATGCAGCAGTTTAATCTCGTGCCGCATCTTTTCTACAGCTATAGTTTGTTCATGTTCTATCTCCATTTCGCGCTTCATCACAATCTCTATATTTTCAATTCCGAAGTCCTGAAGCGGAAATAGATTATAAATATCCTCTATTGTAACCTCCTCACTCTCTATGGTTTTGCGAGCTTCTGATTCGGCTTTTATTCGGGCATAGGAAAAATCTCGGATAGCGCTTTCCGGAGCCTCTTTCCCTAAAATATCTTCGGCAAGGAGAGTAAATACTTCGTGTGCGTCGCCGCAGCTGCGTACTACTATGGTGTCAAATACGTCGTATGAATGAATCATTGCATCAGCTGTAGCCATTTGTCAACAGTCGTTTCTGGTGAATATTTCTTCACGGAGTCTAAAGCTTGAGCAGCCATTGAGCGGCGCAAGGCTGAGTCACGCATAAGTCTGCGAAGTTGAACTATGAAGTCCTTGCGATTGCCGTCGGCCACTACTATGCCGCTTTTACCATGCTCTACTATATCGCGTAGAGCAGTGAATGAATCGTAGGCTATGGGCACGCATCCCATCTGCATACTCTCTATCATAGTCATAGGCCACCCCTCATAGCTTGAGGTCATAATGAAAATAGAAGCTCGGCGGTAGTAGGGCAATGGGTCTATCTTTCCCATAAGTTCAATATTTTTTATCCCATCTTTGCGTATGATTTCACGATACCGTTCCTCATCAGCTCCATGGCCGCCGAGTAGTAACCGCCACCCCTCATGACCGTCTTGCTGCATCTCTTTCCAAATACGGAGTATTTCCGTTATTCGCTTCTGATATTCATCATAGCGCCCTACAAAGAGTATGATTTTCTCTTTGTTGTTGTAATTATCCATTGGAAAAAAAGAGTCATACACAACCGGATTCTCGATTGCCGCGATTTTGTCGGAACTCACACCCCAAGCCTCTGATACTGCTTCGGAATATGATTGCGACAGATAAACGTACTTATCTGTATATTTCAAGTTTTGCTCAAGACGCGCACGATCAATATTATTCCTCCTCCGCTGCATCATGCCGGGTGCAAAAGTAGTGATGACTTTTTT